>NZ_JBFTLP010000003.1:0-478381 GCF_056396505.1 Arthrobacter sp. 05T410 | reverse complement strand
GGGCCTGCCCCTAGAGAGGGGCAGCCGGGTCCCTGCGTGGCGACGGAGTCGACACGAAAGGGCCTGCCCCTAGAGAGGGGCAGCCGGGTCCCTGCGTGGCGACGGAGTCGACACGAAAGGGCCTGCCCCTAGAGTGGGGCAGCCGGGTCCCTGCGTGGCGACGGAGTCGACACGAAAGGGCCTGCCCCAATCTCAGTGGTCGAAGAACACCAGGCTGGAATTGATCAGTTCGGCGATCACTTCGGCGTCGTAGGCGCGGCGGAGCGATTCGCGGAAGGACTCTTTCGACAGTGAGCGTGCCAGCGTCGCCAGCACTTCGAGGTGATCGGAAAAGGAGCTCGCCGGGGTGGCGATGAGCAGAATCACTGTGGCCGGGCCGTCGGCCGCGCCGAAGTCCAGCGCCCTGCCGTACTTCGTGATGCCGACCGCGATGGATGTCTGTGACACGAGCTCGCTGCGGGCGTGCGGCAGGCCGACACCGCCGGGCAGGCCGGTGGCGAGCTGGTGCTCCCGGGCATTGACCTGCTTGAGGAAGCCCTCGAGATCGGAGATTCGTCCGGCAGCATGCATGCGTTCCGCGAGCTGGGCAGTGGCGTCGAGCTTGTCCGTGGCATCCATTTCGAGGATCACCATCTCGGGTGTGGTGAGCTCGGCGTCGTACCGGTCCAGTGGTTCCGCCAAGAGATGTCCCTTCGAAGTGGCGTCAGTGACGCCGGCCGGCAGTCCAATGACTAGCGTTGCAATCCTGCACTGCCGGCCGGCGCTGAGTCTTAGCGCAGGGGCACAATGTCCTCCACGCCCAGCCGTGCGGCGTCGGCGGATTCGTCGTCCGGCTGCTGTTGGCTCAGGCGCTCGGCATCAACCCGGGCCAGATAGTGCTTGATTTCGCCCTCGCGCTGCGCATCACTCCAGCCGAGAACGTCTCCCATTAGTTTAGCGACTACCGGAGCGGCGGACACACCGCGGTCCCACGCTTCAATCGAAATCCGGGTGCGGCGGGTCAGGACGTCCTGGACGTGCCGGGCTCCCTCGTGCGTGGCCGCGTAGACGGCTTCGGCGGCCAGGTAGTCGTCAGCACCCGGCAACGGTTCGGCCAGTTCCGGGCTGTCGGCGATGAGCGCCAGCACCTCCGGTGTCATGGCACCGTAGCGGTTGAGGAGGTGTTCGATCCGGGCAACGTGGACGCCGGTCTCCTCCGCCATCCGGTTCCGCTGGTTCCACGCGGCCTTGAAACCGCTCGCCCCCAGCAACGGGACGGATTCCGTGCAGCTGGCCGGGACGCGCTCGTCCATGCTGCGCGTCGCCTCGTCGACCGCGTCCTTGGCCATGACCCGGTAGGTGGTCCACTTACCGCCCGCCACCACCACGAGACCCGGCACGGGGTGGGCCACCACGTGTTCGCGGGAGAGCTTCGCGGTGGAATCGCTTTCCCCGGCCAGCAGCGGCCGCAGCCCCGCGTAGACGCCCTCGACGTCCTCGCGGGTCAGCGGGCGCTTGAGGACCTTGTTGACGTGCTCGAGCAGGTAGTCGATGTCCTTGCTGGAGGCCGCGGGGTGGGCCTTGTCGAGGTGCCAGTCGGTGTCAGTGGTCCCGATGATCCAGTGCCTGCCCCAGGGGATCACGAAGAGCACGGATTTCTCGGTCCTCAGGATCAGCCCCACCGTGGACTGGATCCGGTCGCGGGGCACCACGAGGTGGATGCCCTTGGACGCCCGCACCTTGAGCTGCCCGCGGTCTGTCACCATGGCCTGGGTCTCGTCCGTCCAGACCCCGGTGGCGTTGATGACCTGCTTGGCGCGGATTTTGAAGCTGGAGCCGTCCTCGTGATTGACCACCTTGGCGCCGACCACGCGCTCGCCCTCGCGTACGAAGTCCACAACCGACATCTGGTTGACCGCGTGGGCGCCGTAGTGCGCCGCGGTCCGCACGAGGTTGGCGACGTACTTGGCGTCGTCGACCTGGCCGTCGTAGTAGCGGATGGATCCGACGAAGGCGTCGTCCTTGAGGCTGGGGGCGGCGCGCAGGGTCCCTCGCCGGGACAGGTGCTTGTGGAAGGGGACGCCGCGGCTGTGTCCGCCGGTGATGGACATCGCGTCGTACAGGGCGATTCCGGCGCCGACATAGGGCCGCTCCAGGAACGGTTTGTGGAGCGGGTACAGGAACGGGACCGGCCGGGCCAGGTGCGGCGCCAGGACGGAGAGAATGAGGCCGCGCTCATGCAGTGCCTCTTTGACCAGGCCGAAGTCGAGCATTTCCAGGTACCGGAGGCCACCGTGGATGAGCTTCGAGGACCGCGACGACGTCCCCGCAGCCCAGTCGTTCGCCTCGACGATGCCCACACTGAGCCCGCGGGTCACGGCGTCGAGGGCGGCGCCGGCACCCACGATGCCTCCGCCCACGATCAGGATGTCGAGCTCTTTGCCGGGGGCGGTGCTGCCCCTGAGCACAGTGATTGAAGCCTCGCGAGCCGCTGGCCCGAGGGCACCTCCGGCCTCGGCAGAACCGCCGGGAAAACTGTTCATGTCACGCCTCCATCCGGATCAAACCTCGTAGGGCACCAGACTACGTCCAAGTTTCCCGGATGGGCAGGGCCCTCAACGGCCCGCGCGCGGTTTCAGTTGCCGGCGTACGGCGAGACGACGACGTCGACGCGCTGGAATTCCTTCAGGTCCGAGTAGCCGGTGGTAGCCATTGAACGGCGCAGCGCGCCGACGAGGTTGGAGGTGCCGTTGGTGTGGTGGCCGGGCCCGAACAGAACCTCTTCGAGCGGCCCGACCGTTCCCACGTTGACCCTGTCGCCGCGGGGCAGTTCGAGGTGGTGGGCTTCCTGGCCCCAGTGCCAGCCCTTGCCGGGGGCTTCGTCGGCGCGGGCCAGGGCGCTGCCCAGCATCACGGCGTCGGCGCCCATGGCGATGGCTTTGACGATGTCGCCGGAGGAGCCCATGCCGCCGTCGGCGATCACATGGACGTAGCGTCCACCGGACTCGTCCATGTAGTCCCGGCGGGCCGCCGCGACATCGGAGATCGCGGAGGCCATGGGCGAGTGGATGCCCAGGGCGCGCCGGGTGGTGGTGGTGGCTCCGCCGCCGAAGCCGACCAGCACGCCGGCGGCGCCGGTGCGCATCAGGTGCAGGGCCGGGGTGTAGCCGGCCGCCCCGCCGACGATCACGGGGACGTCGAGTTCGTAGATGAACTGCTTGAGGTTTAGCGGCTCGTGGTCCTTGGAGACGTGCTCGGCCGAGACAGTGGTCCCGCGGATGACGAAGATGTCGACGCCGGCGGCCACCACGGTCTTGTAGTGTTCCTGCGTACGCTGCGGGGTCAGGGAGCCGGCCACCGTGACGCCGGCGGCGCGGATCTCGGCGAGGCGGGAGGTGATCAGCTCAGGCTGGATCGGCGCCTGGTAGAGCTCCTGCATGCGCCGGGTGACGGCCGGGCTGTTGGTCTCGTCAGCGAGGCCCGCGATTTCGTCCAGTACGGACTGCGGGTTCTCGTACCGGGTCCACAGGCCCTCGAGGTCGAGCACACCGAGTCCGCCGAGGCGGCCCAGGGCGATGACTGTCTCCGGCGACATGGCCGAATCCATCGGCGCCGCGATGACCGGCATGTCGAACTTGTAGGCATCGATCTGCCAGGAGACGGAGACGTCCTTGGGGTCACGGGTGCGCCGGTTGGGGACGATCGCAATGTCATCCAGGGAGTAGGCACGACGCCCACGCTTGCCACGGCCAATCTCAATCTCGTAAGTCACTGCTCTAGGTTATCCCAGCGGACGCGGGGCGCCGCTTCGGCGTACTGTGGCGTCATGCTTTGGCGTAACGGACAGCGGTGGATCTTCGACGGACACATTGCCGGACTCGGCACGGGCTCGGGCCTGCGCGCGGTGGTGGGCCTATGGACGCAGTCCCCGTTCGGGTCCTTCACCGACGCGATGGTCCAGCTGCCCTCCGGCCACCGGATCCTGCTGGCACCGAGCGTCGAGGCCGCCGGCTTCATCAGCGCGGTCTATAACTTCGACGAGACCTGCATCGTGCCCCTGGCATCAGAGCATGGGGCGGGGCAGCTCGCCGTCGACGCCGGGCCGCTGCGGATCCGCGCCCGGCTCGGGTCCCGCACCCGGCTGGGCGCCGTGGCGCGGCTGGTCCCCCGGGCTCTGGCGGTGCATCCGCGCTGGCTGCGTGCGGTCAACCCCATTGCGGGCAGAATCATCCCCGGCGTGCGCACTGCGGGCACGGCCAAGGGCGGCCGGCGGGAATACTACGGGGTCACCGATCTGCACCGCATCGACTCCGCGACCGTCAGCTGGGACGGCGCCGACGCCGGCCCGCTCACCGCCATCCGCCCCGCCGTCAGCTTCGGCTTCAGCAGCGTCCCGCCCGAACCCAGCCTGGCCCGGGTGCGGACGACCATCGAGGGCGCTCCGCTTACTCGCCGCTGACGTTCTCGGTGTCCGGGACGGTGAGCTGGGACTCGAACATCCGGAAGTACCGGCCGCGGCGCGCCACAAGTTCCCTGTGGGTGCCTTGTTCCACGATGCGGCCTTCCTCGAGCATGTAGACCACATCGGCCTTCTCGATCGTGGCCAGGCGGTGGCTGATGGCGATGATGGTGCTGCTGCGGTCAGCGAAGAGCCGCGTGAAGATCCGGTGTTCCGCCAGCGCGTCGATGGCCGACGTCGGCTCGTCCATCACCATGAACGATGCGCCGCGGTAGAAGTTCCGGGCCATCGCCAGCCGCTGCCACTGCCCGCCGGAAAGGCCGGAGCCCTTCCGCCCGCGCGGGTCCTCCATCCAGTTGCTGACGTGGTTGTCCAGGCCGTTGGGCAGTTTGTTGATGAATTCGAGGGCCTCGGCATCCGCGGCGGAGCGCCGGACCCGTCCGTCGTCGCGGGGCGAATCGACGTCGCCGAAGAAGATGTTTTCCGCCGCGGTGGCGAATTCATACTTCAGGAACTCCTGGCTGAGCACCGCCAGGTGCCGGTGCCAGGAGGTGACGTCGACGGCGGCGAGGTCCACGCCGTCGAGCAGCACCTGCCCGGAGTCGGGACGGTACAGCCCGGCCAGGATACGGATCAGGGTGGACTTGCCGGCGCCGTTCTCCCCCACGATCGCGATGTGCTGGCCCTGCCTGATGGTCATCGAAATGCCGCGGATCACCTCCAGTTCGCTGCCGGTGTACGTGAAGCGGATGTCCCGCAGTTCCACCGTCTTCGGCGCCTGCAGCAGCGGCGGCGCGTGGCCGGACGGCACGGGCAGGGCCATGAAGAGCTCGTAGTCCGTGAGGTTCGCCAGGTCCTCATCGATTGAGCTCAGTGAGGAGACGAGGCTGTTGGCGGTCGAGAGGGCGCGGCTGACAATCTGCTGGACATAGAGGAACTGCCCCACCGGCTGGGCCCGGGCGATGATCTGGCCCACCACCCAGATCAACGAGACCACCTCGGCGCCGTACTGCAGGGCATCGGCCGCGAGCTGTTTGGGGATGTAGCGCTTCTGGAAGTCCAGCCGGCGCTTTTCATCGGCGTCCCGCAGGCGGGAGCGCAGGCCCATCAGGTAGCCGACAATCCCGTAAAGCCGCATCTCGGCGATGTGCTGCGGCCGCAGGAGGTTGGTTTCGATCATCCTGCGCTGCCGGCGCGAATCGACCTGGGTGTTCCAGTGCGCGATCTGTTCGCGGGAGAGCTTGAACTGCAGGTAGACGCTGGGGACGATCGCAACCAGGACGATCACGGCGATCCACCAGCTGACCAGCAGCAGCGCGCCGATCGCCAGCAGCACGGAGACCAGCTGGGTGAAAATGGCGGCGATCCGGTCCAGGACGCGGGCGTAGGAGTCGGAGAAACGCTTCGCCCGGTCGTACAGGTCCACGGTCTCTTTGTCGTCGTAGCGCCAGAAGTCCAGGGTCAGGAAGCGCTCGTACATCAGGTCACCGACGATCGCGCCGACCCGGAAACTCATGAGCTGCTGGATGTAGCGGTCCACGCTGCTGAACGATCCCCAGAAGAGCCCGAGTGCCGCGGTGATGATGACGTACACGACGGCCTGCGCGCCGGCGTCGGCGTCGCCCGCGTAGGCGGCGGCCAGCGCCGTGGTGGTCAGGGCGGCGAAGTACGTCGTGACCAGCGGCAGCAGTGCCGAGATCAGCGAGCCCAGGACCTTCATGACGACGGCGGCGGGCGAGGCGCGGAAGCTCACCCGCAGCACTTGTGCCACGGCGCGGGCGTAGGGCTTGAGCGCGAGCTTGCGTTTGGGCGCGCGTGCCGGCAGGAGTTCGGACATGCCTCCAGCCTAGGACACTCCCCCTGCCCAACTAGCTCGCAGCAGGGGGCGTTATGAGCCGCCAAAACGGCCCCTGCTGCGAGCTAGTTGGGTGGGGTCATGCCGCCGGGATTCGGTGCGCCCTTAACCCGGGTGAGCCCGCCGAAACTGTGGTTTCGGCGGGCTCACCCGGGTTAAGGGCGGCGGGTCTTAGCGTGACCCGTAGTTCGGGGCTTCGACCGTCATCTGGATGTCGTGGGGGTGCGACTCCTTGAGCCCGGCCGCGGTGATGCGGACGAACTTGCCGCGCGCCTTCAGCTCCGCCACGGTCGGTGCGCCGGTGTAGAACATGGTCTGGCGGAGCCCGCCGACCAGCTGGTACGCCACCGACGACAGCGGACCGCGGTACGCGACCCGGCCCTCGATGCCTTCCGGGATGAGCTTGTCATCGCCGGAGACGTCGGCCTGGAAGTAGCGGTCCTTGGAGTACGAGGTGTTCTTGCCGCGGGTCTGCATGGCGCCGAGGGAGCCCATGCCGCGGTAGCTCTTGAACTGCTTGCCGTTGACGAAAATCAGGTCGCCCGGGGATTCGTCGCAACCGGCCAGGAGGGAACCGAGCATCACGGTGTCGGCGCCGGCGACGAGCGCCTTGCCGATGTCACCGGAGTACTGCAGGCCGCCGTCGGCGATCAGCGGCACGCCGGCCGGGATGGCGGCCTTCGCCGACTCGTAAATGGCCGTGATCTGCGGGACGCCGACGCCGGCCACCACACGGGTGGTGCAGATGGACCCGGGACCGACGCCGACCTTGATGCCGTCGGCACCGGCGTCGATCAGGGCCTGGGCGCCTTCGCGGGTGGCGGCCTGGCCGCCGATGATGTCCACGTGCGCGGCAACGGGATCGGACTTGAGCCGGCGGATCATTTCCAGCACACCCTGGGAGTGGCCGTTCGCGGTGTCCACGAAGAGGGCATCCACACCGGCGTCGATCAGCGCCATGGCGCGTTCCCAGCCGTCGCCGAAAAAGCCGATCGCCGCGCCGACGCGCAGGCGGCCTTCGTCGTCCTTGGTGGCCAGCGGGTACTGCTCGGCCTTGGTGAAGTCCTTCGTGGTGATCAGGCCCTTGAGCCGGCCCTGCTCGTCAACGAGCGGGAGCTTCTCGATCTTGTTCGTGGCCAGCTTGTGCGAGGCTTCCTCGCGGCTGATGCCGACGTGTCCGGTCACGAGCGGCATCTTGGTCATGACATCGCTGACCAGCCGCAACGGGAAATCGGATTCGGGCACGAAGCGGGTGTCGCGGTTCGTGACGATGCCCAGCAGCCTGTTGCCCTCGTCCACGACCGGCAGGCCGGAAACGCGGTAGCGTGCGCAGATTTCGTCCAGCTCGGCCAGCGTGGCCTCGGGGCCGATGGTCAGGGGGTTGGTGATCATGCCGGATTCGCTGCGCTTGACCCGGTCCACCTGGTCGGCCTGGTCGGCGATGGAGAGGTTGCGGTGCACGACGCCGAGACCGCCCTGGCGGGCCATGGCGATGGCCATCCGGGACTCCGTGACGGTGTCCATCGCGGCGGAGAGCAGCGGGGTCTGGACCGTGATGCGCTTGGAGATCCGGGACGACGTGTCCGCTTCCGAGGGGATCACGTCGGTGTGGCCGGGCAGGAGCAGGACGTCGTCGTACGTCAGGCCGATGAAGCCGAAGGGATCGTGTTCGGGCTGGGTCATGAGTGCGCCTCTTACCTTGGGTTACGGGTTCACGGGTAGGGGTTGCAACAGATGACCAGCCCGTCATTACGGGTCTGGCCTGTGCAGAAGGTCATGCAGAAGGTTCGTGCAGATGATTCGTGCAGAAGTCCTCAATAAATAGTAGAACCTTGGCGGCGATAGCCATATTCCGGGCGGTAATGTCCGGTTTCAATGTGAGCCGCCCCATGCCGGACGGCTCCCCCGTCCGGCCGGGCCTGCTCCCGGCCGGTCGGCGTCGGACTACTTCCAGCCGGTGGCGGCGAGCAGCCGCCGTTCGAACATGGGGATCATGGTCTGGACGTACGTCTTGGTCAGGTGGTTGTCGTCCTTGTAGACGTACACGTTGCCGACCACCGCGGGGCATGTTCCGTTGGCGCAGATGAAATCGCTCATGTCCATGAGGTGCAGCCTGGGCACCTGGCCGCGGTACGCGTCCAGCGGTGAGGACCCCGCGAGCGATTCCTGCTCCGGCACGTTGCACTCCGAGGCATCCGGGCCGTTCTTCTGGACGCACTCGGGCATATTGATGGTGAAGCGGGGGTTGTCGCGGATGCCCACCACGTCCATGCCGGCGTCGGTGAAGGGCTTGATGCCCGCCAGGTACTCAGGCACTTCGGTCTCGAACGGCGCTTCCTTGTGGGTCAGGGACGCAACCGTAAAAACGGCGTCGGGGCGGTGGTCCAGGACGTACTGCGCGCTGGCCCGGTTGAAGGCGTTGCAGTCCGCGTCCCGCTCCGGGGACTCCCCGCCGAAGCGGCAGTTGCCCTTCAGCAGCGTGACAACTTCCCAGCCGTGGCTTTTCGCGATGGGGCCCAGCGCCGCCATGTACTGCTGGGCATGGGAGTCACCGAGCACCACGATCCGTTTGGTGACCTTGTCCGGCTTGTTGTTCTGCAGGCACCCCTGAAGCAGGGGGTCGCTGGGGACGTTGGCGTCCGTGCACGGCCCGTCGATGTCCGCCCACTCGTTCTTCATCGCCGCCGGCGCGGGGATGATCTTGGCTTCCGGCGTGGGCTTGCCGGCGTTTTCCGGTGCCAGGGCGGCCGCGCCGGGAGTCAGTTCCTTGGGCTGGGACGCCGCCTCGGCTTCGTCGGCCAGGAGCTGGCTCTGCCACACGGCGACGGGACCCGCCAGCAGGGCACCACAGGCGGCAATCACGACGGCGGTGCGCCAGGCGCGGCGCTTGGGCCAGTGCCATTCGCGCAGGGGCTTCTCGACGAAGCGGGTGGTGAGCACGGCCAGGACGAGGGACGCGGCAACGATGCACAGCCCCTGGAACAGGTTGGGCGCCGTGATGCCCGCCCCGGCGAGGGCCAGGACCAGCAGCGGCCAGTGCCAGAGGTAGAGCGCATAGGAGTTATCCCCCAGCGCCACCAGGGGTTTCCAGGTCAGGAAGCGGTCAACCCCGAAGCGGCTGCCGCTTTGACCGGCGGTGATGATCGCCGCGGCGGCCAGCGTGGGCCACAGCGCGATGAATCCGGGGAACGAACGGTCCACGGTCAGCAGGAGCCCGCAGGAGAGCATGGCCACGAGGCCGGCCCAGCCGAGCACGACGCGCAGGACCCTGCCCGGTTTCAGGTACGGCAGGGCGAGGGCCAGGAGCGAGCCGAGCGCGAACTCCCAGAGCCGGGCTCCGGTATCGAAGTAGGCGTGGGCCTGGTTCGTTGCGGTCTGCTGGATCGAGTAGGCCAGGGACACCGCGAAGATGGCGCCGAAGGCCGCGGCCAGCAGGGAGCGGTAACGCAGCAGGACGTGGTCCTGGCCGGTCCGGCGGCGGAGCAGGCGGGAAAGAAGTGCGGTGCCGGCAAAGACGAGCGGCCAGAGCACGAACACCTGGCCCTGGATCGAGAGTGACCAGAAGTGCTGGAGCGGGCTCGCGCCCGAATGGTCCTGGGCGTAGTAGTCCACGGCGCTGTCCGCCAGGAGCCAGTTCTGCCGGTACAGCAGGGAGGCCCAGGCCTGTTCAAGGACGTCGGGCCAGCGGCTTTGCGGCAGGATGGCCCAGGTGCCGGCGAGGACGCCGAGAACCACCACGACGACGGCGGGCAGCAGGCGCTTGAGCAGATGCAGCCAGTGGCTGAGCAGCCGCAGCGGCGCGCCGCTTTCGACTTTCCGCGTGAAGCTGAGTGTCATCAGGAAGGCTGAAATGAGGAGGAAGATGTCCACGCCGCCGGAGACCCGGCCCAGCCACACGTGGTACGTGACCACCATGAGGACCGCGAGGGCGCGAAGGCCCTGGACTTCGGGGCGGTAGCTAGTTTTTCGGGTCGCCGGAGAACCTGCATCCGCCCGTGGCGGGGTGACGGTGGTTCGCTCGTTCGACACAAAGATCCCTTCAGGCCGGTTTCCAAAACATCAATGTTACCGAAACGTAATTTTCTTTGCCAATCACACGGGCCCGGCGGTGTCCTTCACACGCCTGGCCGGCGGCGCACCCAGGGGGGCGGCGGCGCCGTCGGCCGCGGGGCGGAAGCTAGGCTGGTAGGAGTCTGAGGAGGCCGCCACGTGATCGTGCAGGTGCGCATTTGTGTTCCGGGTGAATTATCCGGAGTTGTTCTCGAAAGTTGTACGAACCACGTCGGCGTCTCGGAAGTGGCGCTCGCGAAGGCCTCTTCCGTCACGCCGCCCGGGGACGTCATCGAGGTACTGCTGGCCCGGGAGTCCGTGGAGGGGCTCGTGGAGAAGCTGCACGCCCTCGATGTCCAGCAACGGGGATCGATTACGGTCATCGCACCGGACCTTGTGCTCTCGGACCGCGCCGACAGGGCGGAGGCGGAGGCTCCAGGTGAGGGCGCGGACGCCGTGATCTGGGACGAGGTGTCGCGGCAGACCGGCGAGGATTCGCGCCTGACGTGGAGTTTCCTGGCGTTCCTGGTCCTGGCGACCCAGCTGGCGGCCATCGGCATCGTGACGGACTCCACCATTGCGATCGTCGGCGCCATGGCCGTGGGCCCGGAGTTCGGCCCGCTGGCTGCCCTGGCCGTGGCCCTGGTCCGGCGCCAGCGGCGGCTCGGACGTGACGCGGCGCTGGCCCTCGGCGTCGGTTTTCCCGTCGCGATGCTGGCCGCCGCGCTGACAGCGTGGCTCTCCGTGCCACTCGGGCTGTTCCCCGCGGACGCGCTGGACCACGGTTCGGCAGTTGAATTCATCTACCACCCCGGCCCCTATTCCCTGATCGTCGCCGTCCTCGCCGGAACAGCCGGGATGCTGTCGGTCATCAGCCGGCGCTCGGCGGCGCTGATCGGGGTGTTCATCTCCGTCACGACGGTGCCGGCAGCCGGTTTCGTGGCCGTGGCACTGGTCCTGGGCGAGTACCAGAAGGCAGCCGGCTCCGCCCTGCAGCTGTTCCTGAACCTAGTCGGAATCGTGGTGGCCGCCGTCGGGGTCCTGCTGTTCTACCGGCTGGTGACCAGGCGGCTGGCACCGGACACCGCCCGCCAGCTGCGGCGCAGGGCGGACCGCTCCCAGCACTGACGCACGGGCGCCGCAGGTGCCCGCAACGGCCGGCAGTCCTGGGGACTACGGCCGGCAGGCCCGGGGACCGTGGAGCTTAGGGGCCCCATCCGGTCGCGGCGAGGAGCCTCTCGCTGAACATGGGGGCCATGCTGGCCGCATAGCTCCGGCTGAGGTGGTTGTCGTCCAGGTAGACGTAGGTGTTGCCGACCGCGCCCGGGCATTCCGTGCCATTGCAGATCAGGTCAGTCATGTCAACGAACGCGACGCCCGGCACCTTGCCATCCAGCGCGGCCAAGGGATTCGTTGCCGCAAGCATGCCCTGCTCGCGCGGCCTGCAGTCCGGCGCGTCGGCACCCTTCGTCGCTACGCACTCTGCCATGTTGAAGGTAAAACGCGGATTGTCCCGGAGGGCCACGACCTTGATGCCCTCGTCCGTCCAAGACTTCGCGGTGGCTTCGAAGCCCGGGATCACGGTCTCCTGTGGCGACGACGGCGCCGCCTCAGTGCCCACGATGATAATGGCGTCCGGCGGGTTGTTCTTCACTTCGGATGCGACGGCCGCATTGAAATTGTCGCAATCCGCCGAGACGTGCTGCGGCGCGATGTTGGGCTTGCAGGCACCCTTGAGCATGGCGTAGAGCCGCCAGCCCTTCTCATCGCTGAGGGGAGCAATCGAGCCCAGCCATTGCTGTGCGTGGGAATCCCCGATCACGAGGACCTTTTTCGCTCCGGTGTCGGATTGATTGTTCTGGAAGCAGTCCTTCTGAAGGACCGGGTCCTGTGGCTGCAGGTCACCGGAGCACGAGTTAGGGAGGCTGGCCCAGTCCTGCGGCAGCGTCTGCGGGGTGGGGAGCAGGACGGCGTTGGCGTCGGCCTGGTCCACAAAGCCCGGCGTCAGCGCCAGGGCGCCCGGGTTGTTCTTCGGGGCTTGGGCCAGGACTGCTTCGCTTTCGAGGTGTTGCTGGATCTGAATCCCCGCCAGCGGCACGGCGGCGGTGACCACGGCCACGGCGATGGCAACGAGGGCGCGGCGCCGCCGCACCTCCGGCCACTGCCACTCACGCCAGGGCTTCTCAATGAAGCGGGTGGTGAGGTAGGCGAGCACCAGGGAAACAGTGACGATGACGGCGCCTGTGATCAGACCCGCTTTTTCCCTGTGCATCACGGCAAGGGAGATGACCAGAACCGGCCAGTGCCACAGGTACAGGGCATACGAAATGTCGCCCAGCCGGACCAAGGGCTTCGAACTCAGGATCCGGTCGACGCCCAGCTTGCTGCCCGACTGCCCGGCTGCGATGACACAGGCGGCCGCCAGGGTGGGCCAGAGCGCCACAAACCCGGGAAAGGAAGCCTGGACGTTGAGCAGGAGGCCGCAGCTGAGCATGGCCACAATGCCCAGCCAGCCAAGCCCGATCCGCCAGCCCCGCGGAAGCCGCAGGGCAGGAAGGGCCAAAGCCACGAGCGTGCCCAGGGCAAACTCCCACAGCCGGGCCCAGGTGTCGAAGTACGCCTCCGTTTGGCTCGCCTGGGTGAAGACGATCGAGTAGAGCAGCGAAACAAGGAAGATCACGGCGAAGACGTAGGACAGCAGCACACGGTAGCGGAGCCTGAAGCGCTTGGCGACGAACGCGGCCCCCACAAAAATGAGCGGCCACAGGATAAAGACCTGGCCCTGGATCGAAAGGGACCAGAAATGCTGGAAGGGACTGGCCTGGCTGTGATCCGCGGCGTAGTAGTTTGTCGCCTGGGTCTGCAGGAGCCAGTTCTCGGCATAGCCCAGGGAGGCCCAGCCCTGGTTGATGATTTCCATCCACCGGGTCCGGGGCAGGAAGAGGACAGTTGCGGCAAGGATGGCCACCAGGACGGTGACGGCGGCAGGGACGAGGCGCCGGAAAAGGTGCAGCCAGTGTTTGATGAGGGCCATGGACCGGCCCTGCTCGTACCGGCCCACGAACTGCAGCGTCATAAGGAAGGCCGAGATCAGCAGGAAGACGTCCACGCCGCCGGAAACCCGGCCCAGCCAGATGTGATAGGTCATGACCATCAGCACAGCGAGGGACCGGAGTCCCTGGATTTCGGGCCTGAAGGTGGATTTTCGGCCAGACTTGGCTGCGGGATCGTGCCCCGTCGCGGCAATGTGCCGGGCAGGCCGGGGCAAGGTTCCTTGCTGTGTCATAGAACTACCCCTCAACCAGATAACCAAAGCCTCCATGTTACCAAACCGTAATTTTGATGGCCAATCGTCACGGCGGCCACTGAACCCCATTGAGGCATGCCAACGTGGGAGTTTCCAGTGAACCCGGGACGCTGGAGCGGCACCTGACGGGTTAACTCTGCCAGAATCACGGCAACTTGCGGCCACGAACACGGCAGGACGGCAGCAGAGACTCGACAGAAAAAGGGACGGCCCGGCAGATGCCGGACCGTCCCCCCTGCGGGCAGAGCCTAGTGCTTGTGCCCTGCGTGCTCGTCTTCGTCAGCCGGCTTCTCCACCACGAGGGTTTCCGTGGTGAGGACCAGTGCCGCGATGGAGGCCGCGTTGCGCAGAGCCGCACGCGTCACCTTCACGGGGTCGATCACGCCGGCGGCGATCAGGTCTTCGTATTCGCCGGACTTGGCGTTGAAGCCCTGGTTCACGGCGGATTCGGCGACCTTGGCAGCCACGACATAGCCGTCGAAGCCGGCGTTCTGGGCGATCCAGCGCAGCGGCTGGACCAGGGCGCGGCGGACGATGCCGACGGCCGCAGCCGCGTCACCTTCGAGGGCCTGGACGGCCGCGTCCTCGTCGAGCGCCTTCAGCGCGTGGATGAGGGCGGAGCCGCCGCCGGCCACGATGCCTTCTTCGAGGGCAGCGCGGGTGGAGGACACGGCGTCCTCGATGCGGTGCTTCTTTTCCTTCAGCTCAACCTCGGTGGCGGCGCCGACCTTGATCACGCCGATGCCGCCGGCCAGCTTGGCCAGGCGTTCCTGCAGCTTTTCCTTGTCCCAGTCCGAATCGGTGCGGGTCAGCTCGGCGCGCAGCTGGGCAACACGGGCGGCGACGTCCTCGGCCGAACCGGCGCCGTCGACGATCGTGGTGTTGTCCTTGGTGATCGTGATGCGGCGTGCGGTGCCGAGCACCTCGAGGCCAACGGTGTCCAGGCTCAGGCCCAGCTCCGCGGAGACAACCTGCGCACCGGTGAGGGTCGCGATGTCCTGCAGCATGGCCTTGCGGCGGTCACCGAAGCCCGGCGCCTTGACGGCGACGACGTTCAGCGTGCCGCGGATGCGGTTGACGATCAGCGTGGACAGGGCCTCGCCCTCGACGTCTTCGGCGATGATGAAGAGCGGCTTGGAGCTCTGCAGCGCCTTTTCCAGCAGCGGCAGGAAATCCTGCACTGAGGAGATCTTGCCCTGGTTGATCAGGATCAGGGCGTCCTCGAGGACGGCCTCCTGGCGTTCCGCGTCGGTGACGAAGTACGGGGACAGGTAGCCCTTGTCGAACTGCATGCCCTCGGTCAGTACCAGCTCGGTCTGCGTGGTGGAGGACTCCTCGATGGTGATCACACCATCCTTGCCGACCTTGCCGAACGCCTCGGCCAGCAGCTCGCCGACCTCGTCGCTCTGGGCGGAGATTGCGGCAACGTTGGCAACCTGCGTGCCTTCAACCGGGCGGGCGTTCTCCAGCAGACGGGCGGCGACGGCCTCGACCGAAACCTCGATGCCGCGCTTGATTTCGCCAGGCGCGGCGCCTGCCGCTACGTTGCGCAGGCCTTCCTTGACCAGGGCCTGGGCCAGGACGGTGGCGGTGGTGGTGCCGTCGCCGGCAACATCGTTGGTCTTGGTGGCGACCTCCTTGGCAAGCTGCGCGCCAAGGTTCTCGTAGGGGTCATCCAGCTCGATTTCACGGGCGATGGTCACACCATCGTTGGTGATCGTGGGGGCGCCCCACTTCTTGTCCAGTACGACGTTGCGGCCGCGCGGACCCAGCGTGACCTTGACGGTGTTGGCGAGCTTATCGATGCCGGCTTCAAGCGACCGGCGGGCAGCGTCGTTAAACGCAAGCTGCTTTGCCATGGTTTTGTCCTTTCAAGACAGAACCCCGCGCAACTGATCCATTCAATGCGAAAGGATCGGCTGCGCGGGGGTCCAAGAGAGTTACTTTACGACGATCGCCAGAACGTCGCGGGCGGAGAGCACGAGGTACTCGGTGCCGCCGGTCTTGACTTCGGTTCCACCGTACTTGGAGTAGATGACGACGTCGCCAACGGCAACGTCAACGGGAACGCGGTTGCCGTTGTCATCGAAGCGGCCGGGGCCTACTGCAACAACTTCGCCTTCCTGCGGCTTCTCCTGCGCGGAGTCCGGGATAACCAGGCCGGAAGCCGTGGTCTGCTCGGCTTCGAGCGGGCGGACAACAATACGATCCTCAAGAGGCTTAATAGAGACCGACACTCGGACCTCTCCTTTTCGTCAGCAAATTCGTGGACTATGAAGCGGTGATGCCAAGGCGCACAGACCGTCGTCGCGGTGCCGGCAGCGTGCCTGGCGGAACGCGCTTCATGTGTTAGCACCCTCCTAGGGAGAGTGCTAATGACGACTCTATGTAAATGGTTAGCACTCGGTCAAGGCGAGTGCCAGAAATTCGTTCCGGGTGAACATTTCCCCTTAGGGGACATGCCCATTTTTCGCTGCGGCCGGAGGACACTTGGGCGTCATGCTCTGTACCCGTGCTGAGCGATGGACATACCCAACGGGTGCGGGCTGCCCGGGAGGACATGCCCATTTTTTGTTGCGGCCAGAGGACACTTGGGCGTCATGCTCTGTGCCCGCGCTGAGCGATGGACATACCCAACGGGTGCGGGCTGCCAGGGAGGACATGTCCATCCGTGGCGCAGGAGGCTGGGCATGTCCCCTGGCCCGTGGCCGTTGGCCGTTTGGCGGTGCGGTGCGCGCCCACCAGCGGCGTCTATTCGCGCGCCTACTCGATGGCTACTGGTCTGCGAGGTCGTCGAAGTCCACGTCCTCGCCGTCGTCTTCGTCCGTGTTCTGGCCTTCGTCATTCCGGTGCCGGAACGACAGCACGGCGCCGGCGGCGGCCAGCAGAATGCCGGCGACGAGGAAGATGATGCCGCCGAGCCGGGCCGCGGTATAGGTCTCGCGGATGGCCCGGGCCTCGTCCGTGGCGTCCTGGACGTTCTTGCCGCCGACGGAATACACGGTGGCGTTGAAGGAATCGAGGAAGAAGATAATCACCAAAAGTGCGACGGACACGACGGCGATCACCGCGCCGGCGATCAGCGCCGGTTTTGCGTAGCGGGCAAGTCCCTGCGGCCGCCGGCGCTCCTGCCTGGCGTCGTCGTCGCCGGCCGTGTCCTGCCCGGCCGTGTCCGCTGAGATGCTGTCGCCTGTGCCGCTGTCTTCCATGCCATCAAGCCTAGCCCCCGCCGTCCGGTCACAACGCGCCCGCGGACCTCAACTACGCTGGATGCCATGACTGACGCACCGCAGGAATATATTGCCCCGATCCTCACCCCCGAGGGCTGGGAGCTGCTGGCGTCGTTGGGCCCGTACCGCGAGGACGAGGCCTTCCGCCTCACGGCGTCGCTGCGCAAGGCCGGCCACTCCCCCGAGCTGGTCTCGGCCGTGCTCACCCAGTCCCGGCTGCGGACCAAGGCCGAGGCGAAGTTCGGCGAATTCGCCCGGCAGATGATTTTCACGAAGGCCGGTCTGGAGCAGGCCACCCGGCTCACGGTGGCGGCACGGCACGCGCAGCGGTTCGCGGAGGCCGGGATCGGCCACGTCGCGGATCTCGGCTGCGGGCTCGGGGCGGACTCCATGGCCCTGGCCTCCCTGGACCTGGTGGTCACCGCCGTGGAAATGGACGAGGCCACGGCCGCCTGCGCCACGATGAACCTGATCCCGTTCCGCAACGCCACGGTGGTCCATTCCGATGCAACGTCGGTATCCCTCGAGGGGATCGACGGCGTCTGGCTCGACCCAGCCCGGCGCACGACGTCCACTTCGGGAACCAAGCGGATCTGGGATCCGGAGGATTTCTCCCCGCCGCTGTCCTTCGTGGAGTCACTCGCCGGCACCGGTCGCGCCGTCGGCGTGAAGATGGGCCCCGGCATGCCGCACGATTCCGTGCCGGCCGGCTGCGAGGCGCAGTGGGTCTCTGTGGGCGGGGACGTGACCGAGGTGGCCCTGTGGTTCAACGCAGTGCGGCGTCCGGGGGTGCGGCGCGCGGCCCTCGTGCTCGGCCCCCTTGGTTCCGCTGAGCTCACCAGCGGCGAGGACTTCGGCGCCGGCCCGGTGGCGCCCGTTGGGCCCGTGGAGGGGTACCTGTATGAGCCCGACGGCGCGGTGATCCGCGCCGGCCTGGTGGCCGACGTCGCGCTCCAGCTGGGCGGGCACCTCGTGGACGAGCACATCGCCTACGTCTGCGCCCCGGAGCTGCATGACACCCCGTTCGCCAAGGCGTACAGGGTCCTGGAGGTGATGCCGTTCAACGTCAAGGCACTCAAGGCGTGGGTCAAGGATCAAGGCATCGGGGTCCTGGACATCAAGAAGCGCGGTATGGCTGTCACGCCCGAAGAGCTGCGCAAGCAACTCCTGCCCGGCGGCAGCGCAAAGCACAAGGACAAGAAATCCGCCACCCTGGTCCTCACCAGGATCGGCGAGGACCGGGTGGCCGTCTCGGTGGAGCCGGTCTAGCCCCGCCAGCGGGATCCCACCGGCCGAGTGCCCCGCGGCGCCGTGCCCCGCCGCCGCCGGATGTCAGCGAAGCGGCCGGTCAACTGGGCTGTCGGGCTACTGGGCCCGCGTGAACTCCTCGGCTGCCCGGATTTGCTCGTCGGTCGGCCGGACGCCGGTGTACAGCACGAACTGCTCGAGCGCCTGGATCGTGGCGACCTCGGCTCCGGTGATCACGGTCTTGCCGGCCGCGCGGCCGGCCTTGATCAGCGGTGTCTCGGCCGGGAGCGCGACGACGTCGAACACCACTTTGGCGGCATCGATGGCCTCCTGCGGGAAGGGCAGCGAGGCGGCGTCCGGGCCGCCGGCCATCCCGATGGGGGTGACGTTGATTAGCATGTCCGCCGTGCCGGTACCGGAGTCCGCAGAGCCCAGGTCCGCGCGCCAGGCGAAGCCGTACTGTTCGGCCAGGGCGCGGCCGGAGCCCTCGTTGCGGGCCACGACGGTCACGTCCTTGAACCCGGCATCCCGGAGCGCGGCCACGGTGGCCTTGGCCATGCCGCCGGAGCCCAGGACCAGCACCGAGTAGTCCGTGGGGACTGCATTGCTCTGCAAGAGCTGCTCGATTGCGGTGTAGTCGGTGTTGTACGCCGTGAGCCGGCCGCCGTCGTTGACGATGGTGTTGACCGAGTCGATGGCCTTCGCCGACGGGTCCATGACGTCAACGAGGGCGATCACGTCCTCCTTGTAAGGCATGGACACCGCGCAGCCGCGGATGCCGAGGCCGCGCACCCCGGCGATCGCCTGGGCGAGGTCGGTTGGGGCAAAGGCCTTGTAGATCCAGTTCAGGCCCAGCTGTTCGTACAGGTGGTTGTGGAAGCGCGTCCCATTGTTGCTGGGCCGGGCCGAGAGCGAGATACACAGGGTCATGTCTTTGTTCAGAATGGGCACAGCTCCATTAAACGCCAGGATCGCTCCGGCCACCCGCAGCCCAACGCGCAACCGCGCGCGCCGTCGCTGACCAGCGACGTTGTGAATACACTCACGCAGCAGCGGCAACTTTGACACCGTCCCGGGGCCGCCCCTGCACTAGACTTGGACCACCCGTAGCCCTGCCGGCCCCCGGCCGGCGCACTGGTGTGTGGGAAATTGCACGTGACACCGCCGGTGCCATGTCCAGAGGCATGTCCGAGGATGTTCGCCAGCGCATTTCCCCACCAGGACCACGGCCAGCGACAGCAGAACAGTGAAGGGACCACATGAAGATCGAGTTCGCTTCATCCAGGCAGTCGACTCTTGGCGTGGAATGGGAGCTGGCGCTCGTCGACGCCGAGACCGGTGAGCTGGCCTCCGTGGCGAACCAGGTGCTGCGCGGCGTCGCTGCCCGGCATCCCGAACTCAATGAGGACGACGAGCACCCGCACATCAAGCAGGAGCTGCTGCTGAACACCGTGGAGCTCGTCACCGGCATCTGCACCACCGTCGCGGAGGCCAAGGCGGACCTGAGCAGCTCGCTCGCGGCTGTCCGGGACGTGACCGATCCGATGGGTGTGGAGATCTTTTGCGCCGGGAGCCACCCCTTCAGCCCGCCCCAGCTGCAGCCCGTCACGGACAAGGAACGCTACGCCAAGCTCATTGACCGGACCCAGTGGTGGGGCCGGCAGATGGTCATTTACGGCGTCCATGTGCACGTCGGACTGGACAGCCGGGACAAGGTCCTTCCGGTGCTGGACGGCCTGGTCAATTACTTCCCGCACTTCCAGGCGCTCTCCGCGTCCAGCCCGTTTTGGGGCGGCGAGGACACCGGATACGCCTCGCACCGCGCCCTCATGTTCCAGCAGCTGCCCACCGCCGGGCTGCCGTTCCAGTTCGCCAGCTGGGAGGACTACGAGTCCTACGTCCAGGACATGTTCACCACCGGTGTGATTGACACGCTCTCCGAGATCCGGTGGGACATCCGCCCCGTTCCGGCGCTTGGCACCATCGAGATGCGCATTTGCGACGGCCTGGCGACCCTCGAGGACGTTGGGGCGATCGCGGCGCTGACGCAGTGCCTTGTCGACGAATTTTCCACCACGCTGGAAAACGGCGGCACCATTCCCACGATGCCCCCGTGGCATGTGCAGGAAAACAAGTGGCGCGCGGCCCGGTATGGCCTGGACGCGATCATCATCCTCGACGCCGACGGCAACGAGCAGCTCGTAACAGAGCACCTGCGCGAGACGCTCAAGCGGCTTGAGCCGGTGGCGGCGAAGCTGGGCTGCAGCGCCGAACTGGCCGACGTCGAGAAGATCATCGAGCGCGGCGCCGGCTACCAGCGGCAGCGCCGGGTCGCCGCCGAGCACGGCGGGGACCTGCGCGCCGTCGTCCTGGACCTGGTCAAGCAGATGCGCCAGGGCCCGGACGCCTAGCTCCGGCGGCAGCCGCCACGCAGGCGGCCGAAGCCCCCCGGGCCGTCCTAGCTCCACGCGGACGAAGCCTCAGGCTGTGGCCTCAGGCGGAGACTGTCGTGACCGGCATTGAGGAATCCGGCGCAAAGCCGATCCCGCTCGGTTTCACGCCGGCCATCACCAGTTGCGCCCCGAGCGCGGCCACCATGGCGCCGTTGTCCGTGCACAGCGGCAGCGGCGGCACTGTCAGCCGGATGCCGGCCGCACTGCAGCGTTGTTCGGTGAGCTGGCGCAGCCGCGAGTTGGCGGCGACCCCGCCACCCAGGAGGACCTCCGTGATGCCGTTTTCGCGGCAGGCGAGCACTGCCTTGGCGGTAATGACATCCACCACGGCTTCCTGGAAGGCCGCGGCGATGTCCGCCACGGGCACCTCCTCGCCGCGGGCCTCGAACTGCTCCACGCAGCGGGCGACGGCGGTCTTGAGCCCGCTGAAGGACCAGTCGTAGCGGTGCGGCCCGGGCTCCTCGGCGGTCCCCATGTACTTGGGCTGGGTGAGCCCGCGCGGGAACCGGATGGCTTTGGCGTTGCCCGTGCGCGCGAGCTTGTCGATGGCCGGACCGCCCGGGTAGCCCAGGCCCAGGAGCCGCGCCACCTTGTCATACGCTTCGCCGGCGGCGTCATCGATCGTGGAGCCCAGCAGCCCGACGTCGTCCGTGATGCTCCGGATCCGCAGGATCTCGGTGTGCCCGCCGGAGACCAGGAGCGCGCCCATATTCTCCGGCAGGGCGTGCGGCGTTGTTTGCGGCGACGGCGCGCCGGCGCCCTGTTGCAGGAGCCCGACGCCGACATGCGCCACCAGGTGGTTGATGGCGTAGAGCGGTTTGCCGGTGGCGACGGCGAGCGCCTTGGCCGCGCACACCCCCACCATGAGGGCACCTGCCAGGCCCGGCCCGGAGGTGACGGCGATCGCGTCGATGTCCGCGAGCGTCACTCCCGCCTCCGCGAGGGCCTCCTCGAGGGTGGGGACGAACGCGTCGAGGTGGGCGCGGGAGGCGATCTCGGGGATCACGCCGCCGAAGCGGACGTGTTCGTCCATGGAGGACGAGACGGTGTTCGTCAGCAGGGTGGTTCCCCGGACGATGCCGACGCCGGTTTCGTCGCAGGAGGACTCGATGCCGAGCACGAGCGGCTGGGTGCGGTTCATGGTCGGCCTGCTTCCGTTGGCTGGGGGCTGAGCGGTTCGCGGGGCAGCTGGAGCCGCATGATCAGGGCGTCGACGCCGTCCCGGTAGTAGCGGGGCCGGACGTGGATCTGTTCGAAGCCGAAGCGCAGGTAAAGCTGCTGGGCCCGGGGGTTGTCCGCCCTGACCTCGAGCAGCACGTCCTGGGCGTGCCGGCGCCGGCTTTCCGCGATCAGCTCGGTGAGCAGGGCAGAGCCGATGCCCTTGCCTTCCTGCTCGGGCACCACGGCGATCGTCTGGACGTCCGAGATCGGTTCGATGCACATGAGCCCGGCATAGCCCACGATCCCGCCGTGGACCTCCGCCACGAGGTAGCGGCGGGTATCCACCTGCGCCAGCTCGTCGTGGAACATCTGCAGCGGCCAGGCATCCACGGGAAAGAGCCGGAGTTCCAGGGCGTGGATGGCGGGGATGTCCGCGGCGTCCATGTCCCGCAGGGTGACTCCGCCGGGCAGCCGGACGGCTCGCTCCGCGCTCACAGGGCACGCTTCCGCGGTCCGGGCACCTGGGCGTCGGATTCGCGCAGGTACAGGGGGGTGGAGTCCAGGAGCTGTTCCCCCGCGGAGAGCCGGGCGAGTGCGAACTGGCCGAGCGAGAGGGCCTCCGGCTGGCGGGTGCTGAATTCCGCGACCGCCTTGACGGCGTCGGAGTAGATTCCTGCCCCTGCACCGTACACGGGCAGATCCGGCAGGTCCGCGGCGAATCCCACGTGCGGGCCGTCCTCCAGATGCGGCAGCTGGGCATCGGAGAGGGTGTACCGGGCCCAGTACACTTCCTTGCGGCGCGCATCGGTGGCGACAATGAACTCCGCGGCCGAGTCGGTGGATTCGGCTACTTCCAGGGCGATCGCGTCCAGGCTCATGACGCCGTACAGCGGCTTGCCCCAGACAAAGGCGAGGGTGCGGGCCGTGACGATCCCGGAGCGCAGTCCTGTGAACGGGCCGGGGCCGACGCCGGTGACGATAGCGTCGACGTCGTGCCCGCTGACGCCGGCCTCAGCCAGGAGCCCGTCGATCCCCGGGGCCAGGACCTCCGCGTGGGTGCGCGTGTCCTCGGTGGCGAAGCTGGCGAGCACGGATTCCGGCGCATCATCGGAGACCAGGGCGGCGCTGGCGACAGCTGAGGTGTCGATGGCGAGGATCAGCATCAGGGATTCCGTTCCGGGGTCTGGGGCGTGGTCCCGGGGAGGGGCCTGGCGCCGGGCATAGTCTCGGACAGCGGCTCGGCGCCGGGCAGCGTCTCGGGCAGGGGCTCGACGACGTGCCCGGGCTCGGCGCCGGGCAGCGTCGGCGCTTCAGCCCAGCGCGGACCAAAGCCGCGGATCACGACGGTCCGCGGCTCGTCGTCGTCGTCCGTGTCGAAATCCAGAACGGGACTGGCGCCGGTTTCGGCGGGGGCTTCGGGGGTTTCGGCGGAAGCGGCGGCGCCTCCGCGGGTGCGGTGGAGCTCCACCTCCAGCCGGCTGTCGCTGAGGTGCTCAACCCGGCCGCGACCCCACTCGACCACCGTCACGGAGCTGTCCATGGTGTTTTCAAGATCGATGTCGTCGATTTCAGCGGCCGACTCCAGCCGGTAGGCGTCCACATGCACCAGGTCCGGTCCGCCCGGCCGGGGTCCTCCGGGCAGGTTGGGGTGGATGCGCACCAGGACAAAGGTCGGCGAGATGATGCCGGCCCGCACTCCCAGGCCCTCCCCCAGCCCCTGCGTGAACGTGGTCTTGCCGGCACCCAGTTCGCCGGTCAGGACCAGCAGATCGCCGGTTTCCAGCACGGCGCCGAGGGCCGCGGCGAGCGCATGCGTCTGCGCCGCCGTGTGGACCTCAAGGCTCCGTTCCCACGCGGGCGCGCTCACGGCCGCTCTTCGCCGGTGGAGGGCTCTTCGTTCAGGTAGCGGCGCGGCACGCGGGGGCTGATCCTGGTGACGATCTCGTAGTTGTTTGTACCGGCGGCCTTGGCCCAGTCATCTGCCGTGGGTCCGCCGTCGGCGCCGTCGCCAAACAGCACTGCCTCGGCGCCGAGGATGCTCGGGCCTCCGGCCGCCACGTGGCGGGGTCCGAGGTCGATCACCATCTGGTCCATCGCAATGCGACCCACTACCGGATAGTTCACGCCCTCGACCCGGACGGGGCCGCCGGTGGCGATGCGCGGCACGCCGTCGGCGTAGCCCAGCGGGATGAGCCCGAGGGTGCTGACGCCGTCCGTGCGGTAGTTCAGCCCGTAGGAAACGCCCTGCCCGGCGGGCACGTCCTTGCAGTGCGAGACCACCGTGCGGACCGTCATGGCCGGGCGCAGCCCGAGCTCGGCCGGACTTTGCCCTTCGAAGGGTGACAGCCCGTACAGGCCCAGCCCCACGCGGACGAGGTCAAAGTGGGTGTCCGGCCGGGAGAGGGTGGCCGGGGTGTTGGCGAGGTGGCGGACCTCGGGGTCCACGCCGGCGTCCTGGGCGACGGCGAGGACCTGGCGGAACGCGGCGAGCTGGTCGTCGGTTTCGGGCCGTTCGGGTTCGTCGGCGACGGCCAGGTGGGAGAAGATCCCCACGACCCGGAGCAGGCCCTGGTCCTGGTGTTCCATGGCTTCGCCGACCAGGCTGTCCCAGGCGTCGAGGGTGGCGCCGTTGCGGCCGAGCCCGGTGTCGACCTTCAAGTGGACGCGGGCGGGCCGTTCCTGCTCGCGGGCCGCGGCCACGATCCGGTCCAGTTCCCAGCCCGAGCAGCCGATGTCGATTCCTGCGGCCACTGCGGCGGCGAAGTTGCTGTCCGGGGTGTGCAGCCAGGCCAGCAGCGGCGCCTCGATCCCGGCGGCGCGCAGGGCGAGGGCCTCGGAGATGTGGGCGACGCCAAGCCAGCTGGCCCCCGCGCCGAGGGCCGCGCGGGCCACCTGGACGGCGCCGTGCCCGTAGGCGTCGGCCTTGACCACGGCCATGACCTGCGCGGGTGAGGCCACCGCTGCGATGCGGCGGACGTTGTGCCGGATGGCGTCGAGATCGATTACGGCTGAGCGCTCCTCAGCGTGGGCCGGCACTGCCGCCGAACCGGGCAGGAGATCGCCTGTTGCTGCTTGGTAAGTCACCTAACGATTCTAGGCGCGGCGCTGCGGGCCGAATAATCGGCCGGGCCCGGCCACCGCTGGACATGCCCATTCCTCCCCGCGGGACATGCCCAATCTTCACGCCCAGGGCCGCGCAGAACGGGTCCATGCCCAAGCCCCGGCCCCAGCGGAGGACATGCCCACTGGTGGCACGAATCCGGCCGCACCCCCCACCCCGGGACATGCCCAATCTTCACACCAGAGGCCGCGCGCAACGGGTCCATGCCCACGCCCCGTCCCCTGCGGAGGACATGCCCACTGGTGCCACGAATCCGGCCGCACACCCACCCCGGGACATGCCCAATCTTCACACCCAAGGCCGCGCAGAACGGGTCCATGCCCACGCCCCCGCCCCAGCGGAGGACATGTCCACTGGTGCCATGAATCCGGCTGGACCCCCACCGCGGGATATGCTCATTTTCACGCCCAAGCCCGCGCACAACGGGTCCATGCCCACGCCCCGGCCCCACCGGAGGACATGCCCACTGCTGCCACGAATCCGGCCGCACCCCCACCCCGGGACATGCCCAATCTTCACTCCCGCGGCCGCGCAGAACGGGTCCATGCCCACGAATCCGGCCCCAGCGGAGGACATGTCCACTGGTGCCAGCCACGAAAGCCCAGCCGCGCCCGCCCGTCTACGCGTCGGACTGGTGGGCGATGGTCGCCGTCGCGCGCCGCTGCGCCTCGGGCGGGACGTCGTGCACGATCTCTTCCAGGAAACGGTAGCGGCGAAGCCATTGGCTGCTTTGCCGTTCCTTCCGTGCGTTGGCCCGCTGCCACCAGTCGGCAATGTCGCCCCAGCCGGGCGCGGCCAGCGAGCCGCCCACCTCCTGGACGGCCAGGGCGGCGCACAGATTGGCGAAGCGGAGACGGTCTCCCAGCGGCCAGCCGGCCAGGGATCCGACAATGAAGGCCGCACCGAAGCAGTCACCGGCGCCGGTGGGATCGTAGGCCCGGACCGGCAGGGACGGGACCCACTCCTCCTCCCCCGTTTCCGAATCCACGGCCATGGAACCCTGGGCGCCGAGGGTGACCACCGCCACCGGAACCCGGTCCGCAAGCGAGTACAGGGCGGACCAGGGGTCGTCGCAGCCCGTGAAGTTCATGGCCTCGTGCTGGTTCGGCATGAAAGCGTGGAAATACTTCAGGTGGTCCAGCCGGGTCGAGGACCACGCGCCGGTGGGGTCCCAGCCGACATCGCCGAACAGCTGGACGCCGTTCTTGTGCGCGTCGACAGCCCACGGTTCGAGTTCCTCCCCCAGCTCCGCAACGGCTGCGAGCGCCGGCGGCGGGCATCCAACCAGCTCGGTGGAAGTCACCGGCGCCGGGTGCCCGTGCGTCACCATGGACCGGTCCTTCTCCACGCTCAGGGACACCGTGACGGGCGAATGCCAGCCCGGAACACGCCGGGACAGGGACAGGTCCACGTGTTCCTGGGCGGCCAGAATCTTCCAGTTGTAGTCACCGTAGCCGTCATCGCCGAACACGGCGGCAAGACCGGTCCGCAGTCCCAGCCGGGAGGCGGCGATGGCCTGATTGGCGACGCCCCCGGGGCAGCTGCCCATCCCGTCGCTCCAGATTTCCGTGCCGGGCTGCGGCGCGTGGGGCAGCCCGGTGAAGATGATGTCCTGGAACACGGTCCCGGTCAGGAGCAAGTCGAATCCGTCCGCGGCCGGGCTGCGGACGGCAGAGAGCGGATCAAATCGCCGCGCCGGGGTCGCGTCCATATACGGCACATTACGCCGTACCGCCGTCGAGGGATACCAGGGGAAAGCGGGGCCCAAACCGGCGGCGAACAAGGCGGGGAATAGACTGTCCGCATGCGGCTCACGATCGCCGGCGGGGGCGGCTTCCGCGTCCCCCTGGTCTACCGGGCGCTCTCTGCCGGGCCTTTCGCGGGGCTGGTGCGGGAGCTGGTGCTCTACGACGTCGACCCCGCCAGGCTGGCGGCCATCGAGGCGGTCCTGGCCTCCCTGGCCCGGCAGGGCCCGCCGGGTTCCAGCCCGCCGGGTTCCGGCCCGCAGATCCGTGCCGTGTCCTCGCTCCCCGAGGCCTTGGACGGCGCCGACATGGTCTTCGCCGCCATCCGGCCCGGCGGCACCGCCGGCCGGACCGCCGACGAGCGGATCGCCCTGGACCTCGGACTCCTGGGCCAGGAAACCACCGGCGCCGGCGGGATCTCCTACGCGCTGCGCTCCATTCCGCCGATGCTGCGGCTCGCGGAGGAAATGCGGAGCCGCTGCCCCGGGGCGTGGCTGCTCAACTTCACCAACCCCGCCGGCATGGTCACGGAGGCCCTGGTCCCCGTGCTCGGCCCCAGAGTGATCGGGATTTGCGACTCCGCCAGCGGCCTGGTGCACCGCGCGGCGCGGGCCGCCGGCGTCGCGCTGCCCGAGGGCACGCTCGACGGCGTGGGCTACTACGGCCTGAACCACCTCGGCTGGCTGTACCGGCTGGAGGCCGGGGGCCGGGACGCCCTCCCGGCACTGCTCACGAACCCTGCGGCGCTGTCGGAATTCGAGGAAGGCCGGCTGTTCCCGCCCGGGTTGCTGGCCAGCCTTGGCTGCCTGCCGAATGAATATCTTTTCTACTACTACGACACCGTTCGTGCGGTGGCCGGCATGCGCGCCGCAGGTCAGACCCGGGGGGAATCGATCGCCCGGCAGCAGGCCGAACTCTATCCCCGTCTGGCTGCCGCCGGAGCCGAGGCTTTTGCGCTGTGGGAGGATGCCCGCAGGTCCCGCGAGGAGGGCTACCTCGCGGAGGCCCGCACCTCGGGCGAACGCCGCGACGAGACCGATCTCGCAGGCGGCGGCTACGAGCGGGTGGCGCTGGCGGCCATGCGCGCCCTCTCCGGCGGCGGCCCGGCGGACCTGATCCTCAACACGCGCAACGCCGTCACCACGCCCGGGTCCGCCGGCCCGGAAGCGGCGCCCGCCGGCCCGGAAGCGGGCGGCGCTGGGTCCGGAGCGCAGGTGGTGCCGGTTGTCCCGGGGCTGCCGGCCGACGCCGTCGTCGAAGTTCCGTGCCGGGTGACGCCCGACGGCGCCGAGCCAGTCCCGCAGGACCGCCCGGGACCGGCGCAACTGGAGCTGCTGCGGCGCGTCAAGGACGTCGAACGGCTCGTGGTGGAGGCGGCGACGACCGGCCGGCGGGAGGCGGCCCTCGCCGCGTTCGCCAGGCATCCGCTCGTGGACTCGGATGACCTCGCCGGAAAACTGCTGGCCGGCTATGAAGCAGCCTTCCCGGAACTGGGCCGTCTCTGGCACGGCGGGCCGTAGCTGCCCGTGGGCCTTAACGGCCCGCCAACATCAGCGTCCCGGCGGTCCCGCGGCACCGGGCCGGCTACCCTACAGCTTTCGGTACATCACGTGCAGGCCCACGTACCCCAGTTCAGGGTGGTTGAACGCCTCGGGAATGGTCGCGAGCACCTCGAAGCCCATGGACTTCCACGCTGCCACGGCCCGGACATTGCTTTCCACCACGGCGTTGAACTGCATGGCCCGGAAACCGGCGTCGCGCGCGGCGTCGAGCGAATAGGCGCAGAGGGCCCGGGCCAGTCCGCGGCCGGCCTGGCCCGGGTGGACCATGTAACCTGCGTTGGCCACATGGCTGCCGCCGCCGCCCTGGTTGGGGTGCAGCTCGCCGGTGCCAAGAATCGCGCCGGTGTCGGAGGCAACCGCGACGAATGTCCGGCCCGGCGCCTGCTTGAACCAGCGTGCGCGGGCCTCGTCCTCGGCGGTGTCCCGGTCCCAGGTGAAGGTCTCCCCGGCCCGGACGACGGGTTCCAGGATCGCCCAGATGCCCGGCCAGTCCTCCGGGCGGGCCTCCCGGATGGTCCAGCCGGCTGCAGGTTCTTGTCCTGTCGTTGTGTTCACAGCGGCCACGTTAGCAGCACGCCCCGGTCTGCGAACCGAACGGCCCCGTGAACCGGCCGGCACTTCAGGAGTAATGTTTTATCGACATGCATTGGGCAGAAAAAAATGGGCAGAGGAAAGGGGAACCGTGTCGCTGATCCGCCGCGTCGCTTTCCTTTCCCTGCACACCTCGCCCATGGAACAACCCGGCTCCGGTGACGCCGGCGGCATGAACGTGTACGTCCGGGCGCTGGCCGCCGCCCTCGCCGAAACCGGCGTGGAAGTGGAGATCTTCACCCGGTCCACCTCGGCCACGCAGCCCGCCGTCGAACACCCGTCCCCGGGCGTGTGCGTGCACAACGTCCTCGCCGGCCCGCCCCGTAAGCTGCCCAAGGAGGAGCTCCCGGGGCTGCTGCACAGCATGGTCGCCGAGATCAACCGGATCCGGCTGCTCCAGCCGCACGGCCGGTATGACGTCATCCATTCCCATTACTGGGTCTCCGGGGTGGCCGGGCTGGAGCTCGCGGAGCTGTGGCGGCTGCCCCTCGTCCACACCATGCACACGATGGCGAAGGTCAAGAACCAGCTCCTCGAGTCCGGCGAACAGCCCGAGCCGCGGCGGCGTGAGGACGGCGAGCACCGGATTGTCGACGGCGCGACCCGGCTGATCGCCAATACCGGCACCGAAGCGGCCGAGCTGGTCTCGCACTACAACGCCGACATCGACCACATCGACGTCGCGCCGCCCGGCGTGGACCTGGCCGTCTTCACGCCGGCCTTCAGGAACCGGGCCAGGGCACAGCACGGCATCGCCCCGGGCAAGTTCCATCTGCTGTTCGCAGGCCGTATCCAGCGGCTCAAGGGCCCGCAGATCCTGATCAAGGCGGCGGCGCTCCTGCGCTCCCGGCGCCCGGACATCGACCTGCAGCTGACCATCCTGGGGGCCGTCAGCGGCGCCAAGGACTTCAACCTCAAGACGCTGATCAGCGCCGCCGGAATGGACGACGTCGCCACCCACCACCCGCCGGTGAACGCCCCGGAGCTGGCCGGCTGGTACCGGTCCGCCGACGTCGTGGTGATGCCCTCCTACAGCGAGTCCTTCGGCCTGGTGGCGCTGGAGGCGCAGGCCTGCGGGACGCCGGTCCTCGCCACGAAAGTCGGCGGCCTCTCCCGCGCCGTCCAGGACGGACGGACCGGGATGCTGATCGAGGGCCACAAGGCCAGCGACTGGGCGGACGCCCTCGAGTCGCTCTTCGACGACACCCAAACCCGCACCGACATGGGGCGCGCCGCCGCGATCCATGCCCAGGAGTTCGGCTGGCAACGCACCGCCGCGATTACGCTGGAGAGCTACCACACCGCCGTAAGCCAGTATTTTGGAAGCCTGACCATCCCGGTGGGCCACACACCCTGAACCGGTTCCACCCCCTCCGCCCGCTCCAACCCCGCCCGTCAACACCGGACCGGGACAAACCCGCCGACGCCACGAGCCGAAGGACAACGATGTCTGAGACCACCACTGCCGGGAACAACGTCCCCAGCGACCTGGAAATTGCCCAGCGGGCAGTCATGAAGCCGATCGGGGAGATTGCGGCGGCCGCCGGCATCACCCCGGACGCGCTGGAATTCTACGGACCCTACAAGGCCAAGATCGACCCGGCGAAGCTGACCGTTCCGGCGGGCACCCCCGTGCGCGCGCCCGGCAAGGTGGTGCTGGTCTCCGCGATGTCGCCCACCCCCGCCGGCGAAGGCAAGTCCACCACGACGGTGGGGCTCGCGGATTCCCTGGCCCGGGCCGGGCACAGCGTGATGATCGCACTGCGCGAACCCTCGCTCGGCCCCATCCTGGGCATGAAGGGCGGCGCGACCGGCGGCGGCTACTCCCAGGTGCTGCCGATGGACCAGATCAACCTGCACTTCACGGGCGATTTCCACGCCATCACATCAGCGAACAACGCCCTCATGGCCCTCGTGGACAACCACATCTTCCAGGGCAACGAACTCAACATCGATCCGCGCCGGATGACGTTCAAGCGCGTCCTGGACATGAACGACCGGTCCCTCCGGGAGGTCGTGATCGGCCTCGGCGGGCCCGCCCAGGGCACGCCGCGGCAGGACGGCTTCGACATCACCGTGGCCTCGGAGATCATGGCCGTGTTCTGCCTCGCCACGGACCTGAACGATCTGCGCGACCGGCTCGGCCGGATCACGTTTGGCTACACCTACGACCGCCGGCCAGTGACCGTGGCCGACCTCGGCGTCCAGGGCGCCCTGACCATGCTGCTCAAGGACGCGATCAAACCCAACCTCGTGCAGACCATCGCCGGCACCCCGGCGCTGGTGCACGGCGGGCCCTTCGCCAACATCGCCCACGGCTGCAACTCCCTCATCGCCACGCAGACGGCCCGCCGCCTTGCGGACATCGTCATCACCGAGGCGGGGTTCGGCGCGGACCTCGGCGCCGAAAAGTACATGGACATCAAGTCGCGGATGGCCGACGTCGCCCCGTCCGCCGTCGTCCTCGTGGCCACCGTCCGGGCGCTCAAGATGCACGGCGGCGTGCCGAAAGACCTGCTCAAGGAGCCCAACGTGGAGGCGCTGGCCGCCGGCGTCGCCAATCTGCGGCGCCACATCCGCAACGTCGAGAAGTTCGGCATCACCCCGGTCGTGGCGGTCAACAAATTCGCCACGGACACCGCCGAGGAGCTGGACTGGCTGCTTCAGTGGTGCGCCGCGGAGGGTGTCCAGGCCGCGGTGGCCGATGTCTGGGGCCGCGGCGGTGGCGGCGACGGCGGCGACGAGCTCGCGGCGAAGGTAGCGGCCGCGATCGACGCCCCGCACGGCTTCCGGCACCTGTATCCGCTGGAGATGTCCGTGGAGGACAAGATCCGGACCATCGTGCAGGAGATTTACGGCGCCGACGGCGTGGATTTCTCCGTGCCCGCGCTGAAACGGCTGGCCGAGATCGAGAAGAACGGCTGGTCCGGGATGCCGGTGTGCATGGCGAAGACCCAGTACTCCTTCACCGACGACGCCACCCGCCTCGGCGCGCCCAAGGGCTTCACCATCCACGTCCGGGATCTCATCCCCAAGACCGGCGCGGGCTTCATCGTGGCCCTCACCGGCGCCGTGATGACCATGCCGGGCCTGCCCAAGGTGCCGGCAGCGATGCGGATGGACGTCGACGACGCCGGCAACCCGGTCGGCCTCTTCTAAACCACCTGACGCTCCCTCACCTCCTGCATCCCCCCAACCAACGATCCCTCAGGTCCGGCAACTCCCCAACCGACGCTCCCTCAGGTCCGGCGCGGCGCTTGCGCCTGCCGCCGCGGGCCGATCCGGGACATCTGTGGATAACTCCTGCGCGGCTCTCCAAATAGGTTCAAAATGCCAGCATGGAAAAGCCTACGAAGCTTCCCGGTCCACTCAGCGCAGCACCCTTTACCATCGCGGATGCAAGGTCCTTGGGAGTGCCGAGAACCAGGCTCCGGCACTCCGACGTAATTCACATCAGCCGGGGTCTCTACCGGCCCACGGATTGGGACTTCGAGCTGGAGGCGGCGGCTCGTGCGTTGGCCGCAGCGTCGCCCGGCGCCTGGATCTCCCACGTCACCGCTGCCAGGCTCCGATGCCAGATATTGCCTCCTTGGCTCTCGGACTCGGAGGAGCTACACCTGAGCAAGCCGCGGGCGCTCCCGGAGGTCCGGCGCAAAGGCATTCTCGGACACACGGTTCTTGCGTTGGAGGGCGAGGTCGAGACAGTGGACGGGATCCGGATCAGCACGCGCTCCCGGACGTGGCTCGACCTCGCCCTGCGGTTGAGCATGCCGGAGTTGGTCTGCCTGGGTGATGAGCTGGTGCGGATTCCCCGACTGGGGTTGGAAGGGCGCAGTGATCCCTTTGCGACCATCGATGAGCTGCGTTGGATGGTGGGCCGTCACCCGAACCTGCAGGGAATCGTCCGCGCCCGTGCCGCACTGGACTTGATGCGCGTGGGCTCGGATTCAGCGCCGGAGACGTTGCTGCGGCTGGCGATGTGCGACGCCGGGCTCCCGGAACCGGAACTGCAGCTCCCGCTGCGACCGGACAGTCCTGCCGCGCCGACGGCGGACCTTGGGTATCGCCGTCGGCGGCTGGCGGTTCAGTACGACGGCGGGCACCACCTGCTCCCCGCACAGATCTTCAGCGACCGCCGCCGTGACAAGGCCTTCGAGGCAGCCGGATGGACAGTGCTCGTCCTGACAAAAGATGACCTCGCGGATGGCTTCTCCGGCGCCGTCACCAAGATGAAGCGAATCCTCCGCACCTCATACCTCAGCCCGCCGGCCGCAGCTGGCTTTTCCAGCGCAATCTGAGGCAGCGAGCCGCCGATGTCTGCAAGACGTGAGGGAGGATCGGGTCGGTATCGGCCAAAGGTGAGGGAGCATCCCGGACCCAATCCGAAAACGACGACGCTCCCCCACCATTGGTGAGGGAGCGTCGGGTTGGAACACGCCAAACGTGAGGGAGCGTCCAGAGGCAGGGCGGCAGCGGGGGCGGTTAGCGCTCCAGGTCGCCGCGGATGAAGGCCTCGACCTTTTCACGGGCGAGGTCGTCGTTGAACTGCTCCGGCGGGGACTTCATGAAGTAGCTCGACGCCGAGACCAGCGGGCCGCCGATGCCGCGGTCCAGGCCGATCTTGGCGGCACGGATGGCGTCGATGATCACGCCGGCGGAGTTGGGCGAGTCCCATACTTCGAGCTTGTATTCCAGCGACACCGGGGCGTCGCCGAAGTTGCGGCCCTCAAGGCGGACGAAGGCCCACTTGCGGTCATCGAGCCACTGGACGTAGTCGGACGGGCCGATGTGGACGTCCTTGGCGGCGAGCTCGGCCTCGACGTTGGAGGTGACGGCCTGGGTCTTGGAGATCTTCTTGGACTCCAGGCGGTCGCGCTCGAGCATGTTCTTGAAGTCCATGTTGCCGCCGACGTTCAGCTGGTACGTGCGGTCCAGGGTGACGCCGCGGTCCTCGAACAGCTTGGCCATGACGCGGTGCGTGATGGTGGCACCGATCTGGCTCTTGATGTCATCGCCCACGATCGGCACGCCCGCGGCGATGAACTTGTCCGCCCACTCCTTGGTGCCGGCCAGGAAGACCGGCAGGGCGTTGACGAACGCCACGCCGGCATCGATCGCGCACTGGGCGTAGAACTCGGCGGCCTGCTGGGAGCCGACCGGCAGGTAGCAGACCATGACGTCAACCTGGGCGTCCTTGAGAGCCTGGACGACGTCGACCGGCTCCTCCGGGGACTGCTCGATGGTCTCGAGGTAGTACTTGCCCAGGCCGTCCAGGGTGTGGCCGCGCTGGACCGTGACGCCGGTCGGCGGGACATCGGCGATCTTGATGGTGTTGTTTTCGCTGGCCAGGATGGCGTCGGACAGGTCCTGCCCCACCTTCTTGCCGTCGACGTCGAACGCGGCAACGAACTGGACGTCGCCGACGTGGTACTGGCCGAACTCCACGTGCATCAGGCCCGGGATCGTGGCCTTGGGGTCGGCATCTTTGTAGTACTGGACGCCCTGGACCAGCGAAGCGGCGCAGTTACCTACGCCGACGATTGCAACACGAATCGGATGTGAAGACACGGAACTCCTTTTGAGAAACAAGGGTGACCGGCGCGGCCGCACTCTGAGGTACTGCATCAGTTGTGCGGGCGGCAGGCGGACACGACGCCGTAAGGCGCCCTTAGTAGTCTAGTCAACGCCGCCGGGGCCGCGGTTGTTCCCCGGCGGACCCGGCGCTTCTGTTAACTGCGGTAACTGCGGATGCCTACGACTTCTGGGCCCACAGGTTGATGTCTGATTCGACGGCGAATTCATCGATCGCGTCGATCTCATCAGCCGTGAAATCCAGGTTGTTGATCGCCGACAAGGTGTCCTCAAGCTGCCGGACGCTGGACGCGCCCACCAGTGCGGACGTGACCGACGAGCCCTTGCCCTGATCGCGCAGGATCCAGGCGATGGCCAGCTGCGCGAGCGTCTGCCCGCGGCCCTCGGCGATCCGGTTGAGCCCGCGCACGCGGTCCAGTTTCTCCTCGGTGATCATGGATTCGCCCAGGGACTTGTGCTGGGCGGCCCGGGAGTCGGCCGGAATGCCCTTCAGGTAGCGGTCGGTGAGCATGCCTTGGGCCAGCGGCGAGAACGCGATGGATCCGGCGCCCACCTGCTCCAGCGCCTCGAAGAGGTTGGGGCTGCCGTTCTCGGTCCAGCGGTTGAGCATGGAGTAGCTGGGCTGGTGGATCAGCAGCGGGGTGCCGAGTTCCTTGAGGATCCCCGCGGCCTCGATGGTCTGTTCCGGGGTGTAGGACGAAATGCCTGCGTAGAGCGCCTTGCCGGAGCGCACGGCCTGGTCCAGGGCGCCCATGGTTTCTTCCATCGGCGTTTCGGGGTCCGGGCGGTGGCTGTAGAAGATGTCCACATAGTCCAGGCCCATCCGGCCCAGCGACTGGTCCAGGCTGGCCAGCAGGTACTTGCGGGAGCCAAAGTTGCCGTACGGGCCCGGCCACATGTCGTAGCCGGCCTTGCTGGAGATGATCAGCTCGTCGCGGTACGGCTTGAAGTCGTCCTTGAAGTGGCGGCCGAAGTTGGTCTCGGCGCTGCCATAGGGCGGTCCGTAGTTGTTGGCGAGGTCAAAGTGGGTGACGCCCAGGTCGAAGGCCCGGCGCAGGATGGCGCGCTGGATCTCGAACGGCTTGTCGTCGCCGAAGTTGTGCCACAGGCCCAGTGAGATGGCCGGGAGTTTCAGGCCGCTACGCCCCACGCGGCGGTAGGGCATGGAGTCGTAGCGGGTATCAGCTGCCAAATATGTCATACGTCATATCCTGCCTTAGTGGGTGAGTACCGCGGCGCTGTGGCCGGGTAGATGCAGTGTTGTGGCCGGCGCCGCGCCGCCATGAGCGGGTTCAGCATCGGAAGCCGGGTCCAGCCGGACGCCGTCGTCGGTTGCCAGGGCCAGGGCCGCCCCGCGGACCGGGACCCGCCGCGCCTCGGCGGAAAAGTTCATCGCCACCTCGGTGCGGCCGCGGCGCAGCAGCAGCCAGCCCTCGTCCTCGCTGACGTCGACGGCGGTGTCCTCGAAACCGGGTTCCGTCAGGTCCGGCGTGGTGCGGCGCAGCGCGATGAGCGCCCGGTACAGCTCCAGGAGGCGGGCGTGGTCCCCTCCCGAGGCCTCGGCCCAGTCCAGCTTGGACCGGGTGAAGGTCTCCGGATCCTGCGGGTCGGGGACGACGGCGGGGTCCCAGCCCATGCGCTCGAACTCCCTGATCCGGCCCTCGGCCGTCGCCTTGCCCAGCTCCGGTTCCGGGTGGGAGGTGAAGAACTGCCACGGGGTGGTGGCCCCGTATTCCTCGCCCATGAACAGCATGGGCGTGAACGGCGAAGTCAGGGTGACGACGGCGGCGAGCGCGAGCGGCCCGTAGCCCAAGGTCTGGGACAGCCTGTCTCCGGTGGCACGGTTGCCGATCTGGTCGTGGTTCTGGCTGCACACCACCAGCGCGGCCGGGTGGACCTGGGCCGGGTCGATGGGCCGGCCGTGGTGGCGGGCGCGGAAGCTGGAGTAGCTGCCGTCGTGGAAGAACCCGCGCTCCAGGACCTTGGCCAGAGCCCCGATCGAGTCGAAGTCGGCGTAGTAGCCGGTGGTTTCGCCGCTGACGTTGACGTGGACGGCGTGGTGGAAGTCATCGCTCCACTGCCCGGCCAGCCCGTACCCGTTGGTGTCCCGCGGGTAGAGCAGGCGCGGGTTGTTCAGGTCCGATTCCGCGATCATCGTGGCCGGACGTCCGGTCTCGGCGGCTATTTCGTCGGCGAGGGCGCCGAAGTCCTCCAGCAGGTGCACGGCGCGCTCGTCCTTGAAGGCGTGCACGGCGTCCAGGCGCAGGCCGTCCACGTGGTAATCGCGCAGCCACATCGCGGCGTTGTCCAGGATGTAGCGGCGCACCTCGTCCGACTCCGGGCCGTCAAGGTTAACCGAGTCGCCCCAGGTGTTGCCCTCCCCCGATTTCAGGTAGGGCCCGAACCGGGGAAGATAGTTGCCGCTGGGGCCGAGGTGGTTGTAGACGACGTCCTGGATGACGCCCAGGCCGGCGGCGTGGGCGGCGTCCACGAAGCGCTGGTACGCGGCGGGTCCGCCGTAGCCTTCGTGCACGGCGTACCAGAGGACACCGTCGTAGCCCCAGTTGTGGGTGCCGTTGAACCCGTTGACCGGCAGCAGCTCGACGAAGTCGATGCCCAGCTCCGCCAGGTACGACAGCTTCCCTACCGCGGCGTCCAGTGTTCCCTCCGGCGTGAACGTGCCCACATGGAGTTCGTAGATGACGGCGCCCTTGAGCTCCCGCCCCGCCCACTGGCCGTCAGCCCACTGGTATTCTCCGGCGTCGAACGTGCGGGAGAGCGCGTGCACGCCCGCGGGCTGGCGGCGGGACCGCGGGTCCGGCAGCGGGGTGGGATCCCCGTCCACCAGGTAGCCGTAGTCCACGTCCCCGGCGGCGGGCGCCCCGGCGGCGGTCCACCAGCCGGGTGCCTCCGTGCCGCGGCGGGTCATGTCGTACTTCCGGCCGTCAGCGAGGAGCGTGACGTCCTGCGCTTCCGGTGCCCAGAGATCGAAGCGGTCGCTTCCGTGTGCAGGCAAGGTCATGGCATTCTTCCGTTCCCCATGTCGGTACTTTTCCCCATATCGAAGGACTGCTTAGGCGGTGGGCACCAGGAGGGCCACGGGGTAGTCCCGCAGGATCTCCCCCACCGCCACGGTGCCCGGACCGTGTGTGGCACCGGTCAGTTCATCGGCCATGGCCGCGGCGAGCTCGACGGTCGTGTCCTGCCAGCCGCCGCGCTGCTCCAGGCCGCGGGGCAGCCGGGTGGCGAGCGTCAGCGCGCCCGGGGCTGCGGGAGTCCCGCGGTCAAAGGCGAGCAGGTGCGCAGCGGCGGAGCCCGTGGCGGTGACCGGGGCGTACCCGGTGAACAGCTCCGGCCGGTCCCGGCGCAGCCGCAGGGCCCGCGAGGTGACGAGGAGTTTCGCTGCCTCGTCCAGGAACGACGCCGGACGCTCACCGGCGTCGAGCGCGGCGAGGGCGCGCCGGCGGGCACCGAAGTCGAACGGCCGCCGGTTGTCCGGATCGGTCAGCGAGCGGTCCCAGAATTCGGTGCCCTGGTACACGTCCGGCACCCCGGGCATGGTGAGCTGCACGAGCTTGGCGCCCAGAGAATTGGCGGCCCCGTAGGGCTCCAGCAGGGCCACGAGGGACTCCAGTTCGGCGGTCACCTCCGGGGTGTCGAAGGCGGCGTCGACGGCGGCTGCAAGTTTCGCCTCAAAGGCCTCGTCCGGATCGATCCAGTTGGTCGAGTTTCCGGCCTCCCGGGCGGCTTTTTGCGCGTAGGACTGCAGCCGGTCCCGGTCTGCGGGCCAGACGCCTGCTAGGGCCTGCCACAGCAGGTTGGCCAGCGGGCCGTCCGGCAGCGGCGCCAGCTTCTGCAGCCGCTGCAGGGATGCCTGCCATTCCGGTGCGAGCTCGGCCAGGACCGAGATCCGGGCCCGGGTGTCCTCGCTGCGCTTGGTGTCGTGGGTGCTGAGGGTGGTCATGGACAATGGCAGCTCGGCCTGGCGCCGGGCCATCCGGGTGTGGAATTCCTCCGGTGCCACGGCGAACTCGGTGGGGTCGGCGCCGACTTCGGTCAGGGTGCCCAGCCGGGTGTAGCGGAAGAACGCGGTGTCTTCCACGCCCTTGGCCATGACCATCCCGGAGGTCTGCTGGAAGCGCATGCCCAGTTCTGCGGAGGGGGCTGCCTGCGCGTCGAGCAGCAGCGGCAGCAGCACGCCGACGGCGCCTTCCAGTTCGGGGCGGCGGCGGACCGCGAGTTCGCATGCCTCCCTCAGGACGTCAGCACCCTCCGGAAGATAGCTGCGGTAGACCGGGAACGCGGCGATGATCTCGGACAGTGCGTCCGCCGCGGCTTCCTGGCCCAGTCCTGCGGCGGCAGGGACCAGCCGTGCCAGCCGGAGCATCTCCGAGTGCAGGATTCCGTCCGTGATCCGGCGTTTGGTGCCGCGGATCATGTCCTCGTAGTCGGCAGCGCCGCCGCGCAGTTCGGCGTCGAGCGCGTCAAGCGGGGCCTGGCCCGCGGCGTCGACGAACACCCGGTCCACGTCAGCGAGGGCGTCGTAGCCGGTGGTGCCCTCGCACTCGAAGCCGGCCGGCAGGGCCTCGCCCGGCTCCAGGATCTTCTCGATCAGCAGGTAGCTGCCGCCCGTGGCCTCCCGCAGCCGGTGCAGGTATCCCTCCGGATCGGCGAGGCCGTCCGGGTGGTCGATCCGCAGCCCGTCGACGAGCCCCTCCCGGAACCAGCGCACAACCTCCGCGTGGGCTTCATCGAAGACCTCGGGGATCTCCACCCGGATCCCGGCCAGGCTGTTGACGGCAAAGAACCGGCGGTAGTTCAGGTCCGTGTCGGCCCGGCGCCAGCCGATCAGTTCGTAGTGCTGACGGTCGTGGACCTCGCGGGGATCGTCGGCAGTCGAGTCACCTGCGGTATACGTGCCCTCTGCAAGCGGAAAGCGGTGGTCGTAGTAGCGCAGTTCCCCGTCCTTGATTTCCAGCGCGTCGACGTCGGAGTCGTCCCCCAGCACCGGGATCCGCACCCGGCCGCCGCCGAAGTCCCAGTCGACGTCGAACGCCTGCGCGTAGCGGGACTGCTGCCCCTCCTTCAGGAGCGACCACCACCACGGGTTCTGGGCCGGGGTCGCGACGCCGACGTGGTTGGGCACGATATCGACCAGCACACCCATGCCGGCCTCCCGCGCGGCGGCCGACGCCGCCAGCAGGCCGTCCGCGCCGCCCCGGTCCGGATCAATGGCGGAGGGATCGGTGACGTCGTAGCCGTGGTCCGAGCCGCGCTCCGCCGTGAGGATCGGCGAGAGGTAGATCCAGTCCACGCCCAGCGACTTCAGGTACGGCACGGTCTGCGCGGCGTCCTGCAGCGTAAACCCGGGCCGGATCTGCAGCCGGTACGTCGAGACGGGGGTTCTCATTTAGCCCGGCCCTTCGGGGTCTTCGGCTTGTCGGCCCCCGCCTTTTTCGAGCCGGAGGCTTTCGTCGAGCCCTTGGAGGCGCCGGTTGCCGGGGCCTCCGGAGCCGGGGCCTCCGGTGCCGGGTCCGCCGGAGCCGGCGCCGCCGGTGCCGGGTCCGCCGGAGTTTCCGGTGCCGGGACCGCGGAACCTGCATCCGCCGAATCCTCGTGCTCGGCCATCGCGGCGAGGGAGGCTGCCGCGGAGTAGTCCACTTCCACCTCGGGGCCGGAGTGGGCCCGGAGCACCACCATCGACTTTGCCGCCAGCTTCAGCACGGACCCGGCTTTCAGCGGGGCCTCAGTGTCCGCCTGGTCCGCGGTGTCCACCAGCACGTCCCAGAACCGTGAGTATTCCTCGGCCGGCAGGGCGAAGTCCACGTCGCCGTCGTGGGCGTTGAAGCCGAGCAGGAAACTGTCGTCGGTGATCCGGCGTCCGCGGGAGTCCTGTTCCTGGATGCCGTGGCCGTTGTAGAACACGCCGATGGTCCGGCCGAAGCCGCTGCCCCAGTCCTCCGGGAGCATTCCGGTGCCGTCGGTCTTCAGCCAGACGATGTCCGGCAGTTTCTCGCCCTCACCGCGGACCACCGGGCGGCCGTCGAAGAAGCGGCTGCGGCGGAACGTCGGGTGGTCGTGCCGGATCTTGTTGACGACGGCGGTGAACTCCACCAGCGGCTGGTCCATCGCGTCCCAGTGGATCCAGCTCAGCTCGGAGTCCTGGCAGTAGGTGTTGTTGTTGCCCTGCTGGGTGCGGCCGAGCTCGTCGCCGTGCAGGAGCATCGGGACGCCCTGCGAGAGCAGCAAGGTGGCGATGAAGTTGCGCTGCTGGCGGGCACGGAGGGTCAGGACCTGGTCGTTGTCCGTGTCCCCTTCCTCGCCGCAGTTCCAGGAGCGGTTGTGGGATTCGCCGTCGTTGTTGCCTTCGCCGTTGGCGTCGTTGTGCTTCTCGTTGTAGGACACGAGGTCGCGCATGGTAAAGCCGTCGTGCGCCGTGACGAAGTTGATCGAGGCCACCGGGCGCCGGGCGGAGCTTTCGTAGAGGTCCGCGGAACCGGTCAGGCGGGAGGCGAATTCGCCCAGGGTCGAGGGCTCGCCGCGCCAGAAGTCGCGGACCGTGTCGCGGTATTTGCCGTTCCACTCGGTCCACTGGGGCGGGAAGTTGCCCACCTGGTAGCCGCCCGGGCCGATGTCCCACGGCTCGGCGATCAGCTTCACCTGCGACACGATCGGGTCCTGCTGGATGAGTTCGAAGAAGGTGGACAGCTTGTCCACGTCGTAGAACTCGCGGGCCAGGGTGGAGGCGAGGTCGAAGCGGAAGCCGTCGACGTGCATTTCCGTCACCCAGTAGCGCAGGGAGTCCATCAGCAGCTGAAGGGAGTGCGGGTGCCGGACGTTGAGGGAGTTACCGGTGCCGGTGTAGTCCATGTAGTGCTTCTGGTCATCGTCCACCAGCCGGTAGTAGGCCTGGTTGTCGATGCCCTTGAAGGACAGCGTGGGGCCGAGGTGGTTGCCTTCAGCGGTGTGGTTGTACACCACGTCCAGGATCACTTCGATGCCGGCCTTGTGCAGCTCGCGGACCATGGCCTTGAATTCCTGCACCTGGTGCCCGACGTCGCCGGAGGAGCTGTAGGTGTTTTGCGGGGCGAAGAAGCCGATGGTGTTGTAGCCCCAGTAGTTGTTGAGGCCCTTCTCCTCGAGCGTGCCGTCGTTGACGAACTGGTGGACGGGCATGAGCTCGATCGCGGTGACGCCGAGCTTCTTCAGGTGCTCAATCACGGCCGGGTGGGACACGCCGGCATAGGTGCCGCGCTGCTCTTCGGGAATTTCCGGGTGGAGCTCGGTCAGGCCCTTGACGTGCGCCTCGTAGATGACCGACTGGTGGTAGGGGATCCGCAGCTGGCGGTCGCCGTCCCACTCGAAGAACGGGTTGATGACGACGCCGTGCATGGTGTGCGGGGCCGAGTCGCTGTCATTGCGCGAGTCGGGGTCGCCGAATTCGTAGGTGAAGAGCGCCGGGTCCCAGTCGATCTGGCCCTGGACGGCCTTGGCGTAGGGGTCCATCAGCAGCTTGTTCGGGTTGAAGCGGTTGCCGTGTTCGGGTTCGTACGGGCCGTGGACCCGGTAGCCGTACTTCTGTCCGGGCTGGACCTGCGGCAGGTAGCAGTGCCACACGTAGCCGTCCACTTCGGTCAGTTCGATCCGGGTTTCGGTGAGGTCGTCAGCGAGGAGGCACAGTTCCACCCGCTCGGCACGCTCGCTGAACAGGGCAAAGTTGGTGCCAGTGCCGTCAAAAGTGGCTCCCAGCGGGTAAGCCGATCCGGGCCAGACTTCCATGTGTACTCCTCGTGCGGAACGAATATTCTCTAGACAGACTACTTGTAAGTAGGGTTAGTATTTGCCCGGGCGCTCGGAGCGCCCCCGTTTGTTACAGCTCCCGCATCACCTCCGGAATGGCACGGGCGATGGCCGTTGCGGTCACTGGCCCCCCGCGGGAAGCCCGGACTCCGGCAAGACCGTGGATGCTGGCTGCCATCGCCGCGATCGCCGCCCATCTGGCGTCGGGGTCGATGTCATATGCACCGAAGCGCCCGACGTCGGCGCCCAACTGGGCCAGCAGCGCGCCGATGACTCCGGCCAGGACGTCGCCGCTGCCTGCCGTGGCGAGCCAGGGCGTGCCTTCGGACTGGCTGAAGAAGTCCTGGAAGGGGGAGGCCACAAGGGTCGTGGCGCCCTTGAGCAGCACGGTGGCTTCAGTCAGGCCCGCAGCCCGCCGCACAGCGCTGAGGGTGGATGCTTCGACGGCGGAGCGGTCCAACCCAGCCCCGAGGCGCTGAAGCAATGCCGACAGTTCGCCGGCGTGGGGTGTCAGGATCACTTGCGGGGCGAGCACATCAGGCAGGGCCGGCAACGCGCCGGCGTCGGCGATCGTCGGCAGGCCCGAGTCTGCGGCGTCACGGGCGCGCTGCAACTGCTCCTCATCGGAGTCATCGAGTCCGGAGCCAACGAGCCACGCCTGAACGTGCGTGTCGGCCACGGCGCCGGCGCTGCACACCACCTCGGGACAGGAACGGCGAACCAGGTCGGCGACGTCCGGCGGCCCCAGGTACCGCACCATTCCGGCGCCGGCTGCCAGGGCGCCCTGGCAGGCCAGCACCGCGGCGCCGGGATAAGCGCCGGAGCCCGCGACCACCCCCAGCACCCCCCGGGAGTACTTGTGCGCCCGCCGCTGCGGGCGTGGCAGGAGGGCGGACAGGTCTGCGGCCTCAAGCCGTCGCAGGGACGGCCATGGCAGCGCCTGCTCGATTCCGATCGGGACCACCCGGATGGCGCCCGCGAAGTCCGCGCCCGGGTCCGCCAGCAGGCCGGCCTTGGCGGCCCCAAAGGTCACCGTCATGTCGGCCGCCAGCACCGGCGCGTGCGCCTCCCCCGTGTCCGCGTCCACCCCGCTGGGGATATCGCAGGCCACCACCAAGGGGGAACGGGAGCCTGGCCGGGAACGCTCCAGGGCCGCGACCAGTTCGGCGGCCGGTCCGCGCAGCCCGCCCTGGGCTCCGGTCCCGAGGACTGCGTCGAGCACGACGTCGGCGCCGCCGGCCAGCGCGGCGAGTTCGGCAGCGTTGTCACCGGTGAGGGCCACGGCATGGCCGCCGGCCTTCCGGAACGCCGCCAGCCCGGCGTCGTGGGCCGCGCCCCCGGTGAGCACCGCCGTCGTGCGCATGCCGCGGCGGGCCAGCAGCGCGGCGGCGAAGAGCCCGTCTCCGCCGTTGTTGCCCTTGCCCGCCAGCACGGCCACGCTGGAGCCGTACAGCCGCTGCCCGCGGCTCCGCAATTCGCGGATCACGGCGTTGGCGAGGCCGTACGCGGCCCGCTGCATAAGAACAGCGCCCGCACCGGAGCCCAGTGTGTCGTCGAGAAATGGCTTTTCGGCCTCTCGCACTTGGGTTCCGGTGTAGGCGCTGATCATGGTTTCAGTCCATTCGCGGTCGCTGGGGAATGCTCGGCGCTGGGGAATGCTCGGCGCTGGGGCCGGTTCTGCCTGAACGGCCGTCTCAGCCTTCGGCGACAACCGTCGCCGTGGCGATCCCGCCGTCGTGGCTCATGGACAAGTGCCAGCGCTTGACGCCCTTGGACTCCGCCACGGCCAGCACGGTGCCTTTGACCTGGACGGTGGGGCCGTTCTGGTCCAGCCCAATCCAGCAGTCCTGCCAGTTCATGCCGGCCGGCGCCCCCAGCACCTTGGCCACGGCCTCCTTCGCGGCAAACCGCGCGGCGAGGGACCGCGTGTTCAGTTCCCGCTCGGCGGGGACGAACAGCCTGTCGCGCAGCCCGGGGGTGCGCTCGAGCTGGCGCCCGAACCGCTCAATGTCTACGACGTCTACGCCTATGCCAACAATCATGGCGTTATTCTACGGTCACGCTCTTGGCCAGGTTGCGTGGCTGGTCCACGTCGTAACCCTTGGCCGAGGCGAGTGCGAGGGCGAAGATCTGCAGCGGAACCGTTGCGAGCAGCGGCGCCAGGAGCGTGGGGGTCTCGGGGATGTAGAAGACGTGTTCGGCGTACGCCTTGACGGCCTCGTCGCCTTCTTCGGCGATCACGATCGTCTTGGCGCCGCGGGCACGGACTTCCTGGATGTTGGAGACCACCTTGGAGTGCAGCGAGTCGCGGCCGCGCGGGGACGGGACCACCACGAAGACGGGCTGGCCTTCCTCGATCAGCGCGATCGGGCCGTGCTTGAGTTCTCCTGCGGCGAAGCCCTCGGCGTGGATGTACGCGAGCTCCTTGAGCTTGAGCGCGCCCTCCATCGCCACCGGGAAACCGACGTGGCGGCCCAGGAACAGCACGGACTTGGCGTCAGCCATGGACTGGCCGAGTTCCTTGATCTGGGCCTCGTTGTCGAGGATGCGCTGGATCTTGGCCGGGATCTTGCCCAGGTCGGCCAGGATGTCCTTGATCTCGCCCTGGAACTTGTTGCCGCGCAGCTGTGCCAAATAAAGGCCCAGCAGGTAGGCGGCCGTGATCTGGGCCAGGAACGCCTTGGTCGAGGCCACGGCGATTTCGGGTCCGGCGTGCGTGTAGAGCACGGCGTCAGATTCGCGCGGGATGGTGGAGCCGTTGGTGTTGCAGATGGAGACGGTCTTGGCGCCCTGTTCCTTGGCGTAGCGGACCGCCATGAGGGTGTCCATGGTCTCGCCGGACTGGGAGATGGAGACAATCAGCGTGTTCTCGTCCACGATCGGATCCCGGTAGCGGAATTCGTGCGAGAGCTCGACCTCGGTGGGGATCCGGCACCAGTGCTCAATGGCATATTTCGCCACCTGCCCGGCGTAGGCGGAGGTGCCGCACGCGAGGACGATGATCTTGTTGACGTTCTTGAGCAGCTGCGGATCGACGCGGAGCTCATCAAGCGTCAGCTTGCCGTGGATGTCGGAGCGGCCCAGCAAAGTCTGGAGCACCGCATCCGGCTGGTCGTGGATTTCCTTTTCCATGAAGGACGGGAAGCCGCCCTTTTCCGCCGAGGCCGGGTCCCAGTTGACGTGGTATTCCTTGCCCTCGGCGGGGGCGCCGTAGAAGTCCGTGATTTCCACGGAGTCGGCGGTGATCGTAACGATCTGGTCCTGGCCGAGTTCCACAGCGCGCCGCGTGTAGTCGATGAAACCGGAGACGTCGGAACCGAGGAAGTTCTCGCCTTCGCCGAGACCGACGACGAGCGGGGAGTTCCGGCGGGCAGCGACCACAACGTCGGGCTGGTCGGCGTGGACGGCGAGGAGCGTGAAAGCGCCTTCGAGCCGCTGGCAGGCAAGCTGCATGGCCCGGGTGAGGCCGCCGTTGCTGGCGTCACCGCCGAGCTGGTTCCGGTACACATCCCCGAGCAGGGCGGCCGCCACTTCCGTGTCGGTCTCGGATTCGAAGGTGACGCCCTTGCGCTGGAGCTCGAGCTTGAGCTCGGCAAAGTTCTCGATGATGCCGTTGTGGATCAGGGCCAGCTTACCGCCGTCGGACAGGTGCGGGTGCGCGTTCTGGTCCGTCGGGCCGCCGTGCGTCGCCCAGCGCGTGTGGCCGATTCCCGTGAGGGATTCCGGCAGCGGGCGGGCGTCCAGCTCCGCAATGAGGTTGCTCAGTTTGCCGGACTTCTTCCGGGAAGAAATCGTGCCGTCGGCCACTACAGCGATACCCGCGGAGTCGTAGCCGCGGTACTCCAGGCGCCGCAATCCTTCAAGGACAACGTCCAAGGCATTGTGTCCAGCATTTACCCGGCCATCTGAGTGGCCCACATATCCAACGATTCCACACATGGTCATAAGCCTAGCGGGTTTCCGGGAGGGAGGACGTGGGACGGCCGGGCGTGACGGCCCCTGCGCGGGGCTCAGGACGGCCGGCCCCGGCTTCCACCGGCCAGTCCATTTCGCTCTCGGCGTTGTGAAGGGCAGAATCTCTAGGGTGACTTTGCAACGCAATGAAGCGAACGGGGAAGGTGTCTCCCCGTTCGTGGAGCTGGACCGGCAGACCTGGTCCCGGCTCGCTGCCCAGATGGAGCAGCCCCTTAATGAAGAGGATGTGTTCCGCCTTCGCGGCCTCGGGGACCCCCTCGACATCAAGGAAGTGCGCGAGGTCTACCTGCCGCTGTCCAGGCTCCTGCACCTTTATGTGGAAGCCGCGGGCCAGCTTCACGCGGCCACCACCACCTTCCTCGGCGAAAGCACCCAGCGCACGCCGTTCGTGATCGGCGTGGCCGGTTCGGTGGCCGTGGGCAAGTCCACCATCGCCCGCGTCCTGCGCGAAATGCTCCGGCGCTGGCCCGGCACCCCCAACGTGGAGCTCATCACCACGGACGGATTCCTCTACCCGCTCGCCGAGCTCAAGCGCCGGCAACTGCTCGAGCGCAAGGGTTTTCCGGAGTCCTACGACCGCCGTGCCCTGCTGCGCTTCGTGAGCGAGATCAAGGGCGGTGCCGAGGAGGTCCGGGCCCCCTGGTATTCCCACGTCACCTATGACATCGTCCCCGGCAAGGAAGTGGTGGTGCGCCGCCCGGACGTGCTGATTGTCGAGGGGCTGAACGTCCTGGCCCCGGCCCGGCCGCGGCAGGACGGCAGGCAGGGCCTGGCCCTGAGTGACTTCTTCGATTTCTCCATCTACGTCGACGCGAAGACCTCGTATATCGAGGAGTGGTACGTGGACCGGTTCCGCAAACTGCGGAGCACAGCCTTCGCCCAACCGGAATCGTACTTCCACCGTTACGCAACACTCTCCGATGCCGAGGCCGAAGAGACCGCCCGTGAGATCTGGAAGCGCATCAACGAGCCCAACCTCGAGGAAAACGTCCTCCCGACCCGGGGCCGCGCGCAACTGGTCCTCACCAAGGACGCCGACCACTCCATCCGCCGGATGCTGCTGAGGAAGGTCTAGCACACATGTGCTACGACGACGCGGACGGGACGGCGGGACGGCAGGAAGCCGGCCAGGAATCGCCGAGCCGCCGGGCCTTCAGCCGCCTCCTGCTGGCGGGCACGGGCCTCGCGGCGCTGTCCGCCTGCACCCCGGCCCAGTCCTTCACCCCGTCCGGCACGCCGGGGCCGACGCCGGGCACGGGCAGTTCGACGCCGACCGCCGCCGCCGCGGCGTCGACCCCGCCGGCAACCTCATCGTCGGCTTCCGTTCCGGAAAGCACCACTGCGGCGGCACAGACGCCGACGACGGCGCCGTCTGTCACTCCATCGTCCGCTGCTCGCCCTCCATCGGCCGCGGCGCCGGGGCCGCAACATTCCCTCGCGGACCCCACCAGCCCGTGGGTGGTCGTCAACAAACACCGCCCGCTCTCCCCCGCCACCTTTGTGCCGCCGGACCTGGCCCGGCCGGCCGTCCGCCTGGCAACGTCGGGCGAGGCGGCGCTGGTGAACGGCACGACGGCGGCAGCGGCTGAGAGGATGTTCGCGGCCGCGGCTGCCGACGGCGTCATCATCACCCTGGCCAGCGGGTACCGTTCGTTCGCGACGCAGCGGGCCACCTACGGCAGCTACGTGAATTCCCGCGGTCAGGCGGAGGCTGACACCGCCTCGGCCCGGCCCGGCTACTCAGAGCACCAGACGGGCTGGGCGTTCGACATCGGCGACGGCAGCGGGGCGGACGCTTTCACGCCCCAGTTCAAGGACCGTCCGGCGGCGATCTGGGCCAAGGCGAACGCCCACCGCTTCGGCTTCGTGGTCCGCTACCCGTGGATGCTGCACGAAATCACCGGGTATTTCTACGAGCCATGGCACCTGCGCTTCATCGGTGTCCAGGCCGCCACGGACATGGCCGCCCGCGGGATCGCCACGTTGGAACAGTACTTCGGCCTGGAAGCCGCCCCGGCGTACTTGTAGGGCGGCGCCCGCCTACCCGTGGGGTAGCGTCGGTCCGCGCGGAATTTCCCCATCTTTGCCACCACGACGCCGGCACACGCCGGCGCAACCGGCCCACACGCCGTCGGACGCGGGCATAGGTGGGGAAACCCGGCGTCGCCGGGCACAGCGATTCGCGGACGAAACGGTTGCCGGCCGGCTACTCGGGGACGAGCTCCAAAGCCAGTTCGGTCCGGACCACCTGGGCCAGTCGCTCCGCGACGCCCTGGGCGGTTTTGTGGTCTGCGGCCTCCACCATCACGCGCACCACCGGCTCGGTGCCCGAGGGGCGCAGCAGGACGCGTCCGGTGTCGCCGAGTTCGGATTCTGCCGCGGATACTGCCTGTGCCACCACCGCATCGCCCTTGACCCGGGTACGGTCCACGCCCTTGACGTTGATGAGGACCTGGGGCAGCTTGGTCATCACCGTGGACAGCTCCTTGAGCGGGCGGCCGGTGAGTGCCACCTGGGCAGCAATCTGCAGTCCCGTCAGTACGCCGTCGCCGGTGGTGGCGTGGTCGGCAAAAATTACGTGCCCGGACTGCTCGCCGCCAAGGCTGTAGCCGCCGTTGCGCATTTCCTCGAGGACGTAGCGGTCCCCCACGCCGGTTTCGCGCAGGCTGATCCCGGCATCGCGTAGGGCGATCTTCAGTCCGAGGTTGCTCATGACGGTGGCCACGAGGACATCATCCCTAAGCTTTCCGGCGTCCTTGAGTGCCACGGCCAGGATGGCCATGATCTGATCGCCGTCCACCTCGTTGCCTTCGTGGTCCACGGCGAGGCAGCGGTCGGCGTCGCCGTCGTGCGCGATACCGAGGTCCGCCCCGTGGTCCAGAACCGCCCGCTTGAGCGGGCCGAGGTGCGTGGAGCCGACCCCTTCGTTGATGTTGAGCCCGTCAGGTTCGGCGCCAATGACGATCACGTTGGCCCCGGCGTCCTTGAACACCTGCGGGGAGCAGCCGCTGGCCGCGCCGTGGGCGCAGTCGAGGACGACCTTCAGGCCGTCCAGGCGGTGCGGAAGCGTGCCGAGCAGGTGCACGATGTAGCGGTCCTCGGCGTCGGAGAAGCGCTGGATGCGTCCCACCTCACCGCCGACGGGCCGGAAGGGCTCCTTGCCGAGCTGCACTTCGATGGCGTCCTCGACGTCGTCGGGCAGCTTCTGGCCGCCGCGGGCGAAGAACTTGATGCCGTTGTCCGGCGCGGGGTTGTGCGAGGCGGAGATCATGACGCCGAAGTCGGCGTTGAGGTCCGCCACGAGGTAGGCGGCGGCCGGGGTGGGCAGCACGCCGGCGTCGTAGACGTCGATTCCCGAGCTGGAGAGCCCCGCTTCCACGGCAGCCGCGAGGAACTCGCCGCTGGCTCTCGGGTCGCGTGCCACCACTGCGATCGGCCGCTTTCCGGTCGTGTTGCGGTCATGGCCAAGTATGACGGCGGCGGCCTGGGCCAGCTGCAAGGCGAGCTCGGCGGTCAGCAACCCGTTCGCCAGGCCCCGGACTCCATCGGTTCCAAATAATCTAGACATCGGCCCAAGTTTAGTCGATGGGCGGGGCAAGTCCGGCTTAAACGGCGAAAGCCCGCCCCGCCGAGGGGCGGGACGGGCTTTCGTGCAAGCGCCAGAAGCGCTTGGAAGCAGAATTAACGCTTCTGGACCCGAGCGCTAAAAAGCGCCGAGGGCCCCAACCGTCGATCGCGCCAGCGGCCGACGGTTGGGTAGGCGCATTTTTAGCGCTTGGAGTACTGCTGAGCCTTGCGAGCCTTCTTGAGACCAGCCTTCTTACGCTCGATGACGCGGGCGTCACGACGCAGGTAACCGGCCTTCTTCAGGGTGGCGCGGTTGTTCTCGGTGTCGATCTCGTTCAGCGAACGGGCGATGCCGAGGCGCAGGGCACCGGCCTGGCCGGAGATGCCGCCACCGTGGATACGGGCGATGACGTCGTAGGCGCCGTCAAGATCGAGGATCTTGAAGGGCTCGTTGACATCCTGCTGGTGCAGCTTGTTCGGGAAGTAGTTCGCCAGCTCGCGGCCATTGATGGTCCACTTGCCGGAGCCCGGCACAACGCGAACGCGTGCGACGGCTTCCTTGCGACGGCCAACTGCAGCGCCGGCAACGGTCAGTGCCGGGCGTTCCTTCTTCGGCGCAGCTGCTTCAGCAGCACCGCTCTCCGAGGTGTAGCTGGTCAGGTTTTCCTCAGCCTCAACGGCTTCGGTGGTCAGTTCTTCGTTCTGAGCCACGATTCTCCTTGATAAAAAGTTGGTTGGTGGCCAGGACTACTGGGCGACCTGGGTGATTTCGAAAGTCTTGGGCTGCTGGGCGGCGTGGGGGTGCTCTGCACCGCGGTACACCTTCAGCTTGCCCAGCTGCTGTGCAGCGAGGGAGTTCTTCGGGAGCATGCCCTTGATGGCCTTCTCCACGGCGCGAACCGGGTTGGACTCAAGCAGCTCCGCGTAGTTGACGGAGGTCAGGCCGCCCGGGTAGCCGGAGTGGCGGTATGCGCGCTTCTGCTCCAGCTTGGCGCCGGTGAGGGCAACCTTTTCAGCGTTGATGATGATGACGAAGTCGCCCATGTCCATGTGGGACGCAAAGGTGGCCTTGTGCTTGCCGCGCAGCAGGATTGCGGTCTGGCTGGCAAGACGACCAAGGACAACGTCGGTGGCGTCAATGACGTGCCACTGGCGGTTGATATCGCCGGGCTTCGGGGTGTACGTACGCACGGTGTTTGCCTCGTTCTTGTTCTGGCGTTCTTGTTTTAGGCGTCACTCTTACGGTGCACCTACTATCTATGCGCTACCGGAACAGAGGTGAGGGCTCTATGTAACCAGTCATCCTGAGGTCTCGAATGTGCACGTTGAGTAGCTATCCTGCAACCGGATTCTCAAGCGGGCACGCACCATCGAGATAGGACACGCACAACGACTACCAAGAATAGCCGACTGCGGCCTCTTGGGTCAAAATGGGGTGTCCGGATGCATCCTGTCTGCCCCTCTCGTTGCGCAGACTGTCCCATGCCGGCCCGCCGCATCCCTGGAGGAACCGTGTCCCACCCCGTCACCGCCGGCTCCATCTCCCTGCTCTCCGTGCAGCCGACCGGACCGTCAACCGGGATCCTCTTTATAGCCGGCATTGGCCTCCTGGGAGCGTGCCTGGGCCAGTTGGCAGAGCTCCTCATCGGGCGCGTACTCCCCCATGTCAGCGGACCGCTGACGGTACGACTGAGAATTACGACGGCGGCGGCCACTTTTGCACTCTCGGCCCTGCTGGCCTGGCGCTTCGGGCCCTCCCCCGAGCTCCCCGCCTATGTCTTACTGGCGGTTGCCGGCGTCCAGCTGGCGCGAATCGACCTTTTGCACCATTTACTGCCCAACCGGATGGTTTTACCCCTATTGGGAGCCGGAATTGTGCTTCTTGGGATCGCCGCAGGGATGTCCGGCGAGGCAGGTAGCCTGCTACGCGGAGCTGCCGGCGCCTTAATTTTGTTCGTTTTGTACCTCTTTCTTGCCCTGACCAGCCGAAACAGCCTCGGAATGGGTGATGTGAAGCTCGCCGCGCCGCTTGGCCTGTACTTGGGCTACCTAGGCTGGCCCCACTTGTTCTACGGCGGAGCACTGGGATTCGTCGCCGGAGGTCTCGCCTCGGCTGTCATTATGCTGAAAAACCGCGGAAACAAGCCAAAGGAAGTGGCCTACGGGCCCTCCATGCTGGCAGCCGGCCTGGCCGTTATCCTGCTGCTGCCCTAGGTAGCCTCCGCACGCGCAAAGGTGCCGATTAAGTAAGACGCCTTATTAAACCAAGTAATCGGGCCCCGCCCCTACTTGGAAACTGAGTACACCTCTCAAATGCGGGCAGGTGGTGTCCACATTTTCCTTCCAAAAGTCGAGTATCGAACTTCATTGCCGTGCCGTTTGCGGCCGTGCAAATGTTGTTCCAACGAAGCTCCAGCAAATACGCAAAGGGGATTTGCCGGAAATTCGTTCACTATTCAAATCTCTGGAAAAGGAAAAGAAAATGACTGGTCTCATGGTCTCAATGCTCGCTTTTGTCTCTGGAATCAAGAACCGCCTCTCGGACGAGGAAAAGGGCGCCACCGCCGTTGAATACGGAATCATGGTCGCCCTGATCGCGGTCGTCATCATCGGCGCGGTTACCACCCTTGGCAACAACCTCAACACGGCCTTCGGCGACATCGCCCGCCAGGTCGCACCCCGGGTAGGACCGTAGCGGCCAACCGCCCACAACGCACGCCACTCTGCCGGCTGTCCGCCACACCGGGCAGCCGGCAGAGGCGTTTCGGCGGAGGGAGTACGGTGCGGCAAGCCGCGCCCAGGCTGACGCCCTAATGTGCGCCCAAGCAATCTTGAGGTTTTCCAAGAGGTGAGGAATTAGTCATGAAATCTCGTTTAGTCGCGGGGCTGGCTGCGCTAGTCCTGGCGATCGCCGGCACTCTGATGTTGGTAAATTACGTGTCGAATGCAGACCGTCGGGCACAAGAATCTCTCCAGCCCGTCGACGTCGTCGTGGTCGATTCAGCGGTTCCGGCCGGCGCGACGGTGGAAGAACTCCGTTCGCACGTACGGCTCCGGTCCATTCCGGATGCGGCAAAGGCCGACGGTGCGTTGTCCACGCTGGACGGAATCACGGGTCAGGTCACGGCTGTGGCCTTGGAACCGGGCGAACAGTTGCTGGCAAGCCGGCTGGTGGACCCGTCCCAGCGTGTCACCCCGGGCGCAGTGGAGGTGCCCGCCGGCATGCAGGAAGTCACCGTTCTCCTGCCCCCGGAAAGCGTGGTCGGCGGCACCCTTCGTGCCGGAGACTTGGTGGGACTCTACGTTACCCAGGGGGATCCTGCGGCTCCGCAAGTCATGAGCACTCAGCTGGTCTTTGACAAGGTTCTGGTGACTGCAATCCAGCAGGCGCCGCCCAGCAGCGGCAACACGGCAGATGGAACGTCCGCTGTTCCCACCGGCTCCTCGTTTGTGACCCTCGCCCGCAATTCCACTGACTCCGCCAAGATCATTCTCAGTGCCCGCGTAGGCAATATCTGGCTGACCAAACAAACGGCGAAGACACCCGCAAGCCAGCGCACAGCCGTCACCACCAGCGGGATCTTCCAATGAGCCGCTTCCTAGTCCTGACCTCATCCCCGGAGTTCGAGCGCCATCTCGCCACAGCCCTGGGCGACACCCACGACGTCCAGGTCCTTGCATCCGAAGCCGCGGGCGGCAGCCCCGGCCATCTGCTGGCCCAAAACTTGGGCGGCGCCATCGATGTGATGGTCTTCGGCCCGGACGTCCGGTCGGAGCAGATGCTCACCCTGGCGGCAAGCTTGGAGCACGCTTTCCCGGACATTGTGCTCGTGCTGGCGGCAGTCGCGGCACCCGAGCTTACGCTGGCCGCCATGCGGTCCGGCATCCGCGATGTCCTGCCGCCGGACACGGAGCCTGGACTAATGCGTCAAGCGTTGGAACACGCTGCCGAAACGTCCAGGAGCCGCAAGCAGATTGCCGCCGATGATGCCAGCCAGAAACGGGTACGTGGGCGGGTGATCTCTGTGATGTCCCCGAAGGGCGGAGTGGGGAAGACCACCGTTGCCACCAATTTGGCCGTTGGTCTGGCCAAACTGGCACCGATGGGGGCGGTCATTGTCGATCTCGACCTTCAATTTGGCGACGTGGCCTCAGGGCTTGGCCTGGAGCCGCAGTACACCATCAACGACGCAGTCTCGGGTGCCGCATCAAGTGACGCCATGGTGCTCAAGGCTTTCCTCAGCCCGCATCCGTCGGGGGCGTACGCCATGTGTGCGCCGCGCCGGCCGGCAGACGCCGACCTCATCAAGCCGGCGCACGTAACAACTCTGATCAACCAGCTCTCGCTGGAGTTCCCGTTTGTCATTTTGGATACGTCACCGGGGCTCGGGGAAGAAGTCCTGGCCGTTCTGGAACTGGCCACCGACGGGGTCTGGGTTTGCGGCATGGACATTCCCAGCATCCGTGGGCTCAACCACGGACTGGACGTGCTGCGGCAACTGGACCTCATGCCCCCGTCGAACACAATTGTCCTCAACTTCGCCGACAAGCGCAGCGGACTAACCGTCCAAGACGTTGAAGCCACGGTTGGCCTGCCGGTGGACATCATCCTGCCGTGGTCCCGCACATTGCCGTTTTCAACGAATGCCGGCGTCCCGCTAATCCAGGACAGCCGTCGGGATCCTGCCCTGAAAGGGCTGAGAAACCTGGTTGCGCTTTTCGGGCAGAATTCGTCCTCACCCGCAAGCCAGCGTCCAAACCGAAGGGGCGAAAAGCCATGAGTCTCGTTGACCGACTTGAAGCCGTCCGAATGGCCACGGAAGGCCCCGCCCGGCCAGACCATACGCCCGGTATCGCCATGGTTCCAGTGCCTGCGGCGGCCGAACCCGTCGGCACCAATCTGCTGGGAACCCTGGCCGTGGCACCCCAAGCCAACTCCTCGGACGCCCTGGCCGGGATCAAGAAGCGCGCGGCCGAGGAGCTGACAGCCCGTCTTGGCAATCGCATCACCGACAGCAGCCTGGACGAAGGCGACGTGCGCCGCATGGTGCGCGAGGCCCTTGGCTCCTTTATCGATGACGAGCAGGTCCCCCTGACACCGGAAGAAAGGCGGCGTCTCATCAGGGAGATCGTGGACGAAGTCCTGGGCCTCGGGCCGCTGCAGCGGCTTCTAGACGACCCGCTGGTCTCCGAGATCATGGTCAACGGCGCTGGCCGCATCTACGTGGAACGCGGCGGCCGGCTGCACTTGACCGGGACAACGTTCAGTTCGGATGCCCACCTGCGCAGAGTCATCGAAAGGATTGTCTCGCGGGTGGGACGCCGCATTGACGAGTCCTCGCCGCTGGTTGACGCCAGGCTTGAGGACGGTTCGCGAGTCAATGCCGTCATCCCGCCCCTCGCCGTGGACGGCCCCTCCTTGACGATCCGAAAGTTCTCCGCCGTACCACTGACCGTCGAGGACCTGATCAAGTTCGATTCCGTCTCACCGGCCATGGCACAGCTGCTCCACGCCTGTGTACAGGCTCGCCTGAACATCATCGTCTCCGGTGGTACCGGCACGGGAAAAACCACACTGCTCAACGTTCTTTCCTCGTTCATTCCCGACGACGAACGCATCGTCACCATTGAGGACGCCGTGGAACTGCAACTGCAGCAGGAGCACGTGGTCCGTTTGGAAAGCCGGCCTGAAAACATCGAAGGCCGCGGAGCCGTTGGCATCCGCGATCTCGTCCGGAACTCCTTGCGAATGCGCCCGGACAGGATCGTAGTTGGCGAAGTCCGGGGCGGGGAAGCCCTGGACATGCTCCAGGCCATGAACACCGGCCATGACGGATCCATCTCCACCGTGCACTCGAACTCCCCCCGGGACGCGGTAGCCCGCATGGAGACCCTGGTGCTTATGGCGGGGATGGATCTTCCACTGCGGGCCATCCGCGAACAAATCGCCAGCGCAGTCCATCTGATCGTCCAGTTGAGCAGGCTGAAGGACGGCACGCGTCGGGTGACCCACATTACTGAAGTCCTCGGAATGGAAGGTGACGTGGTGACTCTCCAGGACGCATTCGTCTTCGACTACGCGGCGGGCGTCGACCAGGATGGCCGGTTCATCGGCAAGCCCGTTCCCACGGGTGTCCGCCCGCGCTTCGTCGAACGGTTCGCCGACCTGGGAATCAGCATCCCCGGCGAAATCTTCTTCCCCGCCTCCGCCAAGACAGGACGGTGAGCACCGTGACCCACGACTACGCTCTGCTAGCCGGCACCGTACTCATTCTGGTTGCCTTTGCCCTCGCCCTTTTTGTCGCGTTCCGTCCCCGGTTTACGGACATCCACGTCGATCGGAGGAGGCCGCCGGCGGAGTCCAACTCCTCGATGATTTCGAAGCTGAGCGGCGTCACAGTTGCCGCCGTGGAGCGTCGCGTCGGGCACAAGAGTAGCGGCCCATTCGGCCGCGATGCACTCAGCGAGGCCGGCCTGAAACTCCAGCCCTCCGAATTCATCGTTCTCATCCTGGTTGCCTCCTTCATTCTGGGCCTGGCAGGCTACGTGCTGCAGGGCTGGCTCCTCACCGTCCTGTTCGCGGTCATCGGTCCGGTGGGCGCTAAGGCGCTACTCTCCCTCAAAACGGGGCGCCGCCGCGCCGCCTTCGAGGGTCAGCTCAGCGACATGCTCATGTCCGTCTCCGGCAGCCTGCGCGCAGGCCACAGCATTGCCCAGAGCATGCACACGGCCAGCGCCGAGATGCCGGCTCCGATGGGCGAGGAACTCGCCAGGATCGTCAACGAGGCCAGGGTCGGCCGGCCGGTTTCGGAATCGATGGCCGAGGTCGGCCGCAAGATGCAATGTGAAGACTTCGAATGGCTCAGCCAGGCGATTGAGATCAACCGTGAAGTCGGCGGCGACTTGGCTGGGGTCCTCGACCATGTCGCGGAGACTGTGCGCGAAAGAGCTCAGATCAAGGGCCAGGTCCGCGCCTTGGCGGCAGAAGGAAAGTTCTCGGCATACATCCTGATTGCGCTGCCGTTCTTTGTCGCAATCTTCATCAATCTCGTCAACCCGGGATACATGTCGGTCCTGACAACCACGGTGCTGGGCTGGGTACTCATCACAGCCAGCGTGGTCATGATGGTCATCGGCTCCTTCTGGATCAGCCGCATGGTCAAGATCGAATTCTAAAGGAGCTGAGCACATGACCCCCACAGTCTGGCTGCTGATCGCCAGCATCATCCTTCCTTTGACCTACTTCACCTGGTCCCTGATCGGCGTCGACAGGGCTTCCGGCCGCGTGATCCAATCGAGATTGGCTGCCGTTTCGGCCCCGCAGGCAGGGGCCTCCCCGGCTGGCCCTCACTGGCTGCTACGTCTTGCCCGCAGGCTGACACCCGCTGCCTATGTGTCCCACTTGGACCGGATGCTCGGGAACGCGGGCCGGCCGGCCTCCATGCCGTTGGATCGCCTCTTGAGCCTGAAACCGCTAGCGGCCCTTGGCGGAGTTCTGTTGGCACTACTTTTCGGCGGCACAAAGAGTCCGCAGGGGGTCCTGCTGTCAGTGTGCCTCACGGCAGCCTGTTACTTCCTCCCGGACCTTCTGGTCTACAACAGCGGCACGAAACGCCAGGCGAGATTGCAGCTGGACCTGCCCAATGTCTTGGACCAATTGCTCATCTCGGTCGAGGCCGGCCTCGGCTTTGAAGCCGCAATGGCCCGCGTGGGGACGAGCGGGAAGGGTCCGCTGGCGGACGAGATGGTGCGCACCCTGCAGGACATCCAGGCCGGCAGAACCCGCCGTGAGGCCTACAAGGCCATGGCCGCGCGGTCCACGGTTGCGGATTTGAAGAGTTTCGTGGGTGCCGTCATCCAAGCCGATGTGCAGGGCCTTTCTGTCGCCCGGGTCCTGAAACCCCAAGCGGACCAGATGCGGATCAAGAGACGTCTTCGGGCAGAGGAAAAAGCAATGAAACTTCCGGTGGCCGTGGTATTTCCGTTGCTTCTCTTTATTTTTCCGCCGCTGTTTATCGTCATCCTCGGCCCTGCCGTCATCAATGCAATCGCCACGTTTTCGGGCCGGTAGCGAAAGCATCCAAGCCGGCACGCAATTCATCACTCACCTCGCCGGAGTGGGCAGGAATCAACCAGATTGTAAGGAGCAACAGATGTTTAGGTCCAGGACAGGACATCGAAAGGTTCGGGATGGCCGGCAGCGCGGTGCGACGGCAGTTGAATTTGCCTTGGTGCTTCCCTTGCTCCTGTCCATGCTCCTTGGAGTGATCGATTTTGGGACGGCCCTCGGGCAAAGCGTCAGCCTGCAAGGGGCGGCACGCGAAAGCGCACGGCAGGGAGTCACACAGGGTGATGTCATTGCGTCCGCCAACCGCGCACGGGGGTCGCTTGACAGCACCAGGCTCCAGGTGCGATTCGCCGTCGACACGTCGGCTGGGGCTCCCGGGCTTATGGTTGTCTGCCTGCGCTACCCCCAGTCGTCGCTGAGCGGATTCTATTCGTGGGCACTCGGCGGCGTGTTCGAAGCAAAAGCCGTCATGAAAATGGAAAGCCCCGCGACCGTGGCCGCGGGCGCACAGCGTTGGACCGGAGGAACATGTACCCCCTGACACCAGGATCGATCCTGAAGTGGATACGTCGCGTCGGTAGTAACCGGGGGCCAGTGAACGACACGAACATGCGCGGTAAGGCAAACCGGCAGCGCGGGGCGGCGACGGTCATTTTCGCGTTGCTGGTTCCCGTACTCTTCGGAGCCCTTGCGATGGGCGTCGACGTCGGCAAGCTGGTCTACGAGCGCCAGCACCTGAGCAATGCGCTGGACGCCGCCGCACTGGCTGGTGCGTCATACCTCCCCGGCGACCCGGTGGCCGCCCGCAACGCCGCGGCGTCATTCGCCCGGGCCAACGACCCCGCGGCGGCGCCCACGGTCAACTTCTGGTGTGTGGTGGCGTCAACAGGCGCCGGCCGGACCGTGCTGAGCAGCCAGATCCCGAGCGTCTGCAATCCCGGAACGATCGCCGGTGCCAGGTGCAGCGAAACCATTTGCGCGATCCCCTGCATCCCGGGGGGTAGCAACGCCTGCAATTCGATCACCGTGACCGACGATAAGGACGTCGCGTTCAGCTTCGCGCCCGTGATCGGGATTAATACCGGCAACACCGGCTCGCTGGCGTCAGATGCCTGCAAGGGTTCCTGCGGCTCCCAGATCCCGAATCCGATGGATATTGCCATAGTGGCAGACCGAACCGGCAGCATGAGCACCGCGAATCGGGACCTGATGGTCGCCGGGATCAAGAGCACCCTCCAAACCATGACCCGGGATCAGCAATACGTGGCGCTGGGCACAATCCACCGAAGCAAGACATCTCCGGGAAGTTGTATCACCACGCCATCCACGGACAACACAGGTCCTTGGATCCCGGTTCCGTTCTCCAACGACTACACCCAAAACCCCGCAATTCCAGGCGGAACGCCACCACTGAACGCGGGCAGCACGCTGGTCAAGGGCCTGACCTGCCTGTCGGCTTCGAGCGGAGGAACGTATCTGGCGGCGCCGCTGAAAGCCGCCTCGCGGTACGTGCTTGGCACACCCAGCCTGCCCTCGCGCGCTGGAACGGCACGCAAGGCCATCATCCTGGAAACGGACGGCCAACCCAACGAGCAAAACGTCGCGGGATCCGACAACTCATTGAACAACGCAAACGACATCGGGACTACCAACGCGTCAGCTGCGTGCAACAACCTGAACGCGGTCGCAACCAACGCCAAGGCGGCGGGCCTGCTCATCGTGACAGTCGCATTCGGAGACGCAACAAGCGCGCAGTGCGGCAGCGGCGGCGCGTTTGTCCGGAACGTCCTGGCCACCGCGGCGTCGAAGGACTCACACGGCATCCCCAGCGACGCCGACAACGACTGCTCCACAGCGGCGCTCCGGAATATCGAGAACTCCGACGGAGACTTCTTCTTCTGCGCAGCAAGCGGAAACGAACTCGGCCCGATCTTCGTCTCTGCGGTCAATGCGATCAGTTCCAACTCCCGGCTGATACGGATCCCGAGCTGAATGATCGGCCGGCGTGCACGGGGCCGGCCGCAGGAGACCCAGATACCGGACCCCCTTGGACCAGAGCCAAGGGGGTCCTTCTGTGGGCCCGGCTACAGCAATGTTGCATTCCAGGCGCAAGATGCGCGCAGGGAATGTACAGGAAACGTGCAGTTTGGGAAGCCTTGGCACAGGAAGCGGCAAAGGCAATCGTCGGCGTGTCGGCGGTTGCTAAGTTCCTCTCAGTGCTGGTGCAGGGCCAGCCTCCCAACTCGCTCAGGAGTCACCAATGCGTTCCATTCTCTCCAGCTTCGCAGCCCGTCTTCGCCGCGACCAGCGCGGCGCCACCGCCGTCGAATACGGCATCATGGTCTCCCTCATCGCGGTCGTGATCATCGTCGCCGTCACGATGCTCGGCGGCACTTTGGCGACCACATTTGAATCGGTATCGTGCAGCGTCAGCGGTAAGTCGTACACGGCAGCCGTGCCGGCAAGCACCGGTGTGACTGCAGCGGCCTCTTCCTGCCGCTAGTCCGACTGCCAGCGGGTGGCAGTGGCCCTGGGCCGCTGCCACCCTGTCGCATCCAGAGCCCACACTCGAACGGAAGGCGGTCGCCCATGTCCAAAACATCGGAGAGGGGCGCCGTCGCCGTGGAATTCGCTCTTCTCGCGCCAATCCTGGTGATGCTGCTGCTCGGCATCAGCGAATTCGGCCGGGCCTACAACGCCCAGGTCACCCTCTCCAGCGCCGCCCGCGAAGGCGTCCGGGTCATGGCCATCAGCAACAGCCCCAGTGCTGCGCGGACGGCGGCCAGGAATTCAGCCACCGCGCTGAAGCCGGCGCTCAGCGACACCAATATCACCATCACCCCCGCCACCTGCGCCACCGGAATCCAAGTGACCCTCAAGATCACTTATTCGCTCTCGACGATGACCGGCATCGCGGGTCCGTTCACCATGGAAGGCAAAGGAGTCATGCTGTGCGGCGGCTAGCAGCGTCACCAGCCAACGGCGAGCGCGGCGCCATCAGCATCCTGGTCGCGATCCTCATGGTTACCCTGTTGGGGTTCGCGGCGCTGGCGGTCGACGTCGGCATGCTTTATGCCGAGCGGACCCAACTGCGCAACGGGGCTGATGCCGCAGCCCTGGCCATCGCGCAGAAGTGCGCGAAAAACATCAACGACGCCGATTGTTCCACCACCTCCGCCCTCGCCCGCAGCCTCGCCGATAGCAATGCTGCTGACGGGAAAAGCAACGTTGCCGACCTCGTACTGGACAAGGCCGCCCGCACCGTGAAAGTGACAGCCGGGGCACAGGAAACCGGGAAAGCGCCTAACCGGGTTACCCTGTTCTTCGCCCGGGCCTTGGGCCTTTCAAGCGCCGAAGTAACCGCTACCTCCCGCGTGGAGTGGGGAACGCCGTCCACGGGCACGATCCTTCTGCCCCTGGCCATTGCCCAATGCAAGCTCAACCTGCCGCCAGGTTCGCTGGCTGGCGCCGAACAGGTCCTGGACATGGATTCCGGCGGCTGTGGCGAGATCCCGGGTGGCTTCGGCTGGATTTCGGACAGCGATGCAAAATGCGGAGTCACCCTGTCAGCCGGACAAGCAAACAACTCTGGCGTTTGGTTTTCCAGCAACACGGGCGCGAGCGCACCAGGCGAATGCACCGCTGCGGACTTGAGCAAGATGAACGACCAAACAGTCCTTTTCCCGCTGTACGACGTGGCCACCGGCAACGGCTCCAGCGGCAAGTACTACGTGAAGGGATTTGCCGCCTTCCATGTCACTGGTTACCACTTTGCCTCTAACAGCTGGTCATTAGGCGGGACGCTCAAGAACAAGACCATCAGGGGCTACTTCGTGCGATATGTCTCTTTGTCCGACGCCTTCGCACTCGGCGCAGCACCGGACTACGGGACCTCAATAGTCCGCCTTACCATTGGAGTGCCCTAACAGTGAAGTCACGCTTATTGGCAGGAATCGCGGCCCTGGTGCTGGCCGTCGTCGGGGCCGTCCTGGTAGTCAGCTACGCGCAGGGCGCCGACAGCAGGGCAGTGCAGGGCCTGCAGCCCGTCACCGTTCTCGTGGTGTCGAAAGCTGTGCCGGCCGGGACGTCGGTCGCGGCCCTGAAAGCTTTCGTGACCAGCCAGGATCTTCCCGGTAAAGCCGTCACGAAGTCGGCTCTCACGAACTTGGACGGGCTGGCCGGCAAAGTCACCGCCGTCGACCTCCTCCCCGGCGAGCAGCTCGTCGCCGAGCGGCTGATTGAGCCGGAGGCACTAAAGGCGAGCGGAGCGATTGAAGTGCCTAAGGGCCTGCAAGAGGTTTCCTTCCAGCTCGAGCCCCAACGGCTCGTCGGCGGCCGTCTCGCGGCGGGCGACCATGTGGGTGTCTTCATCAACCTCAAGGACGGCGGCCTCGAGGCGAAGGCAGACAAAGAGACTACCCAGCTGACGGTACACAAGGCTCTCGTGACGGCTGTCCAGCGCGCCCCGGTGGTGGCCCCGTCCCCGCAGCCCTCTGCCGCCGGCTCCCCCGCGGAAGCCGAGGACACGTCGCTCCCCACCGGCTCCATGATCGTTACGGTCGCCGTGAATGATATGGACGCCACAAAGATTGTCTATGCCGCAAACTTCACGGAATCGGCCAGCATCTGGCTGAGCAAGGAACCGCTCAACGCCACGGACAGCGGCCGCCCCGGCATCGTAACGCGACCAGAGGTGTACAAATGAGCCGCTTTGTCCTGATTTCGCCGAACACTGATTTCGATGCCCGCGTCCGCCAGGCCCTGGCCGGCGGCCTTCCGGGCGGCCTGCAGACCTTCGCGTTCGTCAATCCCGCGAACCCGGCGGAGCTCTTCGCCAGCCTCAACCAGGAACGGCCCGAGGTCTTGATCCTGGGACCGGACGTGCCGGTGGAGGACGCCCTGCGCCTGGCGACGGTATTCGACGTCCAGCTTCCCGAGCTCAGCGTCATCCTGGTCGGCGAGGCCGATCCGAACTTCGTCCTGCTGGCCATGCGGGCCGGCATCCGCGACATCCTCAGCCCGGCGGCGGACCCGGCCCAGATCCGGGTGCTGCTGGAGCGGGCCTGCCAGTCGTTCGCCACCCGCAACCGAACCACGGCGGCCAGCCAGCCTGACAGCGCCAGGGGGTTGGTGATCGGCGTCTTCTCCCCCAAAGGCGGGGTCGGCAAAACCACGATCGCCACCAACATCGCCATCGGGCTGGGCAAAGTGGCGCCCATGGGCGTGGTCATTGTGGACCTGGACCTGCAGTTCGGGGACGTGGCCTCGGGCCTGTACCTGCACCCGGAGCACACCGTGACCGACGCCGTCTCGTCCGCGGCCAGCCAGGATTCCCTCGTCCTCAAAGCCTTCCTCACCGTCCATCCCGGGAGCATCTACGCCCTCTGCGCCCCTCGGACGCCCGAGGAGGCCGACGACATCACACCCCAGCAGGTCACGCGCCTGCTAGAACAACTGGCCGAACAGTTCCAATACGTCGTGGTCGACACCGCACCCGGGCTCCCGGAGGTCGGGCTGGCCGCCCTCGAGCAGTGCACCGACGCCGTCTGGGTGACTGCCATGGACGTGCCGAGTATCCGCGGGCTGCGCTCCGGCCTGGATATCCTCCGGCGCCTGGACCTGCTGCCCGAGACCCGCCACGTGGTGCTGAACATGGCGGACTCGAAGTCCGGGTTGAGCGTCCAGGACGTCGAGGCGACCATCGGCGCGCCCGTGGACGTCAGCATCCCGCGGTCCAAGGCAGTGGCGTTCTCCACCAACCGCGGCATCCCGGTCCTCCAGGACGGACGCAAAGATCCTGCCATCAAGGGACTGAAACAGCTCGTCAACCGGTTCGATCCCGCCTGGCGCGCCACCGCCCAGAAGAAACTGCACCGCCGGGTGGTGGTCTGATGAAACTGTCCGAACGGCTCCGCTCCGCCGAGGGAACGATTGCGTCCGCCCCACGGGCCGAATCCCCGCAGGCCGCATCTCCGTTGGCCATGTCCCCCACCGGAGGAAGCGCGACGACGGCGGCAGCGCCGGCCGCCGTCGTGCTCCAGAAGACTGACCGCCCACCGCTGCCGGCTTTCCCGGAGCACCAGGACTCCCGCGCCCGGGGCCAGCAGCCCGTCGACGCTTTCGCCGCCCTCAAACAGCGGGCCGCCACTGCGTTGTTCGAGCGCATGGGAACCCGCTTCAACGATTCGGCAACCACGGAAGAGGACCTCCGCACGTCCGCGCGGGAGGAGCTGACGCGCATCATCGACGCCGAACAGGTCCCCCTGTCCGCCGAAGAGCGCTCCCGGCTGGTCCGCGACGTGGCCGACGACGTCCTGGGCTACGGCCCGTTGCAGCGCCTCCTGGACGATCCCGCCGTCACGGAAATCATGGTCAACCGGATGGACCAGATCTACGTGGAACGCAACGGCAAACTGACCTTGACGGAGTCGCGGTTCAGCTCCGAGGACCACCTCCGCAAGGTGATCGAGCGCATCGTTTCCAAAGTGGGCCGGCGCATCGATGAGTCCTCGCCCCTCGTGGATGCTCGGCTCGAGGACGGGTCCCGCGTCAATGCCGTTATCCCGCCGCTCGCCGTCGGCGGTTCGTCGCTGACCATCCGAAAGTTCAGCAAGGTGCCGCTGACTGTCCGGAACCTCATCGAGTTCGGCACGTTGACGCCGGAAATGGCGGAACTGCTGAACGCCTGCGTGAAGGCCAAGCTCAACATCATCGTCTCGGGCGGCACCGGCACCGGCAAAACGACACTGCTGAACGTCCTTTCCTCGTTCCTGCCCCACGACGAGCGGATCGTGACGATCGAGGACGCCGTCGAACTCCAGATCCAGCAGGAACACGTGGTGCGGCTGGAAAGCCGGCCGTCGAACACTGAGGGCAAGGGCGAGGTGACCATCCGCGAACTGCTGCGGAACTCCCTGCGCATGCGACCGGACCGGATCGTGGTGGGCGAGGTCCGCGGCGGCGAATCGCTGGACATGCTCCAGGCCATGAACACAGGCCACGACGGGTCGCTCTCGACAGTGCACTCCAACTCGCCCCGGGACGCCGTGGCCCGTCTGGAGACGCTGGTGCTCATGGCCGGCATGGACCTGCCGCTGCGCGCCATCCGGGAACAGATCGCCTCGGCCGTCAACCTGATTATCCAGATCTCCCGGCTGCGGGACGGCACCCGGCGGATCACCCACGTCACGGAGGTCCAGGGCATGGAGGGCGACATCGTCACGCTTCAGGACGCCTTCGTGTTCGACTACGGCGCCGGCGTCGACGCCCACGGCCGGTTCCTTGGCAGGCCCGTCCCCACCGGCATCCGCCCGCGTTTCATCGACCGTTTCGAGGACCTGGGCATCCATGTCTCCCCCGCTGTGTTTGCTGCTCCGCTGACCCCTGCCGGAAGGGCGTGATCTGTCCATGACTCTGCTGCCCATCGGCGTCGGCCTGCTTTTCAGCGCAGTGGTGGTCCTGGGATTCGCGCTGCTCTCCCCCGGCGGGGCCAGTGTCCCCCTGGACCGGCGCAGGCCCGTCCAGGGCCAGGCCGACTCGCAGCTGACGCGGTTCGCCGGCTCGGCCGTCCACCTGGTCGACGGATTCTTTTCCGGCCGCAAAGTCCGGCTCTTCAACCGCGAGTCGCTGGAACAGGCCGGCCTGCGCCTGAGCCAGGCCGACTTCTACGTCCTGCTCCTGGCCGGAGCGGTTGCGGGGGGCCTCGCCGGGTTCGTCGTCGCGGGCCCGTTGCTGGCGGTCCTCCTGGTGCTCCTGGCGCCGGTCGTGGGCCACCTCGTGCTCCGCATCCTGGCCGGCAAGCGCCGCACCAAGTTCGACCAGCAGCTCGGCGATACCCTGCAGCTGCTGTCCGGCGGCCTCCGGGCCGGGCACAGCATCATGCGCGCCATTGACGCCGCCGCGTCCGAATCCCAAAGCCCGACGTCGGAAGAGATGCGCCGCGTGGTTACAGAGACCAGCCTGGGCCGGGACCTCCTGGACTCCCTGAGCGACACCGCAGACCGGATGCGGAACGAGGACTTCGTCTGGATCGCCCAGGCCATCCAGATCAACCGCGAAGTGGGCGGGAACCTGGCCGAAGTCCTGGACCAGGTCAACGAGACCATCCGCGAGCGCAGTGAGATCAAAGGACACATCAAATCCCTCGCAGCCGAGGGAAAGTTTTCCGCGTACATCCTCATGGCCATGCCGATCGGGATCGTGGTGATGCTGATGCTGGTCAATCCCGGCTACATGAACCCGATGTTCACGCACCCGCTGGGCTGGGGCATGATGGCGGCCTCCGTCATCCTCATGACCATTGGCGGGCTGTGGATGCGAAAAATCATCGACCTGAAGTTCTGAGGCGGCTATGGCACCTGCTGTACTACTTGCCACGCTGCTGGTGGCGTTGCCGCTCGGCTATCTGGCGTGGTCGCTGCTCTCCGTCGACCGGAGGTCACAGCGCGCCATGCGGGAGATGCTCGCGCATGGCACCGACCCGGCCGAGCTCACCCATCGGGAGCGCAGCAGCCTGCTGGAACGGGCCGGCTACCGGCTGACTCCCCCGGCGTACGTCCGCAAACTGGACCGGCTGTTGTCCCTCGCCGGGCGCCCCGCGTCACTGCCGTTGGGCCGCGTGCTCGCGGCCAAGCCGCTCCTTGGGCTGCTGGGCGCCCTGCTGGGCTTCTGGATCAGCGCCAACAGCCCGACGCCGGTCCTCAAGCTCGTGGGAATCTTTGTGTTCCTGCTCGGCTACTTCATCCCCGACCTCCTGCTCTACAGCAGAGGGCAGGAACGCCAGAAGACCATGCAGCTGGAACTGGCCAACACGCTGGACCAGATGCTGATCTCCGTGGAAGCGGGCCTGGGCTTCGAAGGCGCCATGGCCCGGGCCGGCGAGAACGGCAAGGGCCCCCTGGCGGAGGAACTTATCCGGACCCTGCAGGACATGCAGGTAGGGCGCAGCCGGCGCGAGTCATACGTGGCACTGGCGGAACGGACCAACGTGCCCGAGCTGCGCAGCTTCGTCCAGGCCGTGGTCCAGGCCGACACCTACGGCATTGCCATCAGCCGGGTGTTGCGGGTGCAGGCGAAGGTCATGCGGGTCAAGCGCCGGCAACGGGCCGAGGAGAAGGCCATGAAGCTGCCCGTCACCATCCTGTTTCCCCTGCTGTTCTTCATCTTCCCCGTGCTTTTCATCGCCATCCTGGGCCCGGCCGTCATCAACGCCATCGACACGTTCAGTGGCCAGTAAACGGCCGCCGACACGGCCACGGCCGGCACCAGCGGCAGGGATTGGTTCCCCTCGGGAAAGCCTCAGGGTTTCCGCAGGATAGACCGGGCTGCAAGGCATCGGCCGCATCAGCAAGTAGCGTGGTCACATGTCCCTTCCAAGCGCTTGCCCCGACGACGGAGATGCGGGCATTGCCCTCGCTCCCACCACCTCTCCGGGACTGCCGGCGCCTGCCCTCACGGCATCCAGCGCGGCAGCGGCCTTCCCAGAGGTCTTCCCGGAGGTCCTCCCCGAGGACCTGCCGGCGGCCCCGCTCGTGGACCCTGCCGCGCTTCAGGACCTGGGTGCACAGCTGGAAAATCCGGCCGTGGCGAAGGGATTTGCCAGGGACTACACCCGGATGTGGGACCAGCGCTACCGCTCGCTGGCCTCGGCCCTCGAACGCGGGGATCTCGCGGGCTCGATGGACGCTGTGCTGAGCCTGAAGACGTCCTCGGCCATGGTCGGAGGCCTGCGCCTGGCCCAGCTCGCCGGCGAACTGGAGAACGCCCTCAGGGCCGGAGACATTGGCCGCGCACTGTCGCTCCTGCGCGACGTTGCCGCGCGCGGCGGGGAAACCGTCGACGAGCTCCAGTTCAGCTACGTCCTGTGGGACAGCTAGGACCGGCGGGACCGCTGCCGCCTACAGGTTTCCCGGGCGCCGGGCGCCGGAAGCCCCTCCAGGGGCTACCGCGCCGGCGACAGCCGGTAGCCCACGCCGCGGACGGTCTGCAGCCAGCGCGGCTGCACGGGGTCCTCGCCGAGTTTCCTCCGCAGGTTGCCGATATGCACCTCGACGGCGCGTTCGTCGGATTCGCTGATGTAGGCGTCCGCCCGGTAGTAATCGCCCCGGACCACGCGCACCAGCTCGGTCTTGGACCGCACGGCGCCGGCGCCCTTCAGGAGCGCCTGCAGGAGGTCGAACTCACTGCGGGTCAGGCTGACCGCCACGCCGTCGACACTCACGGACCGGGTCTCGGGGTTCAGGTCCAGGCCGTTGTGGTGCAGCACCGGACTCTGGGACGCTACCGGGGCGGCGGCCGCCCCAGAATCCACCGCGGATCCGTCCGCGGCGCCGAGGTCCTGCCGGGGCCGGCGCATCATGGCACCCACACGGGCGCGCAGCTCCCGCGGCCGGAATGGCTTCGCCAGGAAATCATCAGCCCCGGTATGAAACGCCGTCAGGGTGTCCAGTTCGTCGGTTCGCGCTGTCAGCATGACCACGTACGCGTCACTGAACTGCCGGATCCGGCGCAGCACCTCGAAACCGTCGATGTCGGGAAGCCCGACATCGAGGGTGACCACGCTTGCCTCCCGTGCCCTGACGACGTCGACCCCTTCACGTCCGCCGGCCGCCGAGTGGACTTCGAACCCTGCCTGGCTCAATACGGCTTCGACAAGGTTCCGAACATCTTCGTCGTCTTCTACAACGACGGCGACTCCCATGTCGGTCATGGCCCCCCTCATGTGTCACGCTACGCTGCCGTTCGCGGATGCGGCGGCAGCAATTATCTCGCCGGCCCCCACCAGCAATGTCAGAATACCCACCCTAAGGGGCAAATTCGCGGCTGCCCGGTAACAGAAATGGCAAAACTTCGATTTATGTCAAATTTGCGTGACACAGGGTGTAAAACTGGAGCAACGGGAAGGGGGCACGGCGTCTTTGCTTAGACAGCGGCTGATCCGCAGTGTGGATCGACACGGGAAGGCTTTGGGGCCGCGCGGGCGGGTCCTCGTATGCCAGTTGCCGCTGGCCGTGATGCTGGCCGGAATCGTCATGGCTGCCCCGGCCGCCTGGCCCGGCCTTCCGGACAGCATCCTGTGCCGGTACGCCTTTGCCCTGCAGGCCGCCCTCCTGGTGGCCTGCGTACTGGTCCCCTGGCAGCGTTTTGGGCCGTTGGCGCCGCTCGTCATCCCTGTCCTGGACCTGGTTGCGATTGGGTTGCTCCGGGACGGCACCTCCGCCGGGCTGCCGGATCCAGGTGTGCTCTCCGTCTTGCCCGTGGTGTGGATTTCGGCGTCCAGGCTCTCCGCCCCCGCGAGCCTTTTATTGAGTTTCTCGGTGCCCCTCCTGGCCGCCCTGCCTTGGCTCCTGGCGGACCGGCCGGCACCGTTTGCGGCCCGCACGGCCGAAGCCCTGCTGGTGCCCCTGATGATGCTCGCGGTCTCCCTGGCCATGCGTTTCGCGCGGGCGCGCCTGCGGCGCGAGCAGCGGCGGATCAAGTCCAAGGAAGCCGAGCTGGAGGTCCTGCTCGCGGACAGCCGGGAGCGCGAAGGGCTCCTGAACACCATTCTTGACACCGTCGACGTCGGGATCGTGGCAGTGGATGCCAGCGGCCGCCGGCTGCTCACGAACACGTGGCAGGCCGAACTCGAGGAATCCGCGGCCGCGGCGCCCCGTCCTACGGCCGAACCGGCGGGGGAAGTACTGCCGGAGGATGAGGGCCGGCTCGTGCTGACCGGGCAGGACCGAAGCACCCCCCTGCCGCTGGAGCGCCGTCCCATCCGGCGGGCGCTGGCCGGCGAGTCGTTTGCCGACTACCTTGTCTGCTTCGGTGAGGCGGCGGCCAGCCGCGTGGTCTCTACCGGGGCCCGGCCCCTGAAGAACGACGCCGGCGACTTCCGCGGCGCCGTGGTGGTCTTCAACGAGGTCACCGGTCTGGTGGACGCCCTGGCAGCGAAGGACGAGGTCGTCTCCACTGTCTCCCACGAATTCCGCACGCCGTTGACGTCCATCATCGGCAACCTGGACCTGGTGCTCGCCGACACCGAGGGCCTGGACAGTCCGGTGGTCCGCCGCGTCGAAGTGGCGCAGCGCAACGCGGAGCGGCTGCTGGCCCTGGTCTCGGATCTTCTCATGTCCGCCAGCGCCGCGGTCCATGTCCATCCGCGCCGCACCGACCTCGCCGGCATCGTGGAGGCGAGTCTCGGCTCGGCCCAGGCCCACGCCCAGGCCTCCCGCGTCTGCCTCGCCACGGACGTCCAGGGTCCGCTCTGGGCCCACGTGGACCCGCTCCGGATCAGCCAGGCCCTGGACAACCTCGTTTCCAATGCGATCAAGTACTCGCCCGACGGCGGATCGGTGCGGGTCTCCGCCAGCTCCGGCGACGGCCTGGTGCGCCTTCACGTCGAGGACACCGGGATGGGCATGACCGCCGCCGACGCCGGGCGGGTCTTCACCCGTTTCTTCCGCAGCCCGGCCGTCCGGGACGGATCCATTCCAGGCGCCGGCCTGGGGCTGTCCATCACCAAGGCCATCGTGGAAGGGCACGGCGGATCCATCTCGTGCCGCACCAGTCCGGGCCACGGCAGCACCTTCACCCTCGAGCTTCCCGCCTAATTTAGGCCCGCAGGCCCACCGCCTTTTCGTGCCCACATGGCTGTGGTGGCGTCAAAGTTTCCCGACCTTTGGTGGCCGACGCCGGCGTGTTGCGCCGACCCGCCGGCGTAGAGCGGCCTCGCTCCGGCAAAGGTGGGGAAAATCGGTGGCGCAGTTTAGGCCCGCAGTGCCCGCGTCAGTTCGGCCCGGGCCAGCATGCCGCTCTCTGTCGGGTAGGCCACTTCCTCGAGCACCAGCGGGTGCGGGGCTGCGAGAACGGAGCGGGCGTCGCGCTGCCGGGCGAGGAGCCGCTCGTAGAGCCATTCCGGGGCCTCTTCGCCCTCCCCCACGTACAACGCCGAGCCCACCAGGGAGCGGACCATGTTGTGGCAGAACGCGTCAGCCTGAACGGTGACGACAATGACCCCGTCCGTGCCGCGCGCGAATTCGAAGCGCTGCAGTTCACGGATGGTCGTGGCCCCCTCGCGGGGCTTGCAGTACGAGCGGAAGTCCTGCAGGCCCAGCAGCGGCGCGGCGCCCTCGTTGAGGAGCCCGACGTCCAGCGGAACCTTGTGCCACAGGGTCGAGGCGCGTCCCAGCGGGTCCCACAGCGCGGGGCCGTCCGCTATCCGGTACGAATAGCGGCGCCAGAGGGCGGAGAACCGGGCATCGAAGCCAACGGGTGCCACGCTCACCCGGTGCACCTCGATGGCGCCGCTGAGGTCGCCCAGGCCACGGCTCAAGGCACCGCGGATGCGGCGGAGAAGGGCGACGGCGGGATCCAGTTCGGCGCCCCGGTTCAGGCCCAGCCACTCCGCCTCGCTGAGGTCCAGGTGGACCACCTGGCCGCGGGCGTGCACCCCGGCGTCGGTGCGCCCGGCAACCGTGACCCGGACGGGGCGGCGGATCAGCAGCGCGAGGGCCTCCTCCAGGACGCCCTGGACGGTGCGCAGTCCCGGCTGCAAGGCCCACCCGCTGAACGGGCCGCCGTCGTACGCCACATCCAGCCGGATACGCAAAAACCCGCCGCCCCCCAAGACGGGGGCAGCGGGTTTGAGCTCGTTCATAGACTTAAGTCTATAAGAAAGATTTAGCGAATTACTTCGCGTCCTTCTCGGACTCAGCGGCTGCTTCCTCAGCGGCCGGAGCCTCTTCGGTAGCGGCTTCGGTCTCAGCGACGGGAGCCTCTTCGGTCTCGGCAACCGGAGCTGCTTCGGCCTTTTCGGCGTCCTTCTTGTCAGCGTCGCGCTTGGCAGCAGAGGTAGCCTCGGCTACCACGGCCTGCTTTGCGGAAACCGGCTCGAGAACCAGTTCGATGACAGCCATGGGAGCGTTGTCGCCCTTGCGGTTGCCGATCTTGGTGATGCGGGTGTAGCCGCCATCGCGGTTTTCCACTGCCTGTGCAATGTCGGTGAACAGCTCGTGGACGACGCCCTTGTTGCTGATCAGGCCGAGTACACGACGGCGGGACGCGAGGTCGCCACGCTTGGCGAAAGTCACCAGGCGCTCGGCGTACGGCTTCAGGCGCTTGGCCTTGGTCACCGTGGTGGTGATCCGCTTGTGCTCGAAAAGTGCGGCGGACAGGTTCGCGAGCATAAGACGCTCGTGAGCCGCTCCGCCTCCGAGGCGCGGACCCTTAGCGGGGGTAGGCATTATAGTTTCTCCTCATTGGAAGCCGTTGGGCTGCGCACACCAGGGTGCATCCAGCCAGCCGGCCAAGATCTGTTGGTTAGAGCTCGTCGTCGCTGAACGCGGCGTCGTCCTCTTCGATGGCTGCGGCACGTGCTGCGAGATCGAAACCGGGAGGGGAGTCCTTGAGGGACAGGCCCAGTTCGACCAGCTTGGCCTTGACCTCATCAATGGACTTCGCGCCGAAGTTGCGGATGTCCATGAGGTCAGCCTCGGAGCGGGCAACGAGTTCACCCACGGTGTGGATGCCCTCACGCTTGAGGCAGTTGTAGGAACGGACCGTCAGGTCCAGATCCTCGATCGGCAGTGCCATGTCGGCTGCCAGGGCAGCGTCCGTCGGCGACGGACCGATCTCGATACCTTCAGCTGCGGTGTTCAGCTCGCGGGCCAGACCGAACAGTTCCACCAGGGTGGTACCTGCCGAAGCAACGGCGTCGCGCGGGGCGATTGCCTGCTTGGTCTCGACGTCGACAATGAGCTTGTCGAAGTCAGTGCGCTGCTCAACACGGGTAGCTTCCACGCGGAAAGTAACCTTCAGAACCGGCGAGTAGATCGAGTCGACCGGGATGCGGCCGATCTCGGAGTCGCCGGACTTGTTCTGAGCTGCCGAAACGTAGCCGCGACCGCGCTCGATGGTCAGTTCGAGTTCGAACTTGCCCTTCGAGTTCAGCGTGGCAATGTGCAGATCCGGGTTGTGGAATTCGACGCCGGCCGGCGGAGCGATGTCCGCGGCGGTGACGACTCCCGGTCCCTGCTTGCGCAGGTAAGCAACAACCGGCTCGTCGTGCTCGGAGGAAACCGACAGGTTCTTGATGTTCAGGATGATCTCAGTGACATCTTCCTTGACACCCGGAACCGTGGTGAACTCGTGCAGCACGCCATCGATCCGGATGCTCGTTACAGAGGCACCGGGGATGGAGGAGAGCAGGGTACGGCGGAGGGAGTTTCCGAGGGTGTAACCAAAGCCCGGCTCCAGCGGTTCGATGATGAACCGTGAGCGGTTTTCGGAGACGACCTCTTCGGAGAGGGTGGGGCGCTGTGCAATGAGCACTTAGGTTTCCTTTCGGCGAGCATCCGCTATATGACGCAACACAGGTGGTGGAAAGATCGGTCTGAAGACTTAACGCGGCCGGGCCTGCCCGGACCGGTGAGGGTCCGGGCAAGCTCCTGGGCGCTGGAAAGCCTTAGACGCGGCGGCGCTTCGGCGGACGGCAGCCGTTGTGGGCGCTGGGGGTGACGTCCTGGATGGAGCCAACCTCGAGGCCAGCGGCCTGCAGCGAGCGGATGGCGGTTTCGCGTCCGGAACCCGGTCCCTTGACGAACACGTCAACCTTGCGCATGCCGTGCTCCTGTGCACGCTTTGCGGCGGCTTCGGCGGCCATCTGGGCAGCGAACGGGGTGGACTTACGCGAGCCCTTGAAGCCAACCTCACCGGACGAAGCCCAGGAGATGACAGCACCGTTCGGGTCCGTGATGGACACGATGGTGTTGTTAAAGGTGCTCTTGATGTGCGCCTGGCCCAGCGCGATATTCTTCTTGTCCTTCTTACGCGGCTTGCGAACCGCGCCACGAGTCTTCGGGGGCATTTTTTCTCCTACAGAAAGTTATCGGGGGAAAACCGAGTTAATCCCTCAGGGATTAACGGGCCTTCTTCTTGCCTGCGACGGTGCGCTTCGGACCCTTGCGGGTACGCGCGTTCGTCTTCGTACGCTGACCGCGCACTGGCAGGCCCTTGCGGTGGCGAATACCTTCGTAGCTGCCGATTTCAACCTTGCGGCGGATATCAGCGGCTACTTCGCGGCGAAGGTCACCCTCAACCTTGTAGTTGCCTTCAATGTAGTCACGCAGCTCAACCAGCTGCGCGTCGGTCAGGTCCTTGACCCGAACGTCAGCGCTGATGCCGGTAGCAGCCAGGGTTTCGTGTGCACGGGTCTTGCCCACGCCGTAGATGTAAGTAAGCGCAATTTCCAGCCGCTTTTCGCGGGGAATGTCTACGCCAGCGAGACGAGCCATATTGGCAGTACTCCTTGTATAAACCGGAGGTCGTAGGCAGTACACCCGCATGTTCAGTGCGGCCCCAGCCTCCGACCGGGGGTTAGCTGTCCGGGCTCATACGTCCCAGTTCAGCTTGTGCTGCCTTTATTTACTTGCGTGGGTTAGCAACCCAGGGTTTCCTGTGAAGGAAATTAGCCCTGGCGCTGCTTGTGGCGCGGGTTCTCGCAGATCACCATGACCCGGCCATTACGGCGGATCACTTTGCACTTTTCGCAGATCTGCTTGACGCTCGGCTTGACCTTCATGGCGTTCCTTTGCGTGTTGCAGTTGGTCAGCTGGACCGGCCCTCGGCTGTTGCCCTGGCCGCCCAGTGTTTACTTGTAGCGGTAGACGATACGACCACGTGTCAGGTCGTAAGGGCTCAGCTCCACCACTACGCGGTCCTCGGGGAGGATCCTGATGTAGTGCTGGCGCATCTTTCCAGAGATGTGTGCCAGAACGATGTGCTTGTTGGTGAGCTCAACGCGAAACATCGCATTGGGCAGCGCCTCGGTCACAACGCCCTCGATCTCAATGACCCCGTCCTTCTTGGCCATACCCTCCGCTAACTGTTGTTGCCGCAGCCTCCCGGTTTGCACCGGTCATGACCGCGGACGTTTTTGATTGATTGGCTGGTGCCACCCGACCCCAAAAGGGCACAACGGGGCAGACAACCAACAGACAACACTACGCCATCGCGGCCCGATTGTTAAATCCGAAGTTAAATCCGCCCATCGTAGCGCACTCAGCGTCCGTACGCACCTAGCGTCCCGGCCGCCGTCGTCACTGCCTCCGCCTGCGAGATCCCGTCGAGGATGGCCAGCCGGACGACGTCGGCGGCCGCGCTCTGCAGGGTAATGAGGCTGATCTGCCGGGCCGCCGGGGTGCTGCGGTCAAGCGCGACGGCGCCCGTCGCCAGCGCGAACACGGTATCGCCGTCGGCGAGGGTGTGGCTTGGATTCAAAGCCCGGGCCAGTCCGGCATGGGCCGCCGAGGCGGTGCGTTTGCAGTCCGCCTTGTCCAGGACGGCGTCCGTGGCGACGACGACGAGCGTGGTGTTGAGCGGCGGGGGCGTACCGCCAACGCCGTAGTCTGCGGCTTCGGCCTCACCTCCCGCCCCAACAGCCGAAACCCTCTGCGTGCTCGCTCCTTCGTCGCTTAGACGCACGCTGCCGGGTTCCGCCTGCTGCGGCGATGTGCCCCACGGCAGTCCGAGCGCGTTGACGACCGCAATGGCGCCGACGGTCACCCCGTTTTCTAGGGTGAGGGAGGCTGTGCCCACTCCCCCTTTGTACGTGCCCCTGCCGATTGCCGCTCCTGTGCCGGCGCCGACGTTGCCGCGTTCGACGTCGTGCCCTTCCGGCTGCCCGGCGGCGGCGGCCGTCGCCGCGTAGCCCATCGCCTCTCCGGGGCGGGCGGAGAAGTCGCCGCCGCGGCCCAGGTCGAAGATCGCGGCCGCCGGCACGATCGGAACAAGCCCGCCGGGGACCGGGAAGCCTCGGCCGTTCTCCTCGCACCAGCGCATGGCGCCGCCCGCGGCTGCGAGGCCAAAGGCGCTGCCCCCGGTCAGGACCACGGCGTCCACGGTCTGGGACAGCGTGGTGGGATCCAGTGAGTCCGTCTCATGCGTCGCAGGCCCGCCGCCCCGGACGTCGACCGAGCCGACGGTGCCCGGCGGCGGGAGAACCACAGTCACTCCGCTCAGCCAGCCGTCGCCGGACTTCTGGACCTGGCCTATCCGGATCCCGGCCACGTCTGTGATGGCTCCTGTTGCTCCCATGGCTCCATTGTGCGCCCCGGCTGACCTGCGACACGCAAAATCCCTGGCGCTATCGTATTCCGGTGTCGCCAGGGATTTTGCGCGTCGCCAGAAAAACTCGCGAGTCGCCGTGTGAGTCGGGCCTAGGGAATCGGGACGGGCACGACGCCGAGCGGCGCCAGTTTCGCCGCTCCCCCGTCAGGTGCCGAGAGGACCCAGATCCCCTTCTCGTGCACGGCCACCGAGTGCTCCCACTGGCAGGAGCGCTTGCCATCCGTGGTGACGACGGTCCAGTCGTCGTCCAGGATTGCGGTCTCGATGCTGCCCCGGACCAGCATGGGCTCGATTGCGAGGCACAGCCCCGGGCGGATCTTCGGCCCGCGGTGGCCGGTGCGGTAGTTCAGCACGTCCGGCGCCATGTGCATCTCGGAGCCGATTCCGTGCCCTACATAGTCCTCCAGGATGCCCAGCGGTTTGCCCGGCACGGAGGAGACGTAGTCGTCCACGGCGTTGCCGATATCGCCCACGAATTTCCCGGTGGCCAGGGCTGCGATGCCACGCCACATGGCTTCCTCGGTAACCTCGGAGAGGCGAACGTCTTCGGGATCGGCGGTGCCGACAATCACGGTCCGCGCCGAATCGGAGTGCCAGCCGTCCACGATCGCACCGCCGTCGATCGAGATGATGTCGCCGTCCGCCAGGACCCGGCCGCCGGGGATGCCGTGCACCACTTCTTCGTTCACCGAGGTGCAGATCGTGGCCGGGAACCCGTGGTAGCCGAGGAAGTTGGACTTGGCGCCGGCGTCCTGGAGCACGGCGGCGAAGACCTCATCCAGCCGGGCAGTGGTGACGCCGGGGGCCGCGGCGGCCACCGCCGCATCCAGTGCCCGGCTCAGGACCAGTCCGGCCTCGTGCATCGTGCGCATCTGGGCGTTGGTCTTGTATTCAATGCGTGCCTGGCCGAATGCCATCGCTACCTCAAATTTTCTCTCGCGGTCCGGGCGGGCTGGATCCCGGGCCTCCACCATGGGTCATCAACCCAAGTCTTCAAGCTCTATTCTCCCGTACCGGTTCAACGGTTCGGAACGGGCTCGCTGCGGGGCCGCCCAACGCCGAAGGGCGCGTCCCGTACCCGATGGTACGGAACGCGCCCTTCTGCACTGCGTCTCTGTTCTGCGTCAGCCGCAATGAGCATGCGTGGATCAGGGGGTGAGGATCAGGCGGCCTGGGCCGACTTGATCGCTTCCATGACGCGCTCGGTGACTTCGTCGATGGCACCGATGCCGTCCACCTGGGTCAGGATGCCGCGTTCGGCATACTTGGCCACCACAGGTTCGGTCTGCTCGTGGTACAGGTCCAGCCGGTGACGGATAACGCCTTCGTTGTCGTCGCTGCGGCCAGTTTCCTTGGCACGGCCCAGGAGGCGGGTAACAAGCTCCTCGTCGTCAGCGGTGAGCTGGAGCACGACGTCGAGCTTCTGGTCAGCGCCGGCGAGGATGTCTTCGAGGTAGTCCACCTGCGCGGTGGTGCGCGGGTACCCGTCGAGCAGGAAGCCTGCCTCGACGTCGTCCTCATTGAGGCGGTCGCGCACCATCTTGTTGGTGACGCTGTCCGGGACGAAGTCGCCGGCGTCCATGTACTTCTTGGCTTCGACGCCGAGCGGAGTCTCACCCTTGACGTTGGCGCGGAAGATGTCTCCGGTGGAGATCGCAACGACGCCGAGGCGTTCTGAAATGCGTTCCGCCTGCGTTCCCTTGCCGGACCCGGGAGGTCCGATAATCAACATTCTCGTCATCGCAAAAGCCCTTCGTAGTGACGTTGCTGTAGTTGCGCATCAATCTGCTTCACGGTCTCCAGACCGACGCCCACCATGATCAGGATCGAGGTGCCGCCGAACGGGAAGTTCTGGTTCGCGTTAATCAGGACCAGTGCAACCAGCGGGATCAATGCCACGAAGCCGAGGTAGAAGGCGCCGGGCAGGGTGATCCGGGATAGGACGTACTGAAGATAGTCCGCGGTCGGCTTGCCGGCGCGGATGCCCGGAATGAAGCCGCCGTACTTCTTCATGTTGTCCGAGACCTCTTCGGGGTTGAAAGTAATCGCAACATAGAAGTAGGTGAAAAACACAATCATGGCGAAATACAGTGCCATATAGATCGGGTGGTCGCCCTTGGTGAGGTTGTTGTTGATCCACTCAACCCAGGGCTGTACCGGCTCGCCGGCCTTGGGCTGGTTGAACTGTGAGATCAGCCCCGGCAGGTAGAGCATGGACGAGGCGAAGATGACGGGCACGACGCCGGCCATGTTCACCTTGATGGGGATGTAGGTGCTGGTTCCGCCGACCGTGCGGCGGCCGATCATCCGTTTGGCGTACTGCACCGGGATCCGGCGCTGGGACTGTTCCACGAAGACCACGAGTGCCACGGTGAGCAGGCCGATGATGAGGACCAGGAAGAACGTGCCGGGGCCCTGGGCCTTCCAGATCGCACCGAGCGAGCCGGGGAAGCCTGCGGCGATGGACGTGAAGATCAGCAGGGACATGCCGTTGCCGACGCCCTTTTCCGTCACGAGCTCGCCCATCCACATGATCAGGCCTGTGCCGGCCGTGAGCGTGATGATGATCAGGACCGTGGTGACGATCGAGCTGTCCGGGATGATGGGCAGCTGGCAGTTAGGCAGCAGCTGGCCGGAGCGTGCCAGCGACACCAGTGTCGTGGCATTGAGCAGGCCAAGTGCGATCGTGAGGTAGCGGGTGTACTGGGTCAGTTTCGACTGCCCTGACGCGCCCTCCTCGTACAGCTGCTGGAAACGGGGAATGACCACCCGGAGCAGCTGGACGATGATGCTGGCGGTGATGTACGGCATGATGCCGAGGGCAAAGATGGACACCTGCAGCAATGCACCGCCGCTGAACAGGTTGACGAGCTGGTAGATCCCGCCCGAGGTCTGACCGTTCTGCAAGCATTGCTGGACATTCTGGTAGCTCACACCAGGCGAGGGGATGAAGGCACCCAAGCGGAAGATTGTGATGATTCCCAGCGTGAACAACAACTTGCGTCGCAGATCAGGCGTGCGAAAGGCCCGGCCAAATGCGCTAAGCAAGCGTCCTCCTGAGTAATAAGTAAAGTCGTGTGAGACAGGTCAAATAAACCCAACAACCGAGTCTAACGGGTGGATGCGCCCCGCGAACAATCGGCGGGGCCCGGAAAATGAAAAAAACTCCCGGCACCGGGGGCCTGAGCCCCTGGTACCGGGAGTTTCAACAACGGGCAACTGACCCGCCGCCTCGTTAGAGGGCGGTGGTGCTTCCGCCTGCTGCAGCAATCTTGTCAGCAGCGCTGGCCGAGAATGCGTGGACGGTGACGTCAACCTTGACGGTGATGTCGCCGGTGCCCAGCACCTTGACGGGCTGGTTCTTGCGAACGGCACCCTTTTCGACCAGGTTCTCCACGGTGACAGCGCCACCTTCCGGGAACAGCTCGTTGAGCTTGTCCAGGTTTACAACCTGGTACTCAACCCGGAACGGGTTCTTGAAGCCGCGCAGCTTCGGCAGGCGCATGTGCAGCGGCAGCTGGCCGCCGGCAAAGCCAGCCTTGATCTGGTAGCGGGCCTTCGTACCCTTGGTACCGCGACCAGCGGTCTTACCCTTGGAACCTTCACCACGACCAACACGGGTCTTGGCGGTCTTGGCACCCGGGGCGGGACGCAGGTGGTGAACCTTCAGTGCGTTCTGCTTCTCAGCGGCGCCCTGTGCCTTTTCGGCGGTGTTCTTCTCTGCCATTTACTTCGCCTCCTCTACCTTTACCAGGTGCGGAACCGTGTTGAGCATCCCGACGGTCACGGCGTCGGCGGTGCGGACGACGGTGTGTCCGATCCGCTTCAGGCCGAGGGACCGCAGGGTGTCGCGCTGGTTCTGCTTGCCGCCAATGGCGGACTTGATCTGAGTGATCTCCAACTTTGCGTCGGAGACAAGCACGTTCTTAGCCATGACTCAGACACCTGCCTTCTGGTTCAGGAGCGCCTTGACCATTGCCGGCGGGGCGATCTCGTCGAGCGGGAGGCCGCGGCGTGCTGCCACTGCTGCCGGCTCTTCGAGGCGCTTCAGCGCGTCAACGGTCGCGTGAACGATGTTGATGGCGTTGGAAGAACCGAGCGACTTGGAGAGGATGTCGTGGATGCCCACGCACTCCAGTACTGCACGGACCGGGCCACCGGCGATAACACCGGTACCGGCGGAAGCCGGGCGCAGCATGACGACGCCTGCGGCGGCCTCACCCTGAACGCGGTGCGGGATGGTGCTGCCGATGCGGGGAACGCGGAAGAAGGACTTCTTGGCCTCTTCAACGCCCTTCGCGATAGCGGCAGGAACTTCCTTTGCCTTGCCGTAGCCGACGCCGACCATGCCGTTGCCGTCACCGACGACGACGAGGGCGGTGAAGCTGAAGCGACGACCACCCTTGACGACCTTGGAAACGCGGTTGATGGTTACGACGCGCTCTACGAACTGGCTCTTCTCGGCCTCGCGGCCGCCGTCACGGCCACCACGGCCGCCACGGTCGCCACGGCCCTGGCCGCGGTCGCCACGCTCGCCACGACGAGCGCCACCACGGCGGTCGTCAGTGGTAGCAGGCGCAGCGGTCTCAGTTGCCGGAGCAGCTACAGCTTCAGTCACCTGAATGTCCTTTTCGTTATTTTCGGTCACAGTGCCAGCCCACCTTCACGTGCGCCGTCAGCGACGGCGGCGATCCGGCCGTGGTACTTGTTACCACCGCGGTCGAAGACAACTGCTTCGATACCGGCAGCCTTGGCACGCTCGGCGACCAGTTCGCCAACGCGCTTGGCCTTGGCGGTCTTGTCACCGTCGAATGCACGAAGGTCGGCTTCCAGTGTGGAGGCGCTTGCCACGGTCAGGCCCTTGGTGTCATCGACAACCTGGACGAATACGTGACGTGCGGAGCGGTTGACGACCAGACGCGGGCGTACAGCCGTTCCGGAGATGCGCTTGCGGATACGAAGCTGGCGGCGGCTGCGCTGGGCAGACTTGCTCTTGTTCGTACGCTTCTTGTTAATTGCGATCGCCATGGTTACTTACCAGCCTTTCCGACCTTGCGGCGGATGACTTCGCCTGCGTAACGGATGCCCTTGCCCTTGTAGGGGTCCGGCTTCCGCAGCTTGCGAATGTTGGCAGCAACCTCGCCGACCTGCTGCTTGGAGATACCTGAAACAGAGAGCTTGGTCGGGGTCTCAACTGCAAAGGTGATGCCGTTCGGTGCCGAGACGTTGACCGGGTGGCTGTAGCCCAGAGCGAACTCCAGGTCAGAACCCTTGGCCTGGACGCGGTAACCGGTACCGACAATCTCAAGCTTCTTCTCGTAGCCTGCGGTGACACCCTGGATCATGTTGGCGATCAGGGTGCGGGTCAGGCCGTGCAGCGAACGTGAGGCGCGCTCGTCGTTCGGGCGGGCGACAGTCAGGGTGCCATCTTCCAGGGAAACCTCGATCGGGCTGGCCACAGTGTGGCTCAGCTCGCCTTTGGAACCCTTGACGCTGACGACAGAGCCGTCAACCTTGACCTCAACGCCGGCAGGAACGGTGATGGGGAGACGTCCAATACGTGACATTATTCTCTTCCTTTCCCGTTACCAGACGTAAGCGAGGACTTCGCCGCCCACGCCCTTCTTGCCGGCCTGCTTGTCAGTCAAGAGGCCGGAAGAGGTGGACAGGATTGCGACACCCAGGCCACCGAGCACGTGCGGCAGGTTGGTGGACTTTGCGTAAACGCGCAGTCCCGGCTTGGAAATACGACGAACGCCAGCGATTGAACGCTCGCGGTTCGGACCGAACTTGAGCTCGAGGGTCAGCTTCTTGCCAACCTCAGCGTCTTCTTCTTTCCAGGAGGCGATGTAACCTTCAGCCTTCAGGATGTCGGCAACGCGTGCCTTGAGCTTGCTGTACGGCATGGTCACGGAATCGTGGTATGCCGAGTTAGCGTTGCGCAGACGCGTAAGCATGTCTGCGACGGGATCTGTCATTGTCATGTGGGCTCTTGCCCTTCCTCATAACGGTTTCCGCCGTGCTGGTTGTCCCGAACAGAATTCGGAAAGGAGCGCGGGCGGACCTTTTACGTAGCTAGATTAGTCTTCGGTCTTGAACGGGAAGCCAAGCGCCTTCAGCAGCGCGCGGCCTTCGTCGTCGGTCTTGGCAGTGGTCACGACGGTGATGTCCATACCGCGAACGCGGTCAATGGAATCCTGGTCGATCTCGTGGAACATAACCTGCTCGGTCAGACCGAAGGTGTAGTTGCCGTTGCCATCGAACTGCTTGCCGCTGAGGCCACGGAAGTCGCGGATACGCGGCAGGGCCAGCGTGACCAGACGGTCCAGGAATTCCCACATGCGGTCCCCACGCAGAGTTGCGTGTGCACCGATCGGCATGCCTTCGCGCAGCTTGAACTGTGCGATCGACTTGCGGGCCTTGGTTACCTGCGGCTTCTGGCCGGTGATCAGGGTCAGATCGCGGACAGCGCCGTCGATCAGCTTGGAGTCCTTGGCGGCATCTCCAACACCCATGTTCACAACGACCTTCACCAGGCGGGGAACCTGGTTGACGTTCTGGTACTTGAATTCCTCAGTCAGCGTGTTCTTGATGGAATCGGCGTACTTGGTCTTCAGACGAGGAACGATCTTGCTTGCCGGAGTCTCGAGAGTCTCAGTCATTAGATGTCCTTCCCTGAGCTCTTGGCCACGCGGACGCGCACGTCACGCTTCACGCCATCGCGCTCAACGGTCTCGGTGCGGAAACCGACGCGGGTGGGCTTCTTGGTGGACGGGTCAACCAGAGCCACGTTGGAGATGTGGATCGAAGCCTCGACGACCTCGATGCCACCGGTCTTGGTGCCGCGCTGCGACTGACCGACCTTGGTGTGCTTGGTTACGCGGTTAATGCCTTCAACCAACACGCGGTTGGTCTCCGGGTACACGCGCAGAACCTTGCCCTGCTTACCCTTGTCGCCGCCGCGCTCAGCCTTGGCGCCAGTGATGACCTGAACGAGGTCACCCTTTTTGATCTTAGCCATGGACTAGAGCACCTCCGGAGCCAGAGAAACGATCTTCATGAACTTCTTGTCGCGAAGTTCACGACCAACCGGTCCGAAGATACGGGTACCGCGGGGGTCACCGTCGTTCTTCAGGATGACGGCTGCGTTCTCGTCAAACTTGATGTAGGAACCATCCGCACGGCGGCGTTCCTTCTTGGTACGGACGATGACAGCCTTGACGACGTCGCCCTTCTTTACGTTGCCGCCCGGAATTGCGTCCTTGACGGTAGCGACGATTACGTCGCCAATGCCTGCGTAGCGACGGCCAGATCCACCGAGAACGCGAATGGTAAGGATTTCCTTAGCACCCGTGTTGTCGGCGACCTTGAGTCGCGACTCCTGCTGAATCACTATTTACTCCTTGCGTCGCGCTGGTTCTCAGACCGAAAATCTTCCTACGGAATGAGCCTTGCGGAACGGTTGATCGGGGTGTCTCTTGACCTGCCTGGATTTTGCCAGACCAGGCCTAAACGCCCGTGCCAAAAACATTTGCTTCCCAGGCGGTTCCCGACGAGTCGGGGCGCAAGGGGGCACTATGCCGTGGCACGATTGTTTACGAGGTTGATGACGGCGCGCAAAAGGCGCCATACAAACTCAAAATCTTAGCACGTTTTGGGCGTATCCCCCTATCACAGCCATGGAGCCCGCACACCCCTCCCGCGCAGCCGCGACGCCGTTACGCCGGACAGGCTTTGGGCCCGCCCGCCGCCGCGCACCCCGGGAACCCGGCCCGCCGGCGTCGTAAGCCCCCCGAAGGCTGCTTCGCGTGACGAACACGGTAAACTGCTGCCGCCAGACGCAGGCTGCCGGCTGCGGCGGCTGCCGGCAACGCAGAAGCCCCCGCTCCCCCAAAGGGGAACGAGGGCTTCTGCTGTATCACCAGGCAAACAGGTGCAGGTGTTACTTGGCCTTCTCGAGGATCTCGACCAGACGCCACCGCTTGGTAGCGGACAGCGGGCGGGTCTCGGCGAGGAGCACGAGGTCGCCGATGCCGGCGCTGTTCTCTTCGTCGTGAGCCTTGATCTTGGCGTTGCGGCGGATGACCTTGCCGTAGAGGGCGTGCTTCACGCGGTCTTCGACCTGGACAGTGATGGTCTTTTCCATCTTGTCCGAGACGACGTAGCCGCGCTTCGTCTTACGGTAACCGCGCTCGTCAGCCTTGGCTGCGTCGGAAACAGTTTCCGTCACGTTCTCGTCCTTTTCACTCACTTGGCATCCTCCTCGGATTCAACCGTTTCAGCCTTCTCAGCCTTCTTGGTTGCAGCCTTCTTGGACTTCTTCTCTTCCTTGGCTTCCACAACCGGTGCGGCAACCTCGGCACGAATGCCGAGCTCGCGCTCACGGAGAACGGTGTAGATGCGGGCGATGTCCTTCTTTACCGCGCGCAGACGACCGTGGTTCTCCAGCTGACCGGTGGCGGACTGGAAACGCAGGTTGAACAGCTCTTCCTTGGCCTTGCGGAGTTCTTCAACGAGACGCTCGTTGTCGAAACCGTCCAGCTGTGCGGATGCAAGTTCCTTGGATCCTACTGCCATTTCTACTCACCACCTTCGCGACGCACAATGCGTGCCTTCAACGGCAGCTTGTGGATTGCCAGGCGCAGGGCCTCGCGAGCTACCTCTTCACTGACACCGGAGAGTTCGAAGAGAACCCGGCCCGGCTTGACGTTTGAGACCCACCATTCCGGAGAACCCTTACCGGAACCCATGCGGGTTTCGGCCGGCTTCTTCGTCAGCGGACGGTCCGGGTAAATGTTGATCCAGACCTTTCCGCCACGCTTGATGTGGCGGGTCATCGCGATACGGGCAGATTCGATCTGACGGTTCGTGACGTAGGCCGGGCTCAGCGCCTGGATGCCCCACTCACCGAAGGAGACCTGGGTGCCGCCCGTAGCAGCGCCGGAACGACCCGGGTGGTGCTGCTTACGGTGCTTGACTCGACGTGGGATAAGCATTTAAGCCTGTCCTCCTTCTACTGACTGTGCCGTGCCTGCGGCACCGGCTTCGACAGCCGGAGCTTCGGCGGCAGGTGCTGCCTCGGCTGCGGGGCGGTCGGGACGACGGCGGCGGTCACCACGGTCGGCGCCACCCGGGCGGCCCGGGCGGTCGCCGGCACGGCCACGGGACGGAGCAGCAGCTGCCTGCTGAGCCAGTTCCTTGGCAGTGACGTCGCCCTTGTAGATCCAGACCTTCACGCCGATGCGGCCGAAGGTGGTCTTGGCCTCGTAGAAGCCGTAGTCGATGTTCGCACGCAGGGTGTGCAGGGGCACACGGCCTTCGCGGTAGAACTCCGAGCGGGACATTTCTGCGCCGCCCAGTCGACCCGAGCAAGCGATCCGGATGCCCTTGGCACCGGCGCGCTGTGCGGACTGCATGGCCTTCTTCATCGCACGGCGGAAAGCCACGCGGGAAGTCAGCTGCTCTGCAACGCCCTGGGCAACAAGCTGGGCTTCCATCTCGGGGTTCTTGACCTCGAGGATGTTCAGCTGAACCTGCTTGCCCGTGAGCTTCTCAAGCTCGCCGCGGATGCGGTCTGCTTCAGCGCCGCGGCGGCCGATGACGATGCCCGGACGTGCCGTGTGGATATCCACGCGGACACGGTCGCGGGTGCGCTCGATTTCGACCTTGGCGATACCGGCGCGCTCCATGCCCGTGGACATGAGCTGGCGGATACGGATGTCTTCGCGAACGAAGTCCTTGTACCGCTGGCCGGCCTTGGTGCTGTCGGCGAACCAGTGCGATACGTGATCGGTGGTGATGCCGAGTCGGAACCCGTGCGGGTTAACTTTCTGTCCCACTTAGCGAGCCTCCTCTTTCTCCGGGGTAGCGACTACCACGGTGATGTGGCTCGTGCGCTTCTTGATCTGAAATGCACGACCCTGGGCTCGCGGCTGGAACCGCTTCATGGTCGGGCCTTCATCAACAAACGCTTCGCTGATGATGAGGTCACCTTCGTCAAACGCCACGCCGTCGCGGTCCGCGAGGACCCGGGCGTTGGAGATTGCCGACTGAACTACCTTGAATACCGGCTCCGAAGCTGCCTGGGGGGCAAACTTCAGAATTGCCAGAGCCTCATTCGCTTGCTTACCACGAACAAGGTTGACGACGCGCCGGGCCTTCATAGGCGTTACGCGGATGTGACGCGCAATTGCCTTGGCTTCCATTGCTTTCCTTCTCTCGTCTTTGACGTAAGTGCAGGCGCCTAGCGGCGCTTGCCCTTACGGTCGTCCTTGACATGGCCGCGGAATGTCCGCGTGGGAGCGAATTCGCCGAGCTTGTGCCCGACCATCGACTCAGTGACAAACACGGGGATGTGCTTGCGTCCGTCGTGTACGGCGATCGTGTGGCCGAGCATGTCGGGGACGATCATCGAACGGCGGGACCAGGTCTTGATGACGTTCTTGGTGCCCTTTTCGTTTTCCCTGGCTACCTTTACAAAGAGGTGCTGGTCAACGAAAGGACCTTTTTTCAGGCTGCGTGGCATGTGTCCAGGCTCCTATCGCTTGTTCTTGCCAGTACGACGGCGACGAACAATAAGCTTGTCGCTCTCTTTGTTGGGACGGCGGGTGCGGCCTTCGCGCTTACCGTTCGGGTTGACGGGGTGACGTCCACCGGACGTCTTACCCTCGCCACCACCGTGGGGGTGGTCAACCGGGTTCATGGCGACACCACGGACGGTCGGGCGAACGCCCTTCCACCGCATACGGCCGGCCTTGCCCCAGTTGATGTTCGACTGCTCGGCGTTGCCGACCTCGCCGACGGTTGCGCGGCAGCGCACGTCAACGTTGCGGATTTCGCCGGAAGGCAGACGCAGCTGGGCGAAACGGCCTTCCTTTGCAACGAGCTGGATCGATGCGCCGGCGGAGCGGCCCATCTTGGCGCCGCCACCCGGACGCAGTTCGACTGCGTGGATTACGGTACCGACCGGGATGTTGCGCAGCGGAAGGTTGTTGCCGGGCTTGATGTCAGCGTCGGCGCCGGCCTCTACGAAGTCGCCCTGGGACAGCTTGTTCGGGGCGATGATGTAACGCTTGGTGCCATCAACGTAGTGCAGGAGGGCGATCCGAGCCGTGCGGTTCGGGTCGTACTCGATTTCGGCAACGCGGGCGTTGACGCCGTCCTTGTCGTGGCGACGGAAGTCGATCAGACGGTACTGGCGCTTGTGTCCACCACCCTTGTGACGGGTCGTGATCTTACCGGAGTTGTTACGGCCACCCTTTTTCGGGAGGGGACGTACCAACGACTTTTCCGGCGTCGACCGCGTGATTTCAGTGAAGTCCGCTACGCTCGAGCCGCGACGGCCCGGGGTAGTCGGCTTGTATTTACGGATTCCCATAATTTATTTCCTCGTTAAAGTGGTCTCCGCTATGAAAGCGGACCGCCGAAGATGTCGATAGTGCCTTCTTTGAGGCTCACAATTGCACGCTTGGTGTTCTTGCGGGTACCCCAGCCGAATTTGGTGCGCTTGCGCTTACCGGCACGGTTGATGGTGTTGATCGATTCGACCTTGACGGAGAAAATCTTCTCCACGGCCAGCTTGATCTCGGTCTTGTTCGAGCGGGGGTCCACCAGGAAGGTGTACTTGCCCTCGTCGATCAGGCCGTAGCTCTTTTCCGAGACAACGGGTGCAAGCACGACGTCGCGCGGGTCTTTGATGGTGGCTGCACTCACTTGGCATCCTCCTCGTTCTTTGCAACCTTGTCAGCAACGAATGCTTCGTAGGCAGCCTTGGTGAAGACTACGTCGTCGGAAACGAGAACGTCGTAGGTGTTCAGCTGGTCTGCGTACAGAACGTGAACTTCCTCGAGGTTGCGCACGGACAGTGCAGCAACATCGTTGGCGCGCTCAATGACAACGAGCAGGTTCTTGCGCTCGGAAACTCCGCGCAGGGTTGCCAGTGCTTCTTTGGAGGACGGCGTGGAGCCGGCAACCAGGTCAGCAACGACGTGGACGCGGCCGTTGCGGGCGCGGTCCGAGAGTGCGCCGCGCAGTGCAGCAGCAATCATCTTCTTGGGGGTGCGCTGGCTGTAGTCACGCGGCGTGGGGCCGTGGACAACGCCACCACCGGTCATGTGAGGAGCACGGATGGAACCCTGACGGGCGCGGCCGGTGCCCTTCTGCTTGAACGGCTTGCGACCTGCACCGGAAACCTCGGCGCGGGTCTTGGTCTTGTGGGTACCCTGGCGAGCAGCAGCGAGCTGGGCAACGACGACCTGGTGCAGCAGCGGCACGTTGGTCTGTACGTCGAAGATCTCTGCAGGCAGGTCAACCTTGACAGTGCTAGTCATTGAACTAGGCTCCCTTCACGGCGGTGCGTACGAGTACGACCTGGCCGCGGGCGCCGGGAACGGCGCCCTTGATCAGGAGCAGCGACTTCTCGACGTCAACCGCGTGGACCGTGAGGTTCAGCGTGGTGTGACGAACGGCGCCCATGCGGCCGGCCATTTTCATGCCCTTGAAGACGCGGCTCGGGGTGGATGCGCCACCGATTGAACCGGGCTTACGGTGGTTCTTGTGTGCACCGTGGGAAGCTCCAACGCCGTGGAAGCCGTGACGCTTCATAACACCGGCGAAGCCCTTACCCTTGGTGGTGCCAACGACGTCGATCTTCTGGCCGGCTTCGAAGAGCTCTACGGAGAGCTCCTGGCCCAGCTCGTAAGAGTCAGCATCTGCAGTGCGCAGTTCTACGACGTGGCGGCGAGGCGTGACGCCTGCCTTTTCAAAGTGACCAGCCAGCGGCTTGGTGACCTTGCGGGGATCGATCTGGCCGTAGCCGATCTGAACGGCGACATAGCCATCAGTTTCTGCGTTGCGCAGCTGCGTGATGACGTTCGAGTCAGCCTGGACCACAGTGACGGGGATGAGCTTGTTGTTCTCGTCCCAGACCTGGGTCATGCCGAGCTTCGTGCCCAGCAGGCCCTTTACGTTACGGGTTGCGGTCATAGTCTCTCAGCACCTCCCTACAGCTTGATTTCGATGTTCACGTCGGCCGGCAGGTCGAGACGCATGAGCGAATCAACAGCCTTGGGCGTGGGGTCGATGATGTCGATAAGACGCTTGTGCGTGCGCATTTCGAAGTGCTCGCGGCTGTCCTTGTACTTGTGCGGAGAGCGAATAACGCAGTAAACGTTCTTCTCCGTCGGCAGCGGCACGGGGCCAACTACAGTTGCGCCTGCGCGCGTGACCGTCTCAACGATCTTCCGTGCTGAAACGTCAATGACCTCGTGGTCATATGACTTCAGCCGGATGCGGATTTTTTGTCCCGCCATGTCGCCTGACTCTCTTTCAGTCTGTGCTTCCCCTGATTAGGGCTGCCCTGTTCACTTACTAGTTGTATGGCTGCCGAAGCATTTGAAGTCGTGACTACCACCCGCCGCACAAGCTGAATCCGGAAAGATCCGGGTTCCTCAACCTGCCGACGCAACCGACCCCCGCGGTCGGGCGTGTCGCATGTTTTCAAACGTACGCGTCCGCAATTCCATGGGGAGTGGGTTATGTTTGGTCTCTTACTTGGACCCTGGCATCCGGCATTATCCGGATCGGGACGCGAAAGAGCGCTTGAACAACTCATCTAGTATGCCGGAATTTGCGGGCAGAAGCGAATCAGCCCTCTGCACGGCGGTGCAATCACTGCCGGAGGGCCATTGTCCTGAATCGCCGTCGAATGGATGATAGGGGCATGACTGTGCAGGACTCTGTAGCAGTTCAGGCCCTCGCCGCACGCCTGAGCCCGGGATTCACCCTGGGTGTTTCCTCCGCGGCATTCCAGATCGAGGGCAGCCTTGCCGCCGGCGGCCGCGGCCCCTCCGGCTGGGACGCCTTTGCCGAAAAGCCCGGCAACATCCTGCACGGGCACTCCCCCGCCGTGGCCTGCGACCACTACAACCGCGCCGAGGAAGACATCGAACTGATGCGGGATCTCGGGATCGATTCCTACCGCTTTTCGATCTCGTGGCCGCGGGTCCAGCCCGAGGGCAGCGGCCGCTTCAATGCGGCCGGGCTGGACTTCTACGACCGCCTGATCGACCGGCTCCTCGCCGCCGGCATCTCCCCCATGGCCACTCTCTACCACTGGGATACGCCGCTGCCCCTCGAGCACCGGGGCGGCTGGATGAACCGTTCGACGGCGGAACGGTTCGCCGAGTACAGCGCGGCCGCCGGCAAGCGGTTCGGCGACCGCGTGGCGCAGTGGGTGACGCTGAACGAGCCCGCCTCGGTTACCCTGAACGGCTACGCCCTGGGCGTCCACGCACCCGGCCGAGGCCTGCTCTTCGATGCCCTGCCGTCGGTGCGGCATCAGCTCCTGGGGCACGGGCTGGCGGTTCAGGCGCTGCGCGCGGAGGGCGTCGCCGGCGCCATCGGGGTCACGAACCTGCATTCCCCCGTCCGGCCTGCTTCGGGTTCGCCAACAGACAGGATGCTGGCCAGGGTGTTCGACTTCGTGCTGAACCGGCTCTACGCTGACCCGATCCTCCTGGGCCGCTTTCCCCGGCTGCCGCTGATCGCCCGGCCGTGGTTCCGTTCAATGCGGAGCATCAGCGACGCGGACCTGGCCACGATCCACCAGCCGCTGGATTTCTACGGTCTGAACTATTACTACCCCGTGAAGGTGGCCACGGGCCGCGGCGTCGACAGCCCCTCGGCAACCGCGGAGGCGATGCTGAAAGTCCCGTTCCACATGGCCGCGTTCCCGGAGTATGAACGCACAGGGTTCGGCTGGCCGGTCGCTCCTGACCACCTGGGGATCCTGCTCCGGGAGCTGAAGGACCGGTACGGGTCCTCGCTGCCGCCGCTCTACATCACCGAGAGCGGGGCGAGCTTCCCCGAACCGGACCACGTCACCGGCCCCATTCCCGATGCCGGCCGGATCAGCTACCTCGCCGCACATCTCAGCCAGGCGGTGGAGGCGACCTCCCCCGGGGGCGTGGCCCACGACGTCGAACTGCTCGGCTATTACGTCTGGACGCTGATGGACAACTTCGAATGGGCGGCCGGCTACTCGCAGCGCTTCGGCCTGGTGCACGTCGATTTCACGAGCCTCAAGCGCACGCCGAAAGACTCGTACTACTGGTACCAGGCCCTCGCGCGGGCACGCCGGGCCTGAGCCCCGCCCGGCCGCTGCTACTGGTTGCGGTTGGACCTATTGATGCGCTTGGCGCGCTCGATCTCCTGGCGGAAGTGCCTCTTCGCCCAAAAGAACGCGACAACGACCGCGGCGGCGATCAGCAGAAAAATGAACCAGCCCATGGTGAGCTCCCTTCCCTTCCTGCAAAGGTATCAGGAACTTAAAAGGAACAGCCCCGCTGCAAGTGCAGCGGGGCTGTTCCCGATCCTCTTCTCAGCTGCCAGACGGCTGGCTGATCAGGGGCAAAGCATCAGATCGGCAAGTAATTACTTGATGATCTTGGTGACGCGTCCTGAACCAACGGTGCGGCCGCCTTCGCGGATAGCGAAGCCGAGGCCCTCTTCCATTGCGATCGGCTGGATGAGCGCAACGGTCATCTCAGTGTTGTCGCCGGGCATAACCATTTCCGTGCCTTCCGGCAGGGTGATAACGCCGGTTACGTCCGTGGTGCGGAAGTAGAACTGCGGGCGGTAGTTGGAGTAGAACGGGTTGTGACGTCCGCCTTCGTCCTTGGAGAGGATGTAGACGTTAGCCTCGAAGTCGGTGTGCGGGGTGATGGAACCCGGCTTGACGACAACCTGGCCACGCTCGACATCGTCGCGCTTCAGACCGCGGAGCAGGAGGCCACAGTTCTCGCCGGCCCATGCTTCGTCGAGCTGCTTGTGGAACATCTCGATACCGGTAACCGTGGTCTTCTGGACCGGGCGGATGCCGACGATCTCGACCTCGGAGTTGATGGCGAGGGTTCCACGCTCGGCGCGGCCCGTAACAACGGTGCCACGGCCGGTGATCGTGAAGACATCTTCGATCGGCATCAGGAAGGGCTTGTCACGGTCACGTACGGGGTCCGGAACGGACTCGTCGACAGCAGCCATGAGGTCCTCAACGGACTTGACCCAGACGGGGTCGCCTTCGAGGGCCTTCAGGCCGGAAACGCGAACAACCGGAGCCTCGTCGCCATCGAAGCCCTGCGAGCTGAGCAGCTCGCGAACTTCCATTTCAACGAGGTCGAGGAGCTCTTCGTCGTCAACCATGTCAGCCTTGTTCAGCGCGACCAGCAGGTAGGGAACGCCAACCTGGCGGGCGAGCAGAACGTGCTCGCGGGTCTGAGCCATCGGGCCGTCAGTGGCGGCAACCACGAGGATTGCACCGTCCATCTGAGCAGCGCCGGTGATCATGTTCTTGATGTAGTCAGCGTGACCCGGAGCGTCTACGTGTGCGTAGTGGCGCTTCTCGGTCTGGTACTCAACGTGGGAGATGTTGATGGTAATGCCGCGCTGACGCTCTTCGGGAGCAGAGTCAATCGACGCGAAGTCACGCTTCTCGTTGAGAGTCGGGTACTTGTCGTACAGCACCTTGGAAATGGCGGCCGTCAGCGTCGTCTTACCGTGGTCAACGTGACCAATGGTACCGATGTTAACGTGCGGCTTAGTCCGCTCGAACTTTGCCTTTGCCACAGGTTCCTCCTAGAACGTTTTCAAATTGACTTACCCTTCGGCCGCGCTTGTCGCGGCAGAAACTCCAGTAAGTCTACTTGGGGGGCTTTGGATTGATGAAATTGCAGATTCAGGTACTAATGCTAGTGCCTAGAGCCTGTTCGTGCAGGCGGCCGAACTCCGGCCTGGCCGGACTACAGCTGACCGGAGTCCGGCCACTTGCACCAGATGTGTCTCCGCTGGCGGAGACGCACCCGAGTTTCTTGTTGCTGCGACGCGTCTAGAAGACTACTCGCCGCGGTTCTTCTGGATGATCTCGTCGGCGACTGCCTTCGGGACCTCGGCGTAGCTGTTGAACGTCATGGAGTACACAGCGCGGCCCTGGGTCTTCGAGCGCAGGTCACCGATGTAGCCGAACATGCCGGACAGCGGGACGTGTGCGCGAATAACCTTGACGCCCTGGGCATCTTCCATGGACTGCATCTGGCCACGGCGGGAGTTGAGGTCACCGATAACTTCACCCATGTATTCCTCAGGGGTGCGGACCTCGACATCCATCAGCGGTTCGAGCAGGACAGGGTTCGCCTTGCGTGCGGCTTCCTTGAAAGCCATACGGCCGGCGATCTTGAACGCCATTTCCGAGGAGTCAACATCGTGGTAAGCGCCGTCAATCAGCGTCGCCTTGATGCCGACAACCGGGTAACCGGCCAGGACGCCGTCGTTAAGCGCATCCTGGATGCCGGCGTCGACCGACGGGATGTACTCGCGCGGAACGCGGCCACCGGTGACCTTGTTCTCGAACTCGTACAGCTCGCCACCTGAGGTGTCCAGCGGCTCGATCGCGATCTGGATCTTTGCGAACTGGCCGGAACCACCGGTCTGCTTCTTGTGCGTGTAGTCGTGACGCTCTACAGCACGCTTGATGGTTTCGCGGTAAGCAACCTGCGGCTTGCCAACGTTTGCCTCGACCTTGAATTCGCGGCGCATGCGGTCCACCAGGATGTCCAGGTGGAGCTCGCCCATGCCGGCGATGATGGTCTGGCCGGTGTCCTCGTTGAGGGAGACCTGGAAGGTCGGGTCCTCAGCGGAGAGCTTCTGGATGGCCGTGGAGAGCTTCTCCTGGTCACCCTTCGTGTTCGGCTCGATCGCAACCGAGATCACGGGCTCCGGGAAGCTCATGGACTCGAGGACAATCTGGTTGGCCGGATCGCACAGGGTGTCGCCCGTGGTGGTGTCTTTGAGGCCGATCGCTGCGTAGATGTGGCCGGCGGTAGCGCCCTCGACGGGCATTTCCTTGTTGGCGTGCATCTGGAACAGCTTGCCGATGCGCTCCTTCTTGCCCTTGGTGGAGTTGACCACCTGCGAGCCTGCTTCCACGTGACCGGAGTACACGCGGACGAAGGTCAGCTGGCCGAAGAAGGGGTGCGCGGCGATCTTGAACGCCAGTGCGGAGAAGGGCTCTTCAGAGGAGGGCTTACGGGTAAGCTCCTTCTCTTCGTCGCGGGGATCGTGACCGATCATCGGCGGGACGTCGAGCGGGTTCGGCAGGTAGTCCACCACAGCGTCGAGCATGGGCTGAACGCCGCGGTTCTTGAATGCAGAACCACAGAAGACCGGGTAGATCTCAGAGTTGATCGTCATCTTGCGGATGCCGGCCTTGAGCTCATCGATGCTGATCTCTTCGCCCTCAAGGTACTTCTCCATGAGTTCCTCGGAGGACTCGGCAACGGTCTCAATGAGCGTTGCGCGGTACTCTTCGGCCTTCGCCTGGAGGTCAGCCGGGATCTCGCGGATCTCGTACTTGGCACCCATGGTGACGTCACCCTTGGCGTCGCCGGGCCAGACCAGCGAACGCATGTAAAGGAGGTCGACGACGCCGATGAAGTCGTTCTCGGCGCCGATCGGCAGCTGCATGACGAGCGGCTTGGCACCGAGGCGGCTGATGATGGTGTCGACGGTGAAGTAGAAGTCAGCGCCGAGCTTGTCCATCTTGTTGACGAAGCAGATGCGCGGAACGTTGTACTTGTCAGCCTGGCGCCAAACAGTCTCGGACTGCGGCTCCACGCCTTCCTTGCCGTCGAACACGGCGACTGCGCCGTCGAGGACGCGCAGGGAGCGCTCAACCTCGACCGTGAAGTCCACGTGGCCGGGGGTGTCGATGATGTTGATCTGGTTGTTTTCCCAGAAGCAGGTCACGGCGGCAGACGTGATGGTGATGCCGCGTTCCTTTTCCTGTTCCATCCAGTCAGTCGTCGAAGCGCCGTCGTGCGTTTCGCCGATCTTGTGGTTCACACCCGTGTAGAAGAGGATGCGCTCGGTAGTAGTGGTCTTGCCGGCATCGATGTGGGCCATGATGCCGATATTGCGGACCTTGCTAAGGTCGGTAAGCACGTCCTGTGCCACGGTGTCTCCCTTTCGGATGGACTGCACGTTCGCCGCCGGCTCAGTCGAGCCGGCGGCGTCCGGGAAGTATTACCAGCGGTAGTGTGCGAAGGCCTTGTTGGACTCGGCCATCTTGTGGGTGTCTTCGCGACGCTTCACAGCGGCACCGAGACCGTTCGAGGCATCCAGGATTTCGTTCTGGAGGCGCTCGGTCATGGTCTTTTCGCGGCGGGCCTTGGAGTAGCCAACCAGCCAGCGGAGGGCGAGGGCCGTGGAACGGCCCGGCTTGACCTCAACGGGAACCTGGTAGGTGGCGCCACCAACACGGCGGGAGCGGACCTCAAGCGAAGGCTTGACGTTCTCCATGGCCTTCTTGAGGGCTGCAACGGGGTCGCCGCCGGACTTGGCGCGAGCACCCTCGAGTGCACCGTAAACGATGCGCTCTGCGGTGGACTTCTTGCCGTCAACCAGCACCTTGTTGATGAGCTGGGTGACCAGCGGGGAGCCGTAAACGGGATCTAGAACTAGCGGCCGCTTGGGGGCCGGACCCTTGCGAGGCATATTACTTCTTCTCCATCTTTGCGCCGTAGCGGCTGCGAGCCTGCTTACGGTTCTTGACACCCTGGGTATCGAGGGCGCCACGGACGATCTTGTAGCGGACACCCGGAAGGTCCTTCACGCGGCCGCCGCGGACGAGCACAATGGAGTGCTCCTGCAGGTTGTGGCCCACACCGGGGATGTATGCGGTGACTTCAATGCCGCCGTTGAGGCGTACGCGAGCAACCTTACGCAGAGCCGAGTTCGGCTTCTTCGGGGTCGTCGTGTAAACGCGGGTGCAAACACCGCGGCGCATCGGGCTGCCGTTAAGCGCGGGAGCCTTGGTCTTTTTGACCTTAGGCGTGCGGCCCTTGCGGACCAGCTGGTTAATCGTAGGCACTCTCGTGTTCTCCGTTTTATCCGGAGCGGCCGTTGGCGGCCGCTCTCTTGTCGCTGCGCCTCGCCGCCCGAGCTTTGAAGTTCTCTCCAGAGCAGCTGAGGCGAAGCCTTAATAGTCGGACCGCACGCCGGGGTCCAAGGACTTTCGACCCGAACTGCCCCTAGGCATGCGAAAATGTGGCATACGTTGCACAAGAACCCTGCAAACCGGAAACGTCGTCCTGGTTGAACCTTTCAGCTGCAAGCTGTCTGGCTCAAACCGGCGCACTCATCCACTGCCACAATAACAATTAGTCTCAAGTCTAACACGGACGGGTCCCAGCCCTTAATCGGCGGGGTTTTACCACTGGAAAGGCCCCGCCCCCACCGAGGTGGGAACGGGGCCTGTCAGTCACTCAGCTCAGCGGAAGTCGCTGCCGAGATCGTAGTCATCCAGCGGGATGGCGTGGAACTCGGGAGCTCCGTCGCCGCCCAGCGAGTCGTAGGAGAAGTCACTGAATGCGCTGGGGCCGGTGAACAGGTTGGCCTTTGCTTCTTCAGTGGGTTCCACGGTGACCTCGGTGTAGCGCGGGAGACCCGTGCCGGCCGGGATGAGCTTACCGATGATGACGTTTTCCTTGAGGCCGAGCAGCGGATCGCTCTTGCCTTCCATGGCCGCCTGCGTCAGAACGCGGGTGGTCTCCTGGAAGGAAGCTGCGGACAGCCAGGACTCGGTCGCCAGGGACGCCTTGGTGATGCCCATGAGCTCGGGACGCCCGGATGCCGGCGTCTTGCCCTCGGACACAACGCGGCGGTTGGCCTCTTCGAAACGGCTGCGTTCGGCGAGCTCGCCGGGCAGCAGGTCCGATTCGCCGGACTCGATGACCGTGACGCGGCGCAGCATCTGGCGGACGATAACCTCGACGTGCTTGTCGTGGATACCGATGCCCTGGCTGCGGTACACGCCCTGGACTTCGTCCACCAGGAACTTCTGCGCGGCACGGGGACCCATGATGCGCAGCACCTGCTTGGGGTCGACCGGGCCGTTGATGAGCTTCTGGCCAACGCTGACGTGATCGCCGTCTTCGATGAGAAGACGTGAACGGCGCAGCACCGGGTAGGCGATCTCTTCAGATCCGTCATCCGGGGTGATGACCAGGCGCATCTGGCGCTCGGACTCTTCGATGGTGATGCGGCCGGCTGCTTCAGCAATCGGTGCGACACCCTTCGGAGTACGGGCTTCGAAGAGCTCCTGGATACGGGGCAGACCCTGGGTGATGTCGTCGCCACCGCTGGCGGAAACAGCACCACCGGTGTGGAACGTACGCATGGTCAGCTGGGTACCCGGCTCACCGATGGACTGCGCGGCAATGATGCCCACGGCCTCACCGATGTCGACGGTCTTGCCAGTGGCCAGCGAACGGCCGTAGCACAGGGCGCAGGTGCCGACGCTGGACTCACAGGTGAGTACAGAGCGGACCTTGACCTCGGTGATGCCGGCTGCGAACAGTTCGGCAATGACGACGTCGCCGCAGTCGGTGCCGGCAGCTGCCAGGACCTTGCCCTTGGAGTCGACGACGTCGACGGCCAGGGTGCGGGCGTAGGCGCTGTTCTCGACGTTCTCGTCCAGGACGAGGACGCCGTTGGCGTCGGCCACGGCGATGGCGGTCATCAGGCCGCGCTCGGTACCGCAGTCCTCTTCGCGGACAATGACGTCCTGCGACACGTCCACCAGACGACGGGTCAGGTAACCCGAGTTGGCGGTACGCAGGGCGGTGTCAGCCAGACCCTTACGGGCACCGTGCGTGGCGATGAAGTATTCCAGCACCGAGAGGCCCTCGCGGTAGGAGGACTTGATCGGACGCGGGATGATTTCACCCTTAGGGTTGGCCACCAGGCCACGGATACCCGCGATCTGACGGACCTGCATCCAGTTACCACGTGCGCCCGAGGACACCATGCGGTTGATCGTGTTCATCGGGGACAGGCTGTCACGCATCGCCTGGGCGATCTCGTTCGTTGCCTTGTTCCAGATTTCGATCAGTTCCTGGCGACGCTCGTCGTCGTCGATCAGGCCCTTGTCGTACTGGCCCTGGATCTTGGCGGCCATGGTCTCGTAACCGGCGAGGATCCGCGGCTTGTCCGTGGGCACCTCGATGTCGGAGATGGCAACGGTCACGCCGGAGCGGGTGGCCCAGTAGAAACCGGCATCCTTCAGGTTGTCCAGCGTTGCCGCCGTGATCACCTTCGGGTAGCGCTCGGCGAGGTCGTTGACGATCCGGGACAGCTCGCCCTTGTCGGCAACATCCTCAACCCACGGGTAATCCGCGGGCAGCGTCTGGTTGAAGATGACCTGGCCGAGGGAGGTCTCGACCAGTGCCATCTGACCGGGCTCCCAGCCCTCCGGGGCTTCCCAGCCCGCGTAGGGCACGAAGCCCTCGAGCCGGATCTTGACCTTGGAGTTCAGGTGCAGCTCGTGAAGGTCGTAGGCCATGATGGCTTCCGCGACCGAGGAGAAGATCCGGCCTTCGCCAGCTGAACCGACACGCTTGGTGGTCAGGTGGTAGAGACCGATGATCATATCCTGCGACGGCAGGGTCACCGGGCGGCCGTCAGACGGCTTCAGGATGTTGTTCGAGGAGAGCATCAGGATGCGGGCCTCGGCCTGGGCTTCGGGGCTCAGCGGCAGGTGGACTGCCATCTGGTCGCCGTCGAAGTCGGCGTTGAAAGCGCCACAAACCAGCGGGTGCAGCTGGATTGCCTTGCCTTCAACAAGCTGCGGCTCGAACGCCTGGATGCCGAGACGGTGCAGGGTAGGTGCACGGTTCAGCAGCACGGGGTGCTCGGTGATGATCTCTTCGAGGACGTCCCAGACCTGCGGACGGTAACGCTCCACCATGCGCTTGGCCGACTTGATGTTCTGGGCGTGGTTGAGGTCCACCAGGCGCTTCATCACGAACGGCTTGAAGAGCTCCAGGGCCATCTGCTTGGGCAGACCACACTGGTGCAGCTTCAGCTGCGGGCCGACGACGATGACCGAACGGCCGGAGTAGTCGACGCGCTTGCCGAGGAGGTTCTGGCGGAAACGGCCCTGCTTGCCCTTAAGCATGTCGCTCAGGGACTTCAGCGGACGGTTGCCCGGTCCGGTGACCGGACGGCCACGGCGGCCGTTGTCGAAGAGGCTGTCAACAGCTTCCTGAAGCATGCGCTTCTCGTTGTTGACGATGATCTCCGGAGCACCGAGGTCAAGCAGGCGCTTGAGGCGGTTGTTGCGGTTGATCACTCGGCGGTAGAGGTCGTTGAGGTCGGAGGTCGCGAAGCGGCCACCGTCCAGCTGGACCATCGGGCGCAGTTCCGGCGGGATCACCGGGACGGCGTCCAGCACCATGCCGAGCGGGCTGTTGTTGGTCGTCAGGAACGCGTTGACCACCTTGAGCCGCTTCAGGGCACGGGTCTTGCGCTGGCCCTTGCCGTTGGCGATGATGTCGCGCAGCATGTCCGACTCGGCCTGCATGTCGAAGTTCTCAAGACGCTTCTTGATGGCCTCGGCACCCATGGAGCCTTCGAAGTACATGCCGTAGCGGTCGCGCAGTTCGCGGTACAGGCCTTCGTCACCTTCGAGGTCGGCGACCTTGAGGTTCTTGAAGCGGTCCCAGACCTGCTCGAGGCGCTCGATTTCGGCGTCGGCACGCTTGCGTACGTTCGCCATCTGGCGGTCAGCGGAGTCGCGGGCCTTCTTCTTGTCGGCAGCCTTCGCGCCTTCGCCTTCGAGACGGGCAAGCTCGTTCTCAAGGTCGCGGGCGATCGTGGCGATGTCCGAGTCGCGGTTGTCGATCAGCTGCTTCTTCTCGATGTCGTGCTCAACCTGGAGGTTGGGCAGTTCTTCGTGGCGGCTGTCGGCGTCGACGCTCGTGATCATGTAGGCCGCGAAGTAGATGACCTTTTCGAGGTCCTTCGGTGCCAGGTCAAGGAGGTAGCCCAGGCGGGAGGGAACACCCTTGAAGTACCAGATGTGCGTGACCGGGGCGGCGAGTTCGATGTGGCCCATGCGCTCACGGCGGACCTTCGCACGGGTGACCTCAACGCCACACCGCTCGCAGATGATGCCCTTGAAGCGCACGCGCTTGTACTTACCGCAGTAGCATTCCCAGTCGCGGGACGGGCCGAAGATCTTCTCGCAGAAGAGGCCGTCCTTCTCGGGCTTGAGCGTGCGGTAGTTGATGGTTTCCGGCTTCTTAACCTCGCCGTACGACCAGCCACGGATGTCTTCCGCGGTGGCGAGGCCGATCTGCATGAGGCCGAAGGAGGATTCGCTGGACATATGGTCCCTGTTCTCTCTTGTTCTCTAAATTCTGAAGTCTTGGGTTACGGGAAGAGGGAGGTGGCTTACGACGGCGAGTGCGAACCCGCCGTCGTAAACCCCCTGCTAAACCTCTTCTACGGAACTGGGCTCTGCACGAGACAGATCGATGCCCAGTTCTTCCGCAGCCGTGAAGACTGCGTCATCAGAGTCACGCATTTCAATTGTGGTTCCGTCCGTGGAAAGCACTTCCACGTTCAGGCACAGCGACTGCATTTCCTTGATCAAGACCTTGAAGGACTCAGGAACGCCCGGCTCGGGGATGTTCTCGCCCTTGACGATGGCTTCGTAGACCTTCACACGACCGTGGATATCATCCGACTTGATCGTCAGCAGTTCCTGGAGCGTGTACGCGGCGCCGTAAGCTTCGAGCGCCCACACTTCCATTTCACCGAAGCGCTGGCCACCGAACTGTGCCTTACCACCCAGCGGCTGCTGCGTGATCATGGAGTACGGGCCGGTGGAGCGGGCGTGGATCTTGTCGTCCACCAGGTGGTGGAGCTTCAGGATGTACATGTAGCCGACCGAGATCGGATCCGGGAACGGCTCGCCGGAGCGGCCGTCGAACAGACGGGTCTTGCCGGAAGAGTTGATCAGGCGGTCGCCGTCGCGGGTGACGTTGGTGGAATCGAGCAGGCCCGTGATTTCCTCTTCACGCGCACCGTCGAAGACCGGCGTCGCCACAGTGGTCTGGCCACTCTCGCGCGGCAGGTTCGGCAGCTGCTTGACCCACTCGGGCTCGCCCTCGATCTTCCAGCCGGTCTTGGCAACCCAGCCGAGGTGCGTTTCCAGCACCTGGCCGACGTTCATGCGGCCCGGAACACCCAGCGGGTTCAGGACGATATCAACGGGGGTGCCGTCGGCAAGGAAGGGCATGTCCTCGATCGGAAGGATCTTGGAGATAACACCCTTGTTGCCGTGGCGGCCGGCGAGCTTGTCGCCGTCGGTGATCTTGCGCTTGGCAGCGACGTAGACGCGCACCAGCTGGTTGACGCCCGGGGGCAGCTCGTCGTCGTTGTCGCGGTCGAAGACGCGGACACCGATCACGGTGCCGGACTCGCCGTGCGGCACCTTCAGGGAGGTGTCGCGCACTTCGCGGGACTTCTCACCGAAGATGGCGCGCAGCAGGCGCTCTTCCGGGGTCAGCTCGGTCTCGCCCTTGGGGGTGACCTTACCGACCAGGATGTCGCCGGCCTCAACCTCGGCACCGATGTGGATGATGCCGCGCTCGTCCAGGCCTGCCAGGACTTCCTCAGACACGTTCGGGATGTCACGGGTGATTTCCTCGGCACCAAGCTTGGTGTCGCGGGCATCGATCTCGTGCTCCTCGATGTGGATCGAGGACAGGACGTCCTCGGCCACGATGCGCTGGGAGAGGATGATGGCATCCTCGAAGTTGTGGCCTTCCCATGACATGAATGCCACGAGCAGGTTCTTACCGAGGGCGAGCTCGCCCTGGTCCGTTGCCGGGCCGTCAGCGATGATGCCGCCGACCTCCAGGCGCTGGCCTTCGCTTACCAGGACACGGTGGTTGTAGCAGTTGCCCTGGTTGGAACGGGCGAACTTGTTGATGCGGTAGTTGGTTTCCGTACCGTCGTCGTTGAGCATGATGACCAGCTCAGCGGAGACCTCGGTAACCACACCGGCCTTCTTGGCGATGACAACGTCACCGGCGTCGACGGCTGCGGCGCGCTCCATGCCGGTACCGACGAACGGTGCCTCGGAACGGACCAGCGGCACGGCCTGGCGCTGCATGTTGGCACCCATGAGTGCACGGTTGGCATCGTCATGCTCGAGGAACGGGATCAGGGCGGTAGCCACGGACACCATCTGGCGCGGGGAAACGTCCATGAACTCGACGTCGGCGGCGGGAACCAGCACAGGCTCGCCTCCACCACCGCGGGCACGGACCAGGACGGTCTCTTCCGCGAAACGCTTGTTCTCGTCGAGCGGTGCGTTGGCCTGTGCGATCAGGACCTCGGCTTCGTCGTCGGCCGTGAGGTACTTGACCTCATCGGAGACGACACCCTCGGCGACAAGGCGGTACGGGGTTTCGATGAAACCGAACGGGTTGATGCGTCCGTAGGAAGCCAGCGAACCGATCAGACCAATGTTCGGGCCTTCAGGAGTTTCGATGGGGCACATACGTCCGTAGTGGGACGGGTGCACGTCACGAACTTCCATGCCGGCACGGTCACGGGACAGACCACCCGGGCCAAGCGCGGACAGGCGGCGCTTGTGGGTCAGACCCGAGAGCGGGTTGTTCTGGTCCATGAACTGGGACAGCTGGGAAGTTCCGAAGAACTCCTTGATGGCTGCCACGACGGGACGGATGTTGATCAGGGTCTGCGGCGTGATGGCCTCGACGTCCTGGGTCGTCATGCGTTCGCGGACAACGCGCTCCATGCGGGACAGGCCGGTGCGGACCTGGTTCTCGATGAGCTCGCCGACGGCGCGGATGCGGCGGTTGCCGAAGTGGTCGATGTCATCGATCTCGACGCGGAGCTCGTGGTCCTGGCCGTCGCGCTTGCCCGTGAGGGTCTTCTCGCCGGCGTGCAGCGCAACCAGGAACTTGATCATGGCCACGATGTCTTCAACGTGCAGGACCGAAGCTTCCTTGTCGCCAAGGGAGCGGTCGATGCCAAGCTTGCGGTTGATCTTGTAACGGCCGACCTTGGCCAGATCGTAGCGCTTGGAGTTGAAGTACAGGTTGTCCAGCAGGGACTGGGCAGCCTCAACCGTGGGCGGCTCGCCCGGTCGCAGCTTCCGGTAGATGTCCAGCAACGCGTCTTCGCGGGTCTCGGTGGCGTCCTTCTCCAGCGTGGCGCGCATGGAGTCGTACTGGCCGAATTCCTCGAGGATCTGGCCTTCGGTCCAGCCGAGGGCCTTCAGCAGTACGGTGACGGACTGCTTGCGCTTGCGGTCAAGACGGACGCCGACCTGGTCGCGCTTGTCGATTTCGAGCTCGAACCAGGCGCCGCGGGAGGGGATGATCTTCGCGGTGAAGATGTCCTTGTCGCTGGTCTTGTCGGCGGTGCGCTCAAAGTAGGCGCCCGGCGAGCGGACCAGCTGGGAGACGACGACACGCTCGGTGCCGTTGACGACGAAGGTGCCCTTCTCGGTCATCAGCGGGAAGTCACCCATGAACACGGTCTGCTGCTTGATTTCGCCCGTGTTGTTGTTCATGAACTCGGCCTTGACGTACAGCGGAGCCGAGTACGTTGCGTCCCGGTCCTTGCACTCAGCCATGGTGTATTTGGGGTCAGCGAACTCCGGCTCGGAGAAGCTCAGGGACATGGTGCCCTGGAAGTCTTCGATCGGGGAGATCTCTTCGAAGATGTCGGACAGACCCGAGGAGGTGGCGACGCTGAGGTCGCCTTCTTCGACGGCCTTCGCAACGCGCGCCTGCCAGCGTTCGTTCCCGACCAGCCAGTCAAAGCTGTCGGTTTGCAGGGCGAGCAGATTCGGAACATCAAGGGGTTCGTGAATCTTTGCGAATGAGAGCCGGCGGGTTGCACCGTCGGTGCTGTCGGCATTGATAGCGGTAGCGTTGTTTACATTAGAGGTGCTCGAGGCGACCAAGAGGGATCCTTCCACAGACCTTCAGGCGTTGTCAGATCTCCCCCGTTATGCACTCTGCAGAATGACTCCGCAGCGCTACCAGTCCGGTTCCGCTATATGACCCGGGACCCGCGCTGTCCATAGCTGGTGCACGTGGTAGACGGCACATTGATGGAACAGCTGTCAGGCTAAGCCCACCGCTATATGAAGGCTGAAGGTAAACAGGGAAGACGCAAATATCTACGATACGGCAAAGCAACCTACTTGTCTACCCCACTTCCGGCGGGATTGCAAGCACGAAGTTTGGCGGAATTTCCCCGACTCCTCGCGGCGACGGTGTCCGCCCTGCCGAATGGATAGGTGACGGGGCTCACGATAACGTAGACATAAGTCGAAAGAAGATCGGAAGAAAACACCATGAGCAATCCTGCAGACAACAACGATGTTGTCATTCTCGCCGCAGCCCGCACCCCCCAGGGGCGCCTGAACGGGCAGCTGGCCAGCTTCACCGCCGTCGAGCTCGGCACCCACGCCATCCGCGCGGCCCTGGCCGCCAGCGGCGTCAAGGCCGACCAGGTGGACAGCGTGATCATCGGCCAGGTCCTGCAGGCCGGCGCGGGCCAGAACCCTGCGCGCCAGAGCGCCATCGGCGCCGGCATCGGCTGGAACGTGCCGACGGTGACCATCAACAAGGTCTGCCTCTCGGGCCTCACCGCCGTGATCGACGCCGCCCGGATGATCCGCAGCGGGGACGCCACGGTGGTGGTCGCCGGCGGCCAGGAGTCCATGACCCGCGCACCTCACGTGCTGCCCGGTTCCCGGCAGGGCTGGGCGTACGGCACGGTCCAGGCCCTGGACGTGGCCGCGCACGACGGCCTGACCGACGCCTTCGACGGGCAGTCCATGGGACTGTCGACCGAGAGCAAGAACCTGACCCTCGGCATTGACCGGGCCTCCCAGGACGAGGTGGCGGCCCAGTCGCACCAGCGTGCCGCCCGGGCCGCGAAGGACGGCGTCTTCGACGGCGAGATCGCCCCGATGAGCGTCAAGCAGCGCAAGGGCGATCCGATCGCCGTCACCTCCGACGAGGGCATCCGGCCCGACACGACCGTCGAGTCGCTGTCCGGCCTGCGCGCGGCGTTCGTCACTGACGGAACCATCACCGCCGGCAACTCCTCTCCCCTGTCCGACGGCGCTGCCGCCCTGGTGCTGAGCAGCCGGAAGTTCGCCGAGGACAACGGCCTCGAGTATCTCGCGGTGGTCGGCAAGCCGGGCCAGGTCGCCGGTCCGGACAACTCGCTGCATTCCCAGCCGTCGAACGCCATCAAGAACGCCCTGGACAAAGCCGGCTGGTCCGCCGCGGACCTCGACTTCATCGAAATCAACGAGGCTTTCGGTTCCGTCGCGGTGCAGTCCCTGAAGGACCTCAACTATCCGCTGGAGCAGTGCAACATCCATGGCGGGGCCATCGCCCTGGGCCACCCGATCGGGGCCTCCGGGGCCCGGCTGGCCCTGCACGCAGCCCACGAACTCAAGCGCCGGGGTACCGGCAAGGCGGCCGTGTCCCTGTGCGGCGGCGGCGGCCAGGGCGAAGCGCTGCTGCTGTACCGCGACTAAGACCGGTAACCGGCGGGCCGGGCGGGCCCGGACCACAGGGCGGCCGGGCGGACCGGAAACAGCCGCCAGGAGTCAGGAAGGTTTGACGCGATGCCAGAGCAGAAAACAACCAGCGGCCGCGAACGGTTCCTCGCCGACGCCGCGGCGCGGGGGCTGGACGTGGAGATCGTCGAACGCCTCGCCGCCCGCAGCCTTGAGGAGGCGGCCGGTATCCTCGGGATCCGGCCCGCGGATATCGTGAAGTCGCTCGTGGTCAAGCACAAGGACGGCAGTTTCCTGTTCGCGCTGGTCCCCGGAGACCGGCAGATTTCCTGGCCCAAGCTGCGGGCGCTGCTGGGCGTCAACAAACTCTCGCTGCCGGCGGCGGATACGGCTTTCGAGGCCACCGGGTACGAGCGCGGGACCATCACACCGCTCGGCAGCATCCGCCCCTGGCCCGTCTACGCCGACCAGACCATCACGGGCCGGCGGATCTCCATGGGCGCAGGGGAACATGGCTACAGCGCGTTCGTGGACGCGGATGCCCTGACGGCGGCGCTGGGCGCCGTCGTCGCCGACATCACTGAACCCAACTAGCGCGCCCGGGTTAACAACAACGCGGGGTCAGTTCGGGCCCATCCGGACGGTCGGGATGGGCCGGAAGTGACCCCGCGTTGCTGTTTGACCGGGCGTCAGGCCGTAACCGAGAGGGGTGCCCCGTTGACGGTGAGGCGCCAGTTGGCCTGGCTGAACACGGCAACGTCCAAGGTCCCGCGGTCCACGACGTAGTCGATGATGCGCTGCCGGATCTCCTGCTGGCTGTTGGACAGCACGGGCGCGCTCTTCACGGCCGGGAAGTTGCCGCCCCCGCTCTGCCGGTAGTTGTTGATGGCCAGCGCGAATTCCTGCTCGAGCCGCAGCGGCTCGCCACCGTAGGTCAGCTTGACGATCCGGTCCCCTGCCGGCCGGGCGAGGTCGATCTCGTAGTTCAGCGGCGCGTCCAGGCCGTAGACAACGTCGTAGTTGTAGTCCGGCGTGCCGTTCGGTGCCGTGGCGGTCACGGCATTGGTGACGTCCTGGGCCCTGGCTGTGGTAGCGGTCACCGGTTTGAAGTACTGGGCGGACCACTCCAGGTATGCCTTGACCTGCGCGCCCGTGACCTTGACGGAGAGCAGCGTGTTGTCGAAGATGTACAGCCCTGCGACGTCGCGGATGGTCAGCGGCCCGGCCTTGACATCCACAGCACGGGAGAAGGCCGCGGCAATGGACAGCACGGGCAGCCCGGCCGCGGGACCGTTGGCCAGCTCAGCCTTGACGGTGCTCGCCTGGACATAGTTGATGGCGTCGATCGCTGCGGAGTCCTCCCAGCAGGCGGTGGCCGTGCTGAGCGGTGCCGTGGAGGTTCCGATGACCTCATTGACGTAGTTCACCGTGGCCTCATGCCCGGCCTGCACGGCCCGGACGACGGCGGGATCCGGGTTCACCGTCTTGGCGTCCAGCAAGTGCGCATGCGCCGACGTGACGGCCCACCGCCCCTGCACCTTGGCGAGCTCGAGGTCCATGACAGATACCCGCATGCCCCACTTGAGCGGCTCGGTCAGGAGCACCTGCTTGCCGGTGGCCTTGTTGGTGACGAAACGCTCGGGGATCTCCAGGTGTGCGTGCCCGACCAGGATGGCGTCAATGCCGGGCACTTCCTCCGCCAGCTGGGTGGAGGCGTTCTCCGGGAACGGCAGGGCGTCGCCGTAGGAAGACCCCGGAGTCGCCCCGGAATGGCTCGTGACAATGACGATGTCCGCGCCGGCGGCCTTCACCTGCGGAATGACAGCTTTGGCCTCTTCGACGATGCCGTTGAAATCGAGCCTGCCTTGGACGTTGTCGCGGTCCCAGAGGGCGCAGCCGGGCGTCACGAACCCGACCAGGCCCACCGTCACCCAGCCGTTGTCCGTCTTGACCCGCTTCAGGACGTACGGCGTGAAGGCGCGCTGGCCCGAGACGGCGTCGTGCACGTTGGCGCCCAGGAGCGGAAAGTCCAGCTGCTTCTCCCAGGTGCGCAGCAGTGGAATGCCGTAGTTGAACTCGTGGTTTCCCAGCCCCGCGGCGTCATAGCCGATCGCGTTCATGGCCAGCGCCATGGGGTGTTTCACGGTGGCCGAGATGGGCTGGATTTTGGCGAAGTAGTAGGCCAGGGGCGTGCCCTGGATGGTGTCCCCGGCGTCGATGGTCAAGGTGTTCGCCGCTCCGCGCTCGGCCCGCATTGCGTTGATCAGGGTGGCAGCCTGGGCAATCCCGATCTTGTTCCCGACGGCGTCGGCATAGGGCACGTTCTTGAAGTAGTCCCAGTTGAAGACGTTGTTGTGCAGATCTGTGGTGCCGAGCACTGTCAGCGTGAAGTGCGCCTTGCCGTCCGGCCCGCCCGTGGCCGCCCGTTCGCCAGAGGCTTGGGCTGCGGGGGCTCCCGCCAGTGCGGCTGCGGCAGCGCTGCCGCCGACGAGGGCGGCTGTGAGCATCGCGCGGCGGGAGGGTGCATCGTGTGGGTTCGGCATGGTGGGTGAACTCCTGAACGTAGGGGGCCGGTGGGCACAAATCCACAGTCTAGGGGCGGCTTTACAACTGCGACAGGGGTATCAGAAAAACTTTGCCAAATCCTTGGACGCCGTTCATCCCGGGCGACGGGAGCGCTCCAGCCAGCGTGGATTCCGGTCCGGGAACGCAGGAAACCCCGCCCACTGAGTGGACGGGGTTTCCTTTGAGCAGTGCGGACCGCGATGGATCCGGACGGCGGGTGTTACTTGAGGGTAACGCGGGCGCCAGCTTCTTCGAGCTGAGCCTTTGCCTTCTCGGCAGCTTCCTTGGTGGCGCCTTCGAGAACAGCCTTGGGTGCGCTGTCAACCAGGTCCTTGGCTTCCTTGAGGCCCAGGGAGGTGATGGCGCGAACTTCCTTGATCACTGCGATCTTCTTGTCGCCAGCAGCTTCGAGGATGACGTCGAAGTCAGTCTTCTCTTCAGCTTCTTCTGCAGCAGCGGCGGGGCCGGCAACGGCAACGGCAGCAGCAGTAACTTCGAAGGTCTCTTCGAAGAGCTTGACGAACTCGGAGAGCTCGATGATGGTCAGTTCCTTGAAAGCTTCAATGAGCTCTTCGTTGGTGAGCTTCGCCATGGTGTGGCGTCCTTCCTATAGTGGTGCGCGGCGGCCCTGAGGCTCGCTGTCGCACCGGAGTCTTATGGAGAAGAGGACTAGTTCTCTTCGGGGGCTGCGGCTTCGGCCGGTGCTTCGGCCTCGGCTGCTGCATCTGCTGCGGGAGCTTCTTCAGCGGCGGGTGCTTCGGCTGCTGCCGGTGCACCGTTCTCTTCTTCAAGCTTGAGGCGCAGTGCGTCGATGATGCGTACAGCGGCGGCAGCAGGAGCCTTGAGGATCCCTGCAACCTTGGCGAGCTGCAGCTCACGGGACTCGAGTGCTGCCAGGGCAGCAACTTCGCTGGCGTTCAGTGCCTTGCCCTCGAAGTAACCGGTCTTGATGACCAGCTGCTTGTTGGCCTTGGCAAAATCCGTCAGGCTCTTGGCAGCTGCAACTGCGTCACCCTTGATGAACGCGATTGCAGTGGGGCCGGCGAGCTGACCGTCGAATGCTTCGACACCAGCTTCCTTGGCTGCAATGGCGGTCAGGGTGTTCTTGACGACCGAGAACTTGGTTTCCTGGCCGAGAGAGACACGCAGCTGCTTGAGCTGTGCAACGGTGAGCCCGCGGTATTCGGTCAGGACAGCGGCGTTCGATTCCTTGAAATCGTTAGTGATCTCAGCTACTGCTGAAACCTTGCTAGGCGTTGCCATAACCCTCCTTCCGGGGATAGTGCCGGTATGTCCGGGTCCCCGCTCAAAAGAGCTAAAAACTAAAAAACGCCCCGCGCAGATGCACGGGGCTTGTCTCGACGCGGTCCATGACCGCGGAGCTTTGCTTCGTTCACCTGCGCCGGCCGCCCTATGTTCAGGGTCCTTCGTCCGGAAATCCACTGCGCTCTCCCGGCGCGACTGCAGAAGTGAGTCTTGCTTGGGAGAGTGGATTTCCAACAACCGACGGTCTTTGGTCCTCCAAGCTTACGGGACACGGCGCGCGTGTTCCAAATCGGGCCCGGCGGGCAGTGCCGGGTGAACAGCCCTCAGCTGACAGCCGGTCCGAAGTTGGGGAGTTCTTTTTGCCAGAGACCCGTCACGCCCGCTGTCGTGAAGCCCAGCTGCTGGTTGACCTTCAGGAGGTAGCGGTTCTCCGGGGCGTTCCACGTGTACAGGACCCGGGCGTCCGGGAACTGTTCGCTGAGCCGTTCCATGTTGGCGACCTTGATCAGCAGCCCGAGCTTGTTGCCGCGGTGTTCCTGCAGCACCACCGTGTCGTCCTGGAAGACGACGTCCGGGCGCAGGGCCAGGACACTGATGGTGGTCAGGCCCACGAGCGTTCCGCTGGCGATGTGCTCGACGGCGGTGACCACCGTCCGGCGGCCCTGGGCTATGGTGACTTCCTCCGCTTCCCGGAGGATGCCGCCGTCGAACACCATTTCCTGGGCATCCGGCCCCGGCACTTCGTCCTCGCCTGCCTGGTTTTCCAGCGCGGCGACGGCCTCGAGCCACTGGTCAGGACACCGGTCCGTCCAGTGGTGCAGACGGTATCGGCCGGCATTGGCTTCCTCGGCCTCGGCCTCCAGATCGGCGACGAGCTTGGTGTCCAGCGGCAACGCACAGGAGCTGAACTGCTCGATGTGCTGCAGGGTGTAGCCGGTATGGCGGGCAAATTCCACGTCACGGCTGCCCAGCGGGACGAACCCGACACCGCTGCCGGGCACGAGCTGTTCGGCCTCCGGGTCCGTCAGGGTTGATCCCGGGTGGTTGGTGTCGATCAGGATCGTGTGGCGGCCCTCGTCCCGGGCGAAATGTTCGGCGGCCGCCAGCAGCTGCCTCCCCACGCCCTGGCGCCGGAATTCCGGCAGGATGTCGAGCGTGAATTCGGCGAGATCGAGGTTGTCCACCAGCGGCAGGGCGATGTCCGCAGTCCCGACAATCACGCCGTCGATCTTGGCGACGAGGATCACCTGGCGTTCGTAGGGGTCCGCCATCTCAAGCAGCTTTTCCTGCGGCGCGTAGGCGAGGTCGTCGGTGCCCCAGGTCTGCATCCGGACCCTGCGCCCCACCTCGATGGCGGCGAGAAAGTCGGCGGCATCGGGCGCGTCAAGGGAATCGGGGATCCACAGCTGCTCAATCCGTACATCGTTTGCCATAGAGGGCATCTTCCCAGCCGTTGTGCCACCCACCATCGGTACGGCCCGGCTCAAACCGGGCTTTCAACCGCCAGCATATGCTGGTTTGGGCCGCTGTTCCATTGGTGACGCCGGGCAGTTTCCGCTCCAGTCTGCGCCCGGCGGCTTCCGCCCCAGCCGGCGCCTGGTCAGTTCCGGATCTCATTGCCGGTGGCTGCGTCCGCGGCGGCAGCGGTCCGCTGCCATTCGCCGTCGTAGCCTGCCGGCTTGAAGCCCAACGCGATGTTGATGCCGAGCATATGGTCGTTTTCGGCGGCGTTGTACGTCAGGACGCGCCGGACCGCTGGGTAGGACTCCCGCAGCAGGCGCAGGTTGCGGATCTTGATGAGCATGCCAAGCCGGTGGCCGCGGTGGCCCACAGCGACGAGGGTATCGTCCTGGTTGGCCAGCCAGGGCTTGTCGGCTGTTGTCTGCAGGACGGTATAGGCGGCCAGTTCGCCGCTGGCCCGGTGCCGTGCCGCCACCACGAGGGAGGACTGGCCGGCGCGCCGCCAGGTGTCCTCGACGTGGCGGACCCGGGCGACGTCCCAGATTTCCGGCTCGTAACTCAGCGCACCGGAGGGGGCATCGGTGCTCATGCGGGACATGAGCACCGCGAGCTGGGCGGCATGTTCCTCCGGGCAGGAATCGGTCCAGTGCAGCAGCTCATAGTCCCCCGCGCGGGCCAGGGCGTCCCGTTCCAGGGCGTCGAGGTCCGCGGCGGGCGGGACGTCGAGCGAACTGAACCGTTCGACCTGCTCCAGGCGGTAGCCGGCTTTTCCGGCGAAACGGACGCCCGGCGCGCCGGCGGGCAGCGCTCCGGTCCCCGTGGCGGGCTTGATGAGGTTGATGCCATCGACGTCGAAATCGGCCGGGTGCTCGGTGAAGGTCTGCAGGATGGTCCTCCCGTCGGCGGCGGCCAGCGCCTCGGCGTGCTCCAGCAGTGCCCGGCCGATCCCCCGCCCGGCGAAGGCATCCAGGACGCTCACGTGCAGCAGCGCACTGCCCAGATTCTCCTGCAGTTCACAGCGGACCCAGGAGTTGGCGGCCATGCGCCCGTCGACGCGGACGAAGAAGAGCCGCAGCCGGGTGTACGCCGTGTCCCGCCAGTACTGCACGCGGGCCGCCGCGGACGATGCCCGGTCCAGGTTGCCCCAAGTCTGCAGGATGAGCTCATCGCAGAGTTCCATGAATTCGAGGAACTCCGCCGTGTCAGCGGCATCGGTGTCGGCGGCATCAAGGCTGGCGGGCAGGGAGAGTTCCTCGATGAGGTACGACGGCGTAGTCACCGGGACAGCCTAACCGGCAAGTCCGGCGGCACCAAGGGTCCCGGATGCCAAACGTTTCGCACGCCACGGGGTCCCGGCGCAGGACGGCAAAAGGCCGCCCCGCAGTTGCGGGACGGCCTTAGGCTGGAACCGGCGACGTCAGCGAAGCCGCAGTTCCGTGGATCCGGTGAGGACTAGACCTCGGTCAGGACCTTGGTGACGTTGGGGTCAACCGAGATGCCCGGGCCGAACGTGGTGGCCACGGTGGCCTTCTGGATGTAGCGGCCCTTGGAAGCGGACGGCTTGAGGCGGAGGACCTCTTCCAGTGCGGCTGCGTAGTTCTCGGCCAGCTTGATGGCGTCGAACGAAACCTTGCCGATGATGAAGTGCAGGTTCGAGTGCTTGTCGACGCGGAAGTCGATCTTGCCGCCCTTGATGTCGTTGACGGCCTTGGCGACGTCAGCGGTCACGGTGCCGGTCTTCGGGTTCGGCATCAGGTTACGCGGACCCAGGACCTTACCGAGGCGGCCAACCTTGCCCATGAGGTCAGGGGTGGCGACGGCGGCGTCGAAGTCGGTCCAGCCGCCTGCGATCTTTTCGATCAGGTCATCGGAACCAACGAAGTCGGCGCCGGCCGCGATTGCGGCCTCAGCCTTGTCGCCCGTTGCGAAGACGAGGACGCGGGCGACCTTACCGGTGCCGTGCGGCAGGTTGACGGTGCCGCGGACCATCTGGTCGGCCTTACGCGGGTCAACGCCGAGGCGGAAAGCGACCTCAACGGTGGCGTCGAACTTGGACGGGTTGGTGTCCTTGGCGAGCGTCACTGCCTCGAACGGCGCGTAGAACTTCTCCGCGTCGATCTTGGCCGCGGCTGCCTCATATGCTTTGCTGCGCTTTGCCATGCTGCTTATTTCTCCTTGTGCAGTTGTGGTCTGCGGACCGCGCTGGGCCCTGCCACAGGCGGCATTCCGGCTGGTGTATCCGTTCCGGAATTCCGCTCTTCATTGTTTAGGTGGTGCCGGCTGGCCGGCGGTGCTGACGGCGTCGTGACCGGTTTCCCGATCCCGGCGCATCAGCGGTGGGGAATTAACCCTCGACGGTGATACCCATGGAGCGGGCGGTGCCGGCGATGATCTTCGCTGCGCCTTCGAGGCTGGTGGCGTTGAGGTCTTCCATCTTGGTGGTGGCGATCTCGTTGACCTGGGCCTGGGTCAGCTTGGCAACCTTGACGGTGTGCGGGGTAGCCGAACCCTTGGCGACGCCTGCAGCCTTTTTGATGAGCTCTGCAGCCGGCGGGGTCTTGGTGATGAACGTGAAGGAACGGTCCTCGTAGACCGTGATTTCCACGGGGATAACGTTGCCGCGCTGGGCTTCCGTCGCAGCGTTGTACGCCTTGCAGAATTCCATGATGTTGACACCGTGCTGGCCGAGCGCAGGACCGATCGGCGGGGCCGGGTTAGCGGCACCTGCCTGGATCTGCAGCTTGATGAGGCCGGTGACCTTCTTCTTGGGAGCCAATGTAGGTCCTTCTCTCAAATACGTCCTGGGGCACAGGAGCGTGCCTCAGGTTGGTGGCCGCCATGGCAAGGCGGCCGGCCGCTCCGTGGCTGCTAAGCGGGCAGCCCGGGGCGAATTCTTAGGGAAAAGCTAGATCTTGCTGACCTGGTTGAACGCCAGGGTGACCGGAGTCTCGCGCTCGAAGATGGACACCAGCACCACGAGGGTCTGGGAATCGATCTTGATCTCGGAGATCGTGGCGGGGAGGGTCTCGAACGGGCCTTCCTTGACGATGACCGACTCGCCAACCTCGAAGTCGACGTCGACCTGGGCGGCGGCGTGCTTGACCGGCTTGCCCTTCTCGGCCTGCTCTTCTTCGAAGACCGGCGCGAGCATGGAGAAGACCTCATCGAGGCGCAGCGGGACCGGGTTGTGGGCGTTGCCCACGAAGCCGGTGACACCGGGGGTGTGGCGGACGGCACCCCAGGAAGCGTCGGTCAGGTCCATGCGGACCAGGACATAACCGGGGATGCGGACACGGTTGATGACCTTGCGCTGAGCGTTCTTGATCTCAACGACTTCCTCCATCGGAACCTGGATTTCGAAGATGTAATCTTCCATGTCCAGGGTCTGGATGCGGGTCTCAAGGTTGGCCTTGACGCGGTTCTCGTAGCCTGCGTAGGAGTGAATGACGTACCAGTCACCCTCCTGGCGGCGCAGCTTGGCTTTGAACTCGTCCGCGGGGTCGACGTCGGCCTTGGCGGCCGCCGCTGCCAGCACGTCGGCGTCAGCCTCATCAGCGTCGGTGTCGTCGGCCTCATCAGCGTCGGTGTCGTCGGCGTCGGCTGCAACTGCTGCCTCTGCGTCGTCTGCCGCTTCTGCTTCCGTGGCTACGGCCTCGTCAGTGACGTCGGATTCGGGCGCAGCAGACACAGCCTCGGACTCTTCCGCGGCTTCCACCGCGGCGTCCTGGCTCTTATCCAGCTCAGTCTCAGTTACCTCGAGCTCCTGCTCAGACACTTGGTCTCCTGCTTCCTCATTGCCTAACATGCCTATTTAAATGACTCAATTCCGCACACCCCGCGGAATCTCCGGTTTCCCGGGGCATCCACGCAGTCTGCGGACCGGTCGCCTTAGCTGTCCGTGGGGCCGCTGCCGCCGAAGACCCAGCTGACCGCGGTCCCAAAGGCCAGGTCCAGCAAGGTGACGATCACCATCATGATGGTCACGAACACCAGTACCACGAGTGTGTAGTTGATCAGTTCTTTACGGGTCGGTGCGACGACCTTCTTCAGTTCGCCAATGACCTGGCGGATGAAGATCGCGATACGAGCGAAGAAGCCGGGCTTGGCGGCATTCTTGGCGGGGCGGCCTTTGGAGCTGCTGGCAGCTGTTTCGGTCACCTGGTCCTCACTCATCCTCGCAATGATCGGATACCCGGCTCTGAACTGAACCATGGTTGCTGCGCTGGTTCCGGATAATCCGGAACAGCATGCGCAGGGCAGACAGGACTCGAACCTGCAACCTGCGGTTTTGGAGACCGCTGCGCTACCAATTGCGCCACTACCCTTCGGGGAGAAAAACCGCTCCGGCCGATGCGTCCCACAGGCTTCCCTGAGGCGCAGGCCATCATCGTGTTTTCAACACCGGAGAACCAGTCTACGCAACAACTGCGTCTACGTCGAACCGGCCCTCTTCGGACCCCTGCGTGCCTGCGAAAACCAACTGACAGCCGTCAGTCACATTCGGGTTCAGGCACCCCGGGGGATCCGCTGAACAGCATAGAGTAGATTTCGTCGAATCCCACATCCAGCCTTCCAGCTGCCAGCGAAGAACGGACCCGCCCATGTCTGCTGCCCGCATTTCCCAGCGCATTTCCGCCATAGCCGAATCCGCCACTCTGGCCGTCGATGCCAAGGCGAAGGCGCTGAAGGCAGCCGGCCGTCCGGTTATTGGCTTCGGAGCCGGGGAACCCGACTTCTCGACCCCCGGCTACATTGTGCAGGCCGCCATCGAGGCCGCCAGCCAGCCGAAATACCACCGCTACTCCCCCGCCGGCGGGCTCCCCGAACTGAAGCAGGCCATCGCGGACAAGACCTTCCGGGATTCCGGCTACCAGGCGGCGGCGTCCCAGGTGCTGGTGACCAACGGCGGCAAGCAGGCCGTCTACAACACCTTCGCCACCCTGCTGGATCCGGGCGACGAGGTCATTGTTCCGACCCCGTTTTGGACCACATACCCGGAGGCCATCCGGCTGGCCGGCGGCGTGCCGGTAGAGGTCTTCGCGGGCCCGGAGCAGGGCTACCTGGTCACCGTGGATCAGCTGGAAGCGGCCCTCACCGAGCGCACCAAGATCCTGCTCTTCGTCTCCCCTTCCAACCCCACCGGCGCCGTGTACTCGCCGGAGCAGGTCAAGGAGATCGGCCAGTGGGCAGCGTCCAAGGGCCTGTGGGTTGTCACCGACGAGATCTACGAACACCTGACCTACGACGGCGTGCCGTTCACCTCGATCGCCACCGCCGTGCCCGAGCTCGGCGACAAGGTGGTCATCCTCAACGGCGTCGCGAAGACCTATGCCATGACCGGCTGGCGTGTGGGCTGGATGATCGGGCCCGCGGACGTCATCAAGGCCGCCACCAACCTGCAGTCGCACGCGACGTCGAACGTCTCCAACATCCCCCAAGTCGCCGCCCTCGCGGCCGTGTCCGGGCCGCTGACCGCCGTCGATGAGATGAAGGTGGCCTTTGACCGCCGCCGCAAGGCGATCGTCGCGGGCCTGAACGCGATTGACGGCGTTGACTGCCCGACGCCGAAGGGCGCGTTCTACGTGTACGCGGACGTCCGCGCGCTGCTGGGCAAGGAGTTCCCGTCTGCGAACGGCCCGGTGCGGCCGGCCACCTCTGCCGAACTCGCGGCGCTGATCCTGGACGAGGTCGAGGTGGCCGTGGTTCCCGGCGAGGCGTTCGGCCCGTCCGGCTACCTGCGCCTGTCCTATGCACTCGGCGACGACGACCTGGCCACGGGCGTCGCCCGCCTGCAGGACTTCCTCGGCAAGGCCAACTAGTAACCCACCAAACGCTCCCGCAGGTCCTGCACCATTCCTACTGACGCTCCCGCAGGTCCTGCACCATACCTACAGACGCTCCCGCAGAACCCGACGAGCGTCCGCCGCATGTACCGCCCGACCTGCGGGAGCGTCCGGGTTTTAGGCGCCGGACGTGCGGGAGCGTCCGGGTCCTAGGCGCCGGACGTGCGGGAGCGTTTGTCGTTACAGGAGCCGGCGCTCGGCGGCCCAGCGGGTCAGCTCGTGGCGGCTGGAGAGCTGGAGCTTGCGCAGCACGGCCGAGACGTGGGTTTCAACGGTCTTGATCGAGATGAACAGTTCTTTGGCCACCTCCTTATAGCTGTAGCCGCGGGCGATAAGGCGCATCACTTCGAGCTCCCGCGCCGAGAGTTTGTCGAGCTCGTCGTCGGCGATGTCCGCGGGGGCCGTGCCGAACGCGTCCAGGACGAAGCCCGCCAGCCGGGGTGAGAAGACGGCGTCGCCGCCGGCCACGCGGCGGACGGCGCCGCTGATCTCCGCGCCGGAAATGGTCTTGGTGACATAGCCGCGCGCGCCGGCCCGGATCACGGACACCACATCTTCTGCCGCGTCGGAGACGCTCAGCGCCAGGAACCGCGTGGTGCCCAGCAGGGGCGCCGAGCCGGCCAGGACCTCGCGTCCGCCGCCACCCCGGCCGCCGGGAAGATGAACGTCAAGGAGCACGACGTCGGGGCGCTGGACTGCGATGACGGCGATTGCCTCCTCCACCGTTCCGGCCTCCCCCGCGACGACGATGTCCGGGTCCAGGTCCGCCTTCAACCCGGAGCGGAAGATGGCGTGGTCGTCCACGATCACCACGCGAATCGGTGCGGGGTTTCCTGATGCTGATGCTGGGCTGGTCACGGTTTGGCCTCTCCGTTGGCGTTGTTGGCGGCGGCCGAGGCAGTTCCGGCAGAGGCGGCGGCGACGGGCAGCCGGAGCCGCACTTCGGTGCCGTCCGGGCTGCTGGTGATCGCGGCGGTGCCGCCGTGGCGGTTCATCCGGCCGATGATCGATTCCCTGACGCCGAGCCGGTCCGGGGGAACGGAATCCGGATCGAAGCCCGGGCCCCTGTCCTTGACGAAAACTTCCGCGGCGGCGTCGGTGACTTCCAGGTAGACGGACACGGCGCCGCCGCCGTGCCGGGCGGCGTTCAGCATGGCCTCTCGGGATGCCTGGACGAGGGCCTCGTGGCGTTGGGTCATGGCGCAGTCCCCCACGCTGACCACCTCGACGGCGTTCCCCAGGGCGTCCTCGACCTCGGCTGCGGCGGCCTTGATGCCGTCGGACAGCTGACCGGATTCCTTGTCGGCGTCCCGGTACAGCCAGCCACGCAGCTCGCGCTCCTGCGCGCGGGCCAGCCTGATGACATCGTGCTCGTTGCCGGCCCGGCGTTGGATCAGGGCGAGGGTCTGCAGCACGGAGTCATGGAGGTGGGCGGCGATCTCGGCACGCTCGGTGGCGCGGACCCGCCCCGCGCGCTCTGTTTCCAGGTCGCGCCAGAACTTCAGCCCCCATGGCAGAAGCACCAGGGCCACGCCGCCGAGCACGGCCACCGAGGCCAGGAGGGCGAGCCAGGTCTGTTCCCAGGACCCCGAGCCGGACACCATGACCAGCACGCCGGCCACGACGAGGGCGAGCCCGGCCGCGAGGCGGGCCCAGCCGCCGGCCTGGTCCGCTTTGGTCTTGTCCACGAGCCCCGCCCGGCGGGTCTCGTCCAGTTGCATCCAGGCGATCGCGGCACCGCCCAGGATCGCCGCGACCGGGATCAGGGTACCCAGCGGCACGTCGACCCCCAGGAGCCGGGCGATCAGGATCCCGGCGGCCAGCAACAGGCCCGCGCCCAGCAGGATCTCCTTGCCGAAGGGCATGCCGGAAACTTTGGACCGCCAGGACCCCGGCGCCGCCGTCGTTGGCGTTCCACTGCTTCCGGGGGCTCCAGGCATGCCGGGGGCGTCGGGCAGGTTTGCCACGCCTGGGGTGTCCGGGAAGCTCACTGCCGGAGCGATGGGCGACGCCGGGCGGCGGGCGTTGCGCCGGGCGTTTTCATCCGCAGTGGGGACCATGATCCAAAGCCAGGCGTAGAAGGCCACCCCGGCCCCGCCGGCGAGCGCAGCCACTGCCATGCCGATCCTGACCATGCGCACCGGCCAGCCCAGGTGGTTGGCGAGGCCCGCGCACACGCCGGCAATCACGCGGTCGCTGCTGCGGACCAGCGGCGGGCGGGCGGGCGCGGTTGTCATGCCTCAATCCAAGCACGGATCGGGGTTTCCCGGACGCGTTTGAGGGCCCAACCGGGGGCCACTCAGGGACCGTTCAGGGTGTTCCCCAGTAGAGGCCGGCGCCGGGAACGGGAAGGATCGAAGTATGAACCCGCACACTCCGCACCCCGATGAAGGCCCGGCCTCCGCAGACCGGCCGGCCACGGATCGATCCCACCCCGAACTTCCAGAATCGGAACTTCCAGAACCGGAACCTCCCGCCACGGATCTTCCGCACACTGAGCGTTCCGTCACGGACCTTCCGCATACGGAACGTCCCGACCCCGAACTTCCAGGCACGGGCCAGCCCGCTCCGGCCTTCTCCGGGCCGGGCGGCGCGCCGCCGGAGCCGCCGCGGCTTTACCCGCCCGGCGACCCGAATGGGCCGTTGCCCGGCCGGCAAACCCAGAATTTCTTCGACTGGATCCGCAGCCAGGGTATTTACCGCGGACGCGACCGCTGGATCGGCGGCGTGGCCAGCGGCATAGCCCACCGGCTCGGCGTCGATCCGCTGATTATCCGCGGCGTCCTGATCGTCCTGACCGTCTTCGCCGGAATTGGCGTTCTCGCCTACGGCCTGGCCTGGGCGTTGCTGCCCGAACCCGACGGCCGCATTCACGTCCAGGAGGCCGCCGCAGGGCGGTGGACAGCCGGCATGACCGGCGCGCTCATCACCTCGGTCATCGGTTTCCCCAGCCTGGGCACCGGGGTCTGGGGCTGGGACCGCTTCGGCTTCGGCGCCTTCGTCTGGACCGTCTTCTGGGTGGGCGGTGCCATCTACCTCGTCTACTACCTGACCCAACGCAACAAGATCCGGGACGGAGCCACTGGCATGCCTTCGCGTTACGACTCAGGCAGCCCGGCCGGCGCCGCGGCTTTTGCAGCTGGCCCCCGCACCGCCGCCGGGCCGCAATCAGCAGGCAGCTTCCCGCAGGGCGGCGGCCGGACGTATGGCGACCCGGCTGACAGCTCTCGAGTCACCGGCACCGGCCCGGGCTGGGGTCCGCCTCCGCCGTCGGGACCCATTGCGTCCGGCCCCGTCCCGCCCGGTCCTGTTCCCCCAGGCGGCTACGGACCGGGGTCCGGCGCCACACCGCCTGCACCGGCCGCGCGCAACCTTGGCCCGGGCGCTCCGGCGGTCGCCATCACCGTCGGCTCCGCCCTCCTGGTGGGCGGGGGCATCAAGGCCCTCGACGCCGCCAACGTGATCGATCTCGGCGATGCCGGCAACGCGCTGGTCTGGGCCTTCGGCGCGGCCATCCTGGGCCTCGGGATCCTGTTCGCAGGGCTGCGGGGCCGGACCTCCGGGATCCTGGGCTTCTTCGCGGTCGTGGCCCTGCTGATCGGCGCCATCTTCAGCGTGGTCCCGCACGGGGACCGGTTCCGCTTCCAGAACGCCGACTGGACGCCGGCGAGCATTCAGCAGGCCCAAGGCGGCTTCGAGATCACCGGCGGCGCCGGAACCGCGGACCTGACCAAGCTGGCGCTGAATCCGCCCCTGGGCTCCGACGTCGTAGTTCCGATCGACGCGACGGCCAGCAACCTCACCGTCGTCATCCCCGCCACCGTTCCGGTGCACATCCAGGCGGACATGACCATGGGCAACCTCCACGACGGCAACCAGGACCGCGGCGGCATGACGACGCAGCAAAGCGACTACAACACCGCGAAACCGGGCGCCCGGCTGGTCCTGGAGATCTCCGGCACCGTCAGCAACGTGACCATCAAGGAAGGCAACTGACATGAGCAGCTATGACGACTCGCCGCTGGCCGATGCCGGGCACGACCCCGAGGCGGGTTCGCCCGCCCGGGTGGGCACAGTGGTCTGGGGACTGACAGTGGTGGCATTGGCTGCACTGATCATCATTTCCCGGCTCGGCCTCGTGGCCCTCAACGGCACCTATGTGCTGATCGGCCTGATGATCGGGGCCGGGGGTGCCCTGGTCGTGGGCGGCCTGGTCTCGGCACGCAGGCGTGACAATAAGTCAACTACAGGGAAGTCTTGACCCATGGATAAATTCTTTGACACCATCCGGGGCCTCGGCCTGAAACGTGGTCCGCAGCGCTGGGTTGGCGGCGTTTGCGGCGGGGTTGCCGCCAAACTGAACGTTGATGTGGCCTATGTCCGGATCGCCTACCTGCTCCTGAGCCTGCTCCCTGGCCCGGCGTTCGTGGTCTACCTCGCGGCCTGGCTCCTCCTCCCGGACCAGCGCAACGCAATCGTCCTCGAAAGCTTCCTCTCGAAGCGTTCCTCCCGGCCCTGACATCCATCACAGGCCGGCCAATCACAGGCCGGCCCGGCCCCGCGGCCCGGCCCGGCGGCAACCTTCCCCGGTAGCTGCGCCGCACCACGAAAAGGTGCCCCCGCCATCATGGCGGGGGCACCTTTTGTAACCGTTTGTGTCCTGCCCCACACCCGCCACTAGACTCTAGGGTGAGCTCAGCGTGGCGCTCTGCCTGTACCCCTTCAAACCAGGATTTGAGCCAAGACATGAAAATTGGAATCCTCACCAGCGGCGGAGACTGCCCCGGCCTGAACGCCGTCATCCGTGGCGCCGTCCTCAAAGGAATCGCGGTCCACGGCCAGCAGTTCGTAGGATTCAAGGATGGCTGGCGCGGCGTTGTCGAGGGCGACATCGTGGAAATTCCCCGCACCATGGTCCGCGGCATCGCCAAGCAGGGCGGCACCATCCTGGGCACGTCCCGCACCAACCCGTTTGAGAACGGCGGCGGTCCCGAGGTCATCAAAGCCAACATGGACCGGCTCGGGATCGACGCCATCATCGCCATCGGCGGCGAGGGCACGCTGGCCGCCGCAAAGCGGCTCACCGACGCCGGCCTCAAAATCGTGGGCGTGCCCAAGACGGTCGATAACGACCTCGACGCCACGGACTACACCTTCGGCTTCGACACGGCCGTGGAAATCGCCACCGAGGCAATCGACCGGCTGCGCACCACCGGAGAGTCCCACCACCGCTGCATGATTGCCGAAGTCATGGGACGGCATGTGGGCTGGATCGCCTTGCACGCCGGCATGGCCTCGGGCGCCCACGCCATCCTGATCCCGGAGCAGAAGGCCTCCATGGAACAGATCGCCGAATGGGTCGTCTCCGCCCACGACCGTGGCCGCGCCCCGCTGCTTGTCGTCGCCGAGGGGTTTGTGCCCGAAGGCCAGGAGTCCCCGCATTCGGAGCGCGGCCTCGACACCTTTGGCCGGCCCCGCCTCGGCGGCATCGCCGAAATGCTTGCCCCCGAACTGGAGGCACGCACCGGCATCGAGACCCGCGCGACGGTCCTTGGCCACATCCAGCGCGGTGGCGTCCCGACGGCGTTCGACCGGGTCCTGGCCACCCGCCTGGGCATGGCCGCCATCGATTCGGTAGTGGAAAAGCGCTGGGGCACCATGGTGTCGCTGCACGGCACGGATATTGTGCACGTCGGTTTCGACGCCGCACTCGGCAACCTCAAGTCCGTACCGCAGAGCCGCTACGACGAGGCCGCAGTCCTCTTCGGCTAAGCGGACACCGGCGGGTCCGGCTCGGGGACGGCCCGCAGGGAAGAAGCGGGCGGGCAACGCCGCAGCCAGGCAGGGAAGAGCCGGGCGCGCGGCCGCGATGGGTAGGGTTGATTCATGACTCTTGAGCCCGGTTCCGCAGAAATTGTCCAGCTCGCATGGGCGCGCCGCCTGGGGTTCGACGACGGCGCCTTCGCGGCTGCCGCCGGCGTGAGGCTCACCCGGGCGGATGAGACAGCCCGGTCCCTGCAGTTCGTCCGCCTGTTCGGCAACTCCGCCCTGGTGGGCCCGCAGTGGGCGCTGGACGCCGCCGAGGGTCTCTCGGACGAGGAACTGGCCCAGCACGTGACGCTGCTGACCATCACCCGCGGGCACGGCGGCCACGGGCTCGGCGCCGCGGCACTCTTCTTCGCCGACGACCTCCCCCTGCAGCAGCCTGCCGGGGAGCTGACGGTCTCGCACGGGAACCCGGAAGCGATCGAGCTGGAGACCTTCTGCCCGCCCGACGACGTCAACGAGGTGGGCCTCGCCGACCTGGAACACCGCTTCACCGTCCTGCATCTGGAAGACGGGCGGCGGACGCCCGTGGCCTGCGGGGCGTATGCCGAATGGGAAGGGCTCCTGGCCCATATGGGCGTTCTGGTCGCGCCCGAATGGCGGCGCCACGGCCTGGGCAAGCTGGCCGCCTCAGTAGCCGCCCACGAGGCCCTCGCAGCCGGACTGACGCTGCAGTGGCGTTCAGAAGTCAGCAACAAGGGGTCGCTGGCGCTGGCCCGGAGCCTGGGATTTTCCGCGGGCGGCATCCAGACCAGCGTGCTGCTGGGCTGATCCGGATGCCGCCAGGCTAGCCGCGCTCCGCGGCGGCCCTGTCCGTGTCTGCCCTGTCGGTGTCTGCCTTACCCGTGTCCGCTGCTGCGGCTGTGGCTGCGGCAGCATCTGGTTCGCCCCAGCCCTGGACCGGCTTGGGCTTGGCGAAGAACAGCGCCACGGCAGCGCCGAGCAGGATGACCGCCGCCGGCAGCAGGATGGACTGGCCCATCGCCGTCGAGAACCCCTCATGAAGCTCCGCCGGCAGGGCCCCGCCGAAGCCCATCGGGCTGGCGTCTGCGCCTGCTCCGGGCCGGGCGGGGAGCTCGGCCGCCAGCCGCGACTGGATCAGGACGGCGATGGCGGCGCTGCCGAGTACGGCGCCGATCTGGCGGGTCGTGTTGTAGACGCCTGAGCCGGCTCCGGCCTGCCGCGGCGGCAGGTTGCGTGTGACGGTGGAACTCAACGGCGCCCAGATGCCTGCATTGGCGAAGCCCAGCACTGCGCTCGGCAGCAGGAACAGCCAGATGGGGGTGTCCGGGTGCATGAGCAGGGCATTCCAGAACAGCGCCACGGACATCAGGACCAGGCCGGTCGCGGTGATGAATTTCGGGTTGACCTTGTCGATGATCCGGCCGACGACGGGGGCGAGCCCGCCCGAGATCAGCGCCATCGGCACCATCATGAGCGCCGACTGGGTCGGGGTCAGTCCGCGGACGATCTGGTAGTAGAAGATCAGCGGCAGGCTGAACGCGGTGACGGTGAAGCCCACCGTGGTGATCGCAATGTTGGCGAGCGAGAAGTTCCGGTCCTTGAAAAGGGACAGGGGCAGCAGCGGTTCACCCGTGTTGAACTTCTGCCACAGGACGAAGACCACCAGCACGGCGATGCCGCTGATGATCAGGCCCCAGACGGTGATGGGGCCGGCGATGGTGCCCCAGTCGTACGTCGCCCCCTCCTGGATGCCGAAGACCAGGAGGAACAGGCCGAGGGCGCTGAGCAGTACGCCGGGAATATCGAACTTGTGCGGGTGGGTGGTCAGCGAGGGCACGAAACGCTGGGCGAGGATGAAGCCGACAATCCCGACGGGAACGTTGATGAAGAAGATCCATTCCCAGCCGAGGCCGTCCACCAGCACGCCGCCGAGGATCGGGCCAACCAGCGTGGCGACGCCGGCCGTGGCACCCCAGATGCCCATGGCCGCTCCGCGGCGGTCTGGGGGGAAGATCCGGGTAATGACGGCCATGGTCTGCGGCGTCATCATCGCCGCGCCGAGGCCCTGGACCACACGGGCCGCGATGAGGATCTCGACGCTGCCGGAGAGGCCGCACCACAGCGATGCCACGGTGAAGACGACGAGTCCGGAGAGGTAGAGCTTTTTCGGACCGAAACGGTCCCCGAGCCGGCCCGTGATCAGCAGCGGCACGGCATAGGCGAGCAGGTAGGCGCTGGTGACCCAGATCACCGAGTTAATGTCAGTGTTGAGGCCCTCCATGATGCTGGGGTTGGCCACCGAGACGATGGTGGTGTCGATCAGGATCATGAAGAAGCCGATCACCAGGGACCAGAGTGCCGGCCATGGCCGGGCTACGTTTTCCATGCGGTTCCTTAGGGGCTGGTGTGAAACGGTGGATGGGCTGTGTGTGGGGCGGCCGGGTCCCGGCCGCGGTCCTGCGCGGGGTTCACCACGGCAGTTCGCCGGAGCGGAGCTGGTCCTGGAGGCTGCGGATCCAGGCGATTTCGGCGCGCAGCGTGCTCTGCTGGAACTGGACATCGATCCAGTACTTGCGCTCCACGCCCTTCTTCGCGAGCAGTTCCTCGCCGGAGACCAGGAAGCCGAGCTGTTCCTCCAACGCCTGAAGGCGCCGGTCGAGGAGTTCGACGACGACGCCGGCGGGCAGGTTGTAGGCCTCGGAGACGGCCAGCGGGAAGGCCGGGTATTCGTTGACCGGGGCGGCGAGCATGTCCTGCAGCCACGTCGTGAACGCTTCGCGGCCGGCAGCCGAGATCGTGTAGGTGGTGCGCTCCGGACGGTTGCCTCCCCGGTCCGTTCCCGTGGCTGTGACCAGCCCCTGATCCTCGAGCCGCCCGACGGCGTGATAAAGCGTTCCTGGCCGCACCTTGACCAGCCGGTCCTCGTGCCGCGCGATCAGGAGCTGGTACATCTCGTAGGGATGCATCGGTTCTTCCACGAGCAGGGAAAGTGCGGCGACACCCAGGGGTGTCAATGCGGTTGCCCGGGCCATGGTGCAGTCCTTCTCGGTTTAGCAGTGTTCTCTTCGGCCTAAACGGCAGTTACTCCACTAAAGATTATTCCACGTGGAGTATTTGAGGGCAATCCTCCCCAACCCGGGCCGGCCGCGCCCCGGCCCCAGGCGCGATTGGTCAGCCGAGGAGGGCCAGGATGTCCGTCCGGGCGAACATCTGCGCGGCGGCCCGCGCGGTGGGGGTGCCGGCGTCCGGATCGGCCCCGGCGTCCAGCAGTTCCCGGGCCACGTCCGTGTAGCCCTTGAAGACAGCACCGGCCAGCGGGGTCTGGCCGCGGTCGTTCGGCGTGTTGGCGTCGCCGCCGTGGTCCAGGATCAGCCGGACAGTGCCGGCGTGGCCGTGGTAGGCCGCCAGCATCACCAGCGAGTCGCCGGAGGAGGTGGTCAGCGTGGCCGGGGCGCCGGCGGCCAGGTAGCTGCCCAGCAGCGCGGAGTTGCCCTCGCGGGCGGCGTCGAAGAGCGCGTGCGCCAGCGCGAGTGTCTCGTCGTCGGGCGCGGCGCCCGGCTCGTTCACTTTGGACCCGCCGTTCATCGGGTGCCCCGCAGGAAGCCGGTCTGGCGGCCCACCACCTGCCCGGCGTCGGGGGCCACAATGACTTCCTGGGCCGCGGAGTACGGCTCGTCCCCGTCCACGACGGTCAGGACCTCCTCCGGGGCGACGGAGCGTTTGATCACGGCCAGGGCGACGGGGCCCATCTCGTAGTGCTGCGCCACGGAGGTCACGGCGCCCACCTTGCGCTCGCCCGCACGCACCTCGCTGCCGGCCGCGGGCAGGGTGTGCTGGGAACCGTCGAGCTGGAGGAACACGAGACGGCGCGGCGGGTGGCCCAGGTTGTGGACGCGCGCGATCGTCTCCTGGCCCTTGTAGCAGCCCTTGGCCAGGTGCACGGCAGTGCGGAGGAGGTCGAGCTCATGCGGGATGGTCTTGTCGTCCGTTTCCGCGCCCCACCGGGGCCGCCACGCCGCAATCCGCAGCGCTTCGGAGGCCATGGTGCCGGCGAGGGCACGGTCGTCCACGGTCGCGACCAGTTGGTCCGCGGGGACCAGGTACTCAAACCACGGCCGTTCCAGTCCTGGATGGGCGTCCTCGCCCACCACAGCGTAGGAGTAGCCGCCGGCGCCGACGTGCGGCCACGGGTCTTCCCAGGCCTGCAGCGCCTCCCATTCCGGGATGCGGTGCGTGGAGCCGAGTACGGCCCAGTCGGCGGAGACGTCCGCGATTTCGACCCGGAGCATGAATTTCATCTTGTTGAGCCATTCGGCGAGCGGGGCCGCCTCGGCTGCCTCGACGATCAGCCAGGTCGTGGCGCCGTCGTCCACCACCCTGGCGTCAAATTCGATCCGGCCCTGCACGCTCAGCAACAGCAGTTCGGTGGACTGGCCAGGGGCCAGGGAAGTGAGCTGCTGGGAGGACAGCGTGTTGAGCCAGCTCAGGCGGTCCGGCCCGCTGACCGTCACCACGCCGCGGTGTGAGAGATCGACGACGGCGGTGCCGGCGGCCAGCGCCCGCTGCTCCCGGAGCGGCTCGCCGTAGTGGGCGGCGACGCCGGCATCGGCGCCGCCGGCCTCAACCGCGGCCGGGCGCGACAACAGGGGGCTTTTGATAGTCATATTGAAAGGAACGTCCTTAGCTCTGTGCGTATTCCGGCCCCGGCAGGGACCATCTGGCTCCGGCAGGGACCATCTGGCTCCGCCGGACTGTGGGGCAGGCCGGTCCTAGCGGTATTCCGGATTTTCAAAGTCGAAGCGGGTGCCCGCTTTCCAGGCGTCGGGCAGGTTTCCGTAGGCGGGAATGCCGCCCGCGTCCTTGAGCATGCGCGCCAGGTGCAGCATGTTCCAGGTCATGAAGGTGGTGTTGCGGTTGGTGAAATCGCTCTCCGGCCCCCCGGACCCCTGGTCAAGGTAGCTCGGTCCCGGCCCGACGGGACCGATCCAGCCGGCATCGGCCTGCGGCGGGATGGTGAAGCCGACGTGCTGGAGGCTGTACAGGACGTTCATGGCGCAATGCTTGATGCCGTCCTCATTGCCGGTGATGAGGCAGCCGCCCACCTTCGGGTAGTAGGCCCACTGGCCCTTCGCGTTCAGCTGCCCGGAGTGGGCGTAGAGGCGCTCGATGAGCTTCTTCGTCTGCGAGGAGTTGTCCCCCAGCCAGATGGGCCCCGCGACGACGACGATGTCCGCTTCCTGGACGGCCGGGTAGAGTTCCGGCCACTCATCGGTGGCCCAGCCGTGTTCGCGCATGTCCGGGTAGACCCCGCTGGCGATGTCGTGGTCCACCGTGCGGATCACGCGGGTGCTGACGCCCTGCTTCTCCATGATCCGGCGGCTGACCTCGATCAGGCCCTGCGTGTTGGACACGTCCGGGGACTTCTTGAGCGTGCCGTTGAAGAACACGGCCTTGAGGTCGGCGTAGCTGGCGCTGCCGGGTGCTGTGCTGCCGGCTGAGCTGGTGACTGTGTCATTCACGGTATTTCTCCTGGGTCGATGGTGACAACGGAAAAATCAGTGAGACCGCGTAATTAGCCTGCTTTGGCGAGGATGGCCGATGCGTGGGCCTCCAGGCCGCCGCCCGCCGTCGAATTCTTGCCGGTGGCCACGTCCCAGCGCCACAGCAGGTTTCCTTCCACCAGCCCGAAGATCCGGGTGGCCGCCGTGTACTCCTTGGAGTGGCTGCCGCGCATCACCATGTCGGTGCTGAGCTGGATCTGGGGGCCCTTGATCTGGCCGTAGTACAGCTCCGAGATCCCGCCGGGGTGGGCGATGGAGACCGAGATGTCGAAGCCGCCGTCGCTGTTGCGCAGGGCCTCCACCTCGTCGGCGCTCTTGAGCACCGGGACGATGTCCGCCGGGATCAGGCCGGGGCCGCCGTCCTCCTCGCGCTGCTTACGCTCCAGCGCCCAGAAGCCGGTCTCGACGGTGAGGGGACGCAGCTTCGTGCCCTCGTCGTCGGTCAGCCAGCTCTCGGCGCGGTACTGCAGGTACGGCAGGCCGTTGTGCGTAAACGAGACGTGTTGCAGGAAGTGCTCGGAGTCCTCGTCTCCAGCCCCCAGCCGGCCGCTGCCCTCCCACTCACCAATGAGCCAGGACAGCGGAACGATTTCGGGGGTCAGATCAGTAGGGATTTCAATCGGCACAGCATCTACCTCTGGAAGCTACGGGGTCTGGAACGTGTTACTTCTGGCCTTTGAAGAGGCGGTACACGACAAAGCCGGCAAACCACGCCATGGACAGGCTGGCCACGCCAAGCAGGACAAGGAAAAAGATCTCATATGCAAGTACGGACATGATGCCATCCTAACGCTTAGTAGATGAGTAGTTTGTCTATGAAGTAGGCCAGGGAACCGACAGCAGAAACCGGCCCGAGCCCCATGCCCACGGCCGCCAAAACATTAAGGCCTTCACCGTTGAGGATGACGAGGCGGCGGAAACTTACCAGCACCGCCCCCACGACGACGCCGACGAGGGCCGCCGGCAGCACGGCGATGTCGGAGAACACCAGGCCGGCGAGCGGCCCGGCAAGGCCGGCGCTCACGATGCCCAGCGGCGCCACGATCCGGTCCGGCCAGCGGATCAGCCCCGCCAGCAGCGCGATCGCCGAGCTGCTGGCCGCCACGAGGATCATTTCGCGGACCCCGTTGAAGCGCGAACTCGCAATCCAGCCGGCGCCGAGGCAGGAGAGCAGGACACCCGCGCACGAGCCCAGGGTGGATTCGAGGCGCTGGGCCTGACCGGTGCCCCGGATCAGCTGCATGACGAAGATCGCCATGACCCCGACGGCCAGGAATGACGGCGTCCAGTCCAGGAAGCCCGGAGCCGGGAGATAGGTCGCAGCCACTGCCGACCCGACGCCGGGCAGGCCAATCAAGACCGCAAGGGTCTTCTTGGCGGGGATGCCGAGAAAGTAGGGCCAGCCGATACCGATGCCGGCGGCGGCGAGCGCCGCGACGGCCAGGAGGACCTCAGGCGAGGCATAGGCTCCGGCGACAATCGCCGCGAGACCGGCCAGGCCGATGATCCCGACGCTCCACGGCTTCACTGTCTGCTCGCCATCGGCAGACCCAGCATGGCCAGACCTTCGCTCACTGCGGACCCCAATTCGACTCGGCTCAATTTCGACGGGCCGCGGGCCCTGACGGTTCAATCCTGCCCTATGTGAACGGTATGTGTCGCAAAAGGAGGCGCCGGAGGTGACGGGACCATGGCCGGAATGGGGCCTTTAGGTATACTCAACATCAGCAACAAGACGCCCAACGATGCGCGGACACCCCTTGGAGGAACAATGTCGCACATCCTGCTATTGACGAACAGCACGGGAACATCCGTGGACGTCCTGCCTGCTCTGGAACTGCTGAACCACCGGGTGCATATCCTTCCGGCCGAGCCCACTGCCCTGCTCGAGACCGACCCCTGCGACATCGTCCTGCTCGATGCCCGCAAGGACCTGGTCGGCGCACGTTCCCTCACCCAGCTGCTCAAGGCGACCGGCCTCAGCGCCCCGTTGATGCTGATCCTCACCGAAGGCGGCATGGCCGCGGTCTCCTCGGCGTGGGCCGTGGACGACATCCTCCTGGAATCCGCGGGCCCGGCAGAAGTCGAGGCCAGGATCCGGCTCGGCGTCGCGCGCGCCGTTCCGGACAAGGAAGACGTGCCGACCGAAATCCGGGCCGCCGGCGTCGTGATTGACGAGGCCAGCTACACCGCACGGGTCAACGGCGCCGCGCTCAACCTGACCTTCAAGGAATTTGAACTGCTGAAATACCTGGCCCAGCACCCCGGCCGGGTGTTCACCCGCCAGCAGCTGCTGACCGAAGTCTGGGGCTACGACTACTACGGCGGCACGCGCACCGTGGATGTCCACGTCCGGCGGCTGCGGGCCAAACTGGGCGCCGACCACGAGAACCTGATCAGCACCGTCCGCAACGTCGGCTACCGCCTGACCCTGGTCCGCCAGCCCGAGGACGAACTGACCGAGGCCTGAGCGCGCCACGGCCGCCACAGCGCGGCGGCGCCGGTACGCAGGCACTGTACACAAGCACTGAACGCAGGCACTGAACGCACAAGGCCCCGGACTCTGGAATCCAGAGTCCGGGGCCTTCCTGGTGCACCAAACCATCGGCACAAACTTCTCAGTATCTAGCAGTATTTCTCAGTATTTGTCAGTGGAGGACATACGGGTCGAACGTATCGAGGCCACCCCAGTGGTGGATCCCCCTCGCATCTGGCTCAACGCCGGACGAGATAATGACTATACGCGGCCGTCCTCAGTTCGACAAAATCGGCCGCTGACCCCCATGCACCCGATAGCCTTGCACCATGAGCCCTGCGCACCCGGAAAACTGGCCCGTACACACTGAAAAAGGAACCGTGGACGCCGCGCTGCTGCGGGACGTCGCCGCCCTTGTCGCCGCGGCGGAAGAGTCCGACGGCAATCCGCCGTTGTCCGAACAGACCCTTGTCACGCTGCGCGCCGGCGATGCGGGCGAGCACTCGGTGCTTGCCCTGGCCCTCTATGCCCCGGATGACAAGTTGGATCCCGCGACGGCGCAGGACCTGGCCGGCGTCGCCGTCGTCATCGAGGAACCGGACGGCACCGGCATCCTCGAGGTCGCCGTCCATCCCAGCTACCGCAACCAGGGCGTGGGTGACCGCCTGCTGGGCGAACTGAAGACCGTCCGCGGCTTCGCCGGCCTGAAAGCCTGGTCCCACGGAAACCACGAGGCCGCGGCCGACCTCGCGGCCCGCTACGGATACGGCGCCGTGCGTGAGCTGTGGAAGATGCGGTTGATGACGGCGGCGGCGGCCCTGCCGGAGGTCCAACTCCCGGACGGCGTACAGCTCCGCGCCTTCGTGCCCGGCCGGGACGAGGACGCCTGGCTGGCCGCAAACAAGGCCGCCTTCGCCCACCACCCGGAGCAAGGCAACATGACGCGGGCCGATCTGGACGCCCGTATGGCCGAACCGTGGTTTGATCCCGCGGGCTTCCTGCTGGCCGTCGACCCGGCGGACCGGCTCCTGGGATTCCATTGGACCAAGGTGCACCCCCGGCACGGCGACCACCCCGCAATGGGCGAGGTCTACGTGGTGGGCGTGACCCCCGATGCCCAGGGGTCCGGGCTGGGCAAGGCCCTCACCGTCGCCGGCATCAGGCATCTTCAGGACCTGGGGCTCCGCGCCGTCATGCTCTACGTCGATGCCGACAACACCCCCGCCGTCGCCCTCTACCGCCGGCTCGGATTCACCCGCTGGGATGTCGACGTGATGTACGCGCCGCTGCCGCAGCAGCCATCACCGGCCGCCGCTCCCGCGCCGGACGGCGTTAGTCAAGTCGGCGGATAACCGTCCCGGCCCGGGCCGAAACCTGGGGTCATCCGGCCATGATTGCTTGTAAGGTTGAAGCTACATCGCGCCAGCATTGAGGAGACACCATGCCACGGGATACCGCCCGGACATCCACGTCTGAACCAGCAACGCCGGAAAAGGGGGCGCGTCCGGTACGTGCCCGCTTTGGCTCCTCCGAAGTGCCGGCCTCGCGCGCCACGCAGGACCGGATCGACATTCCGGAGTTCGCACCGAACCTGGAACCGGAAGGCGACATCCGCCCCGACCGGTTCCTGGACCGGGAACTGAGCTGGCTTGCGTTCAACGCGCGGGTCCTGGAATTGGCCGAGGACCCCAACCTGTACCTGCTGGAGCGGGTCAGCTTCCTGTCCATCTTCGCCTCCAACCTGGACGAGTTCTTCATGGTCCGGGTGGCCGGGCTGAAGCGGCGGATCGCCACGGGGCTCGCCGTCCCCTCCCCTGCCGGGCTGAGCCCCATGCAGGTCCTGGAGCAGATCGGCGAGGAGGCCCACCGGCTGCAGCAGCGCCACGCCCGGGTCTACGCCGAACAGATCCGTCCGGCGCTGGCCTATGAGCACATCCACCTGATGCACTGGGAGGAGCTCGACTCGCAGGCCAAGGACCAGCTCAGTGCCATGTTCGCGGAAAAGGTTTTCCCGATCCTGACGCCGCTGGCCGTGGACCCGGCGCACCCGTTCCCCTACATCTCCGGGCTGTCCCTGAACCTCGCCGTGGTGGTCCGCAACCCGGTCAGCGACAAGGAGCTCTTCGCCCGTGTCAAGGTCCCTGACCAGCTCCCGCGCCTGATCTCCATCGACGGCGCCCGCGCCGGCTCCGTCCCGGGACGGGTGGCACGGTTCATAGCGCTCGAAGAAGTGATCGCCGTGCACCTGGACCAGCTGTTCGCCGGCATGGAGGTCCTGGAACACCACATCTTCCGCGTGACCCGCAACGAGGACGTCGAGGTCGAAGAGGACGACGCCGAAAACCTGCTGCAGGCCTTGGAGAAGGAACTCCTGCGCCGCCGGTTCGGCCCGCCCGTCCGCCTTGAGGTCACCAATGACATCAACCCGAACATCCGTGCCCTGCTGATCCGCGAGCTCGGCGTCGAGGAATCCGAGGTCTACTCCGTGCCGGCGCCGCTGGACCTGCGCGGACTCTCGGTGATTGCCGGGATCGACCGGGCGGACCTGCACTACCCCAAGCACGTCCCGCACACCTCGCGCTACCTCAACGAATCGGAAACGTCCAAGGCGGCCAACGTCTTTGCCGCCATGCGGCGACGGGACATCCTCCTGCACCACCCGTACGACTCCTTCTCCACGTCGGTCCAGGCGTTCCTGGAACAGGCAGCCGCGGACCCCAAAGTCCAGGCCATCAAGCAGACCCTGTACCGCACTTCCGGTGACTCCCCGATTGTCGATGCCCTGATCGACGCCGCCGAGGCCGGCAAGCAGGTCCTGGCGCTCGTGGAGATCAAGGCGCGCTTTGACGAGCAGGCGAACATCTCCTGGGCCCGGAAACTGGAACAGGCCGGCGTCCATGTGGTGTACGGCATCGTGGGGCTCAAGACCCACTGCAAGCTCTCCCTCGTGGTCCGCCAGGAAGTGGACGGCCTGCGCCGCTACTGCCACATCGGCACCGGCAACTACCACCCCCGCACGGCCCGCTACTACGAGGATCTGGGCCTGCTGACGGCGAACGAACAGGTCGGCGAAGACCTGTCGAAGCTGTTCAACCAGCTCTCCGGCTACGCGCCGAAGTCCACGTTCAAGAGGCTGCTCGTGGCGCCGCGCTCGGTCCGTTCCGGGCTGATCGACAGGATCGAGACCGAGATCAGGAACGCCCGGGCCGGCATCCCCGCCCGCGTCCAGATCAAGGTCAATTCGATGGTGGACGAAGCCATCATCGATTCCCTGTACCGCGCGTCCCAGGCCGGGGTGCAGGTGGATGTCATTGTCCGCGGCATCTGCTCCCTGCGGCCCGGCGTTCCGGGCCTGAGCGAGAACATCACGGTCCGCTCCGTGCTGGGCCGCTTCCTGGAACACTCCCGCGTCTTCGCTTTCGCCAATGCCGGCGACCCGGTGGTTTACATCGGCTCGGCCGACATGATGCACCGCAACCTCGACCGCCGCGTTGAAGCCCTCGTTCAGCTGACGAGCGGCGACGACACGAGCTACGTCCTGGACTTGCTCAACCGCTACATGGTGCCCGAAACCGCGAGTTGGCATTTGGACAAGCAGGGTGAATGGACCCGCCACCACCTGGCGGAAGACGGCCAGGACCTCAAGGACGTGCAGTCCTGGCTGCTCGCCTCCCGCTCGCGCCAGCGCTCGACCAGCCTGCGGTAGGGATCGTGAGTGTGAGCAGCGATGCACTGGTTGCGGACCAGGCTGACCAACCCGGCGAAGAGGTTTCCGTCACGGCGGCGGGCGCCATCCCCTGGCGCCTCAATTCGGTAAACAAGGACCAGCTCGAGGTCCTGCTGATCCACCGTCCGAGGTATGACGACTGGTCCTGGCCGAAGGGCAAAATAGACGCCGGCGAGACCATCCCGGAGTGCGCCGTGCGCGAGGTGGAGGAGGAGATCGGGCTCACCGCTCCGCTGGGGATCCCGCTCCCGCCCATCCACTACCACGTGGCGGCCGGGCTGAAGGTGGTTCACTACTGGGCGGTCGACGTCGACGGCGCCGTCTTGATCCCGGACGGCACGGAAGTCGACAGCGTCATGTGGTGCCCGCCCGAGAAGGCCGCCCGCCTCCTGAGCAACCCGAGCGACATCGAGCCGCTGCAGCACCTGGTGAACGCCCACGACCGCGGGGAGCTGGCGACCTGGCCGCTGCTGATCGTGCGCCATGCGAAGGCCAAGCCCCGCTCGTCCTGGTCCAAGGCCGAGGGCGACCGCCCGCTGGCCGCCACCGGCATGCGGCAGGCGCAGTCGGTGGGGCGGCTCCTGCAGGCGTGGAAGCCCGCGCGGATCGTTTCAAGCCCGTGGTTGCGGTGCGTTGCCACCATCGCACCCTACGCCAAGGCGGCCGACGCCAAGGTCAAGCTCAACGAGGCCCTCACCGAGCACCGGCACAGCCGCAGCCCGCACAAGACGGCAGCCGTCGTCGAGGGATTGTTCGACAAGCAGCGGGCCGTCGCGCTGTGCACGCACCGTCCGGCCCTGCCCACGGTCCTGAAGCAACTCGCGAAGCACATGAACTCCCGGCTGCGGGACCTGCTGCCGTCCTCGGACCCGTTCCTGGCGCCGGGCGAGATCGTGGTCTGCCACGTCGCCCGCGGCAGCAAGAAAAAAGTGGTCGCGGTGGAGCGGTTCAAGCCGTTCGACGACTGAGGTCCTTGACCCCGGGGGGCCCTAAGCCTAGTTTGTATCAATAGCTTGATACATTACTGCTGAATCTTGGGGGATTCCGTGCCGGTCCTGTTGAACGTGCCGCCGATGCTGTTGCTCGGCCCGGCGATCGCCGCCCTGCTGGTGTATGCCGTCCTGAGGTGGGTGATCTGGGCTCCCGGGACCGGAACGTCGCCGCAGACAGTATCGGAGCACGGGCTGTGGGTAGGTGTGATCGGCTGGCTCGCAAGCTCACTCCAGGGCGCCATGACCCTGGGCATCATCCCGGCCAATCCGTCAGCGTCCGCCGTGGTGGGCGCCGACTCGATCATCCCGGCGCTGGCATGGCCGGTCCTGGGCTGCCTGGGCGTGCATGCCCTGGGACAGGTCACCTACCCGGGTCCGCGGCGAATGCGGCGGCAGGCCGTGCTGTCCGTGCGGCGCATCAAAGACTTCCTGCCCCGCAGGCTGGCATTGACCACGGCTGCGATCTTCGTCTCGGCTGCCGCGGCCATCGCCCGGACTGCCACGCTGCCCGGGTTCGCGGCCGTGGCTCCCACTACGGTCAGCGACGGCGCGTACGGCTACTACAACAGCGGCGGCGACGGCCGTATCCCCGGACCGGAGGTGGCCGCATGGCTCGGCGGCGCCCTGCTGGTGCTGGCCGTCGGCACGTGGCTGGTTTTGTGGCTGATCGCCCGCCGCCGGCAACTGGAGGCCCTTGACGCGGCGGACAACGCTGTACTGCGGACCATCGCGATGAACCGGCTGCTGCGCACAGTGTCCACAGTGGCTGCCGGCTTGGCGGTCATCGCGGGGAACTTCGCGGCCCGTCCCGATCCGGCCCAGCAAACGGGATCGTGGACGAACTTCGCCGGCCTCGCGGCGACCGTGGTCCTGCTCGTGATGTGGTGGTGGCGGCCGCCTCGGCTTGCTTCCGCCGGGCTGGGCGTCCGGAACCGGCCGGAATCAGGGATCGCCGCCGGCCGCCAGCACCCGGCCGCCAGGCTGGTCTCCTCACTTGGAGCGCTCCTGGGCCTCGCGGCCGCCGTGCCGCTGGTCGCCGGAGCCTTCCTCGCCCCCGTGATCATGGCGGCCGCCGGCTACGGACTTGCGGGACTCGTGGCCGTGATGGGCACCTGCGTCCTGCTGGTCATCGCCGGAGGCGAGCTGGTCCTGCAGCGCAACTACGGAACGCCGGAGGCGCCGCGCACCTGGCCCCGGCAGCCGGTCAGCCCGGCCCTGCTGACCACGGCGGTCCTGGCGCTGCTGGTCTTCCTGGCAGCCCTCGCCGTCACCGCCGCGGGACAGGCCCTGCTGGCCGAAGATCGCGGCTGGGTTCCGGTTGCACTGCTCACCGCCGGGACCTGCGTTGCCGCCCTGCCGGCGTTCCTCCGGGCCCGGTCCCGCCAGGGCGTCCGCGACGCCCCGCGCGGTCTGGACCCCGCGCTGCGAGCCATCACTGTCCACCGCGTCGTGCGGACCCTCGCCGCAACCCTCACGGCCCAGGCCGGTGTCCTCCTGCTGACCCAGACCAATGCCTGGGCGGCGGTGTTCGGGCCGGACGCGTTCGGCGACGCCGTCGATCCGGCCGCCGGATCGTGGTGGCCGGCGACCCTGGCAGGCGCTGTCCTGGCCGCCAGTGCCGTGGTCATCGCCGTCATCCCCGTGGGCGGCCTGGCCCGGAAGACCCCCGCTCCCCTGCCGCGGAAGGAAGTCGCCGCGTGACGGCGGGCATCGCCGTCAACCTGCGTTCGCCAGTTCCCCCCTTCGAGCAGATCCGGACGCAGATCGCCTCCCTCATCAGCGCCGGGACGCTGGCAGCGGGAACCCGGCTGCCGACCGTCCGCAGCCTCGCGTCGGACTTGGGCCTCGCGGCCGGGACAGTCGCGCGGGCCTACAAGGAACTCGAACTGGCCGGACTGGTCGAAACCCGGCGGCGCAACGGCACGGTGGTCGCCGGCAGCCAGCCGATCCTGACCCCGCCCGCACCTCCGCCGGGCACGGTCCCGGTGGAGGTGATCGCCGCCGTCGACCGCTGCATTGCGGAAGGCCGCACTGCCGGGCTCGACGACGCGGCACTGCTGGCGATCCTGCGGGCGAGGCAGGGAGGGTCACACAAATAAGGAGAGCCGGCGAGTTCTCAGTAGACTGGAACGGTGAGCATCCCTACGCCCTATGAAGACCTCCTGCGCGACGTCCTCGAGCACGGCACGCACAAATCGGACCGCACCGGCACCGGCACCCTGAGCGTTTTTGGCCGCCAGCTCCGCTTTGACCTGAGCACGAGCTTCCCGCTGATCACCACCAAGCGGGTGCATTTCAAGTCCGTAGCGGTGGAGCTGCTCTGGTTCCTCCGCGGCGACACGAACGTCAAATGGATGCAGGACCAGGGCGTCACCATCTGGGACGAATGGGCCGACGCCGACGGCGAACTCGGTCCCGTTTACGGGGTCCAGTGGCGTTCCTGGCCCACGCCCGACGGCGGCCACATCGACCAAATCGCCGAGCTCATCGAGAACCTGAAGTCCAACCCGGATTCGCGCCGGCACATCGTCTCGGCCTGGAACGTCTCCGAACTCAAGGACATGGCCCTGCCCCCGTGCCACGCGTTCTTCCAGTTCTACGTGGCGGACGGCAAGCTTTCGTGCCAGCTGTACCAGCGGTCGGCGGACACCTTCCTGGGCGTGCCCTTCAACATCGCGTCCTACGCCCTGCTGACACGCATGATCGCGCAGCAGACCGGCCTGGAACCGGGCGAATTCGTCTGGACCGGCGGGGATGTCCACATCTACGACAACCACATGGACCAGGTCCTCAAGCAGCTCGCCCGCGAGCCCTACGACTACCCCCAGCTGAACATCACCCGAAAGCCGGACTCCATCTTCGACTACACCCTCGAGGACTTCGAGGTGGTCGGCTACCAGCACCACCCGACGATTAAGGCCCCGATAGCCGTATGAGCAACGACAACACCGCGGGCGTGCAGCCCGGCGATTTCACGGAACAACTCCGAGCGTCCACCACTGGCCTCGGGCTCGTCTGGGCCCAGACCAGCACCGGGGTGATCGGCAAGGCCGGTGACATGCCGTGGCACCTGCCCGAGGACATGTCGCACTTCAGCCGCCTCACCACCGGCCACCCGGTCATCATGGGACGCAAGACCTGGGAATCATTCCCGGACAAGTACCGCCCCCTGCCCGGCCGGACGAACATCGTCATCACCCGCCAGGCCACCTGGCAGGACACCCCGGGCGCGGAAGGCGCCGTCGCCGTCGCGTCGCTCGATGACGCCTTGCTTGAATCCCAGTTCGTGGCCGGCCATGAGACCGTGTGGATCATCGGCGGCGGCGAAATCTTTGCCCAGTCCCTGGACCTTGCCGACGTCGCCGTCGTCACCACCATCGACACCAACGCCGAAGGGGACACCTTCGCTCCGGAACTCGGCTACGACTGGACCTTCTCGGCCAGCCTCCCGGCCAACGGCTGGCTGACCTCCGCCAACGGCACCCGCTACCGGATCACGCTGTGGCGCCGGACGGAGGCCAAGTAATGCTGAGGAAGCCAGAAACACTCTTTGTCCTGGGGTACATGCTCCTGCCCCTGCTCGCACTGCTCTCCGCGGTCGTGGGATTGACCATGATCCTGGGCGGCAACAAGATCCTCGGGGCGATCGTGCTGGTGGTGGTGACCCAGGTCTTCACGTTCGGGGCGGTTTTCGCGCTGCGCCGGCGCAAGGCGGCACTGCTGGAAGAGCCCCGCGGCGACTATAACGCGTGACGTAACCGACTGCGCCGGGCGGGCCGTGAAGTCTAAACTGGGCCCATGACTACAGCAGCTACCCCGTCCGTCGGCCTGGTTGGTTGGCGTGGCATGGTCGGTTCCGTCCTCATGCAGCGCATGCAGGATGAGGGCGACTTCGCCAACATCAACCCGGTCTTCTTCTCCACCTCGAACGCGGGCGGTGCCGCCCCGGCCCTGGCCGGCGCCGCTGCGGGCGCCGCCGGCAAGCTTGAGGACGCGTTCGACCTCGAGACCCTGGCGAAGCTGCCCATTATTGTCACCGCCCAGGGCGGGGACTACACCAAGCAGGTCCATGGGGAGCTCCGCAGCCGCGGCTGGGACGGCCTCTGGATCGATGCCGCCTCCACGCTGCGCATGAATGAGGATTCCATCATCGTGCTGGACCCCATCAACCGGGACGTCATCGACGCCGGCCTCTCCGGCGGTGTGAAGGACTACGTCGGCGGCAACTGCACCGTGTCCTGCATGCTGATGGGCCTGGGCGGGCTGTTCAAGAACGACCTGGTCGAATGGGGCACGTCCATGACGTACCAGGCGGCCTCCGGCGGCGGGGCGCGCCACATGCGTGAACTGCTGAACCAGTTCGGCAGCCTCAACGCCGAGGTCAGCACCGAACTGGACGACCCGGCGTCGGCGATCCTCGAGATCGACCGCAAGGTCCTGGCACACCAGCGCGCCGGCATCGACGCCACACAGTTCGGCGTTCCGCTGGCCGGTTCGCTGATCCCCTGGATCGACGCGGACCTCGGCAACGGCCAGTCCAAGGAGGAATGGAAGGCCGGGGTGGAGACGAACAAGATCCTTGGCACCTCCGCCGCGAACCGCGTCGTCATGGACGGCCTGTGCATCCGGATCGGTGCGATGCGCTCCCACTCCCAGGCCCTGACACTGAAGCTGCGCGAGGACCTCCCGGTCGCCGAGATCGAGAAGCTCGTGGACGCGGACAACCAGTGGGCCCGCGTGGTGCCAAACACCAAGGAAGCCTCAATGGCCGAGCTCACGCCCGTGGCGGCGTCCGGCACCCTGGACATTCCGGTGGGCCGGATCCGCAAGCTCGAGATGGGTCCGCAGTACATCAGCGCGTTCACGGTGGGCGACCAGCTGCTGTGGGGCGCCGCGGAGCCGCTGCGGCGCATGCTCCGCATCGCCACCGGAAACCTGTAGGAGCCCGTCCGGGACACCCTACAGGCATACGTTCAGGCACCCCTTCAGGCACCTGTTCCGGCACCTGTTCAGGCGCCAAGGAATCTGCGGTATTTCGCGGCCTGCAGCCCAAAAGACTTTTGGGCGGCAGGCCGCAGCCCGTTAACAGTGTCGAAGGGTTCGGGCACGACGCCGGCTCCCCTGCCGCCGGGTGGCCCGGCCCAGGTGCCGATCACGCCGCCGCCGGCCACGATGGTCTTCTTGAACACGCCGTTGCCGCCGGGGACGATCTTGTCGGCGTGCTCCGGCGGCAGCACGAGGGACCGGTCCGCGTATCCGAGCAGGAATTCATCGAACCCCGGCAGCGCCAGCACCGTGCGCTGACCGGGGACGCCGTCGTCGAGCAGCGCGGCTGTCTCTGCAGAGAGCCAGTAGCTGGTCCCCTCAAACTCCAGTTCCGCCAGCCGGTCCGACACCCGGGCCAGGGCGGCCCGGGTTTCCGTCAGCGGAATGCCGGCCCACCAGGCAAAATCACGTTCCGTGGCGGGGCCGTGACTGCGAAGGTAGCGCAGCAGCCACTCGGCGATGCCGTCGGAACGGTCCAGGGTCCGCGACTCGGTGATCCAGTCGCCGAAGGCCACGACCAGCTGCTGGTTGCCGGCCAGCGGACCCTGCACCAGCAACCCCCGCTGGCACAGGATCCCGAGCAGATGGATGCCGCGCTGGCCCGCCGTGGACTGGCCCGCCCGTTCGAAGGCCTGGAACAGCTCCGCCCGGCTGGCAGCTCCTCCGGAGACCAGCTGCAGGGCAGTTGCCGCGGCGGCGTCGACGTCCGCGGCCGTGATCTCGAGCTCCCGGTGGCGCCGGGCCAGGCCCTGGATCAGCCGGTCGGAGGTGATGGCCAGCATCCATTTCAAGTCCTCGGGCGCCAGCACGTGCAAGGTGCCGCGCATTGGCCAGGAACGGACGATCTCCGCCCGGTCCAGCGCCCCGCGTACGTCTTCGGCGCGGGAACCCGGCACGCGCTGGCCGACGGCCCAGAGCACGGCCTGCAGGTCCTGGGCCTGCATCGCAGTCATGCCGCGAACGGCGTCGGGGACGGACTGAAACCCCGGTCCCAGCAGTCCCTGGGCGGCGAGCCGCAGCCTGCCGATGATTCCGGGGCCAAGCCGGCGGACGCCCGTCACTGCTGCCATGGAACCATGGTAAGTCGCGTGTGCTGCCTGTCGGGTTGTTGCCCGGCCGTTCCCAGCCGCCATCCAGCAGGCTTCCCTACCCTTGAATCATGACTATGAGTGAGGTGTGGCCGCTACTGCGGCCCCTGTGCCGGAAGCTGGCCCTGCTGGGCTGGGCGTCCAGCGCCGCCGGCATGGCTGCCGGGCTCGCCGTCGCCATCGCCAGCGGTACCCGGCTCTCGCCCATGATGAGCACCCTGCAGCTGGTGGCCGCCTCGTCCATGGCGGTGTCCGTGGCCAGCTTCGTCACGGCCGCGGCGTTGCAGCCGCGGGCACGGTCTCAGGCACGGGTGCAGGCGGCCGTGAAGCACGGAAGCATCGCCCCGCAGGGCCGGGAGCTCCAGCTCGACTATGGCGGCGAATTTCCGGCCACCGTACAGGCCTTCCTGCTCGGCTCCCTGGCGTTCCTCGCCGGCGCCGTGGCGTTTGCGTGCGCCGGACTGGTGCTGCAAAGCGGGCCCAGCGTCCAGTCCGTGGCGTTCTGCCAGGTCTTCCTGCTCGGGGCCGCGGCCTCCGGTTTCACCTTCATGCTTTTCAGCAAGGTGGCACCCCGCCACACGGAACCGTAGCCGGGGCGCGGCGGTGCCCGGCCGGCGCTGCCCCGGCCTTGCCCGGGCAGCGGCCCTTTTCCTGGGGCCGGACTTTCCCTAGAGATCGACGCCGATCAGCAGCGGCTCCGGGTGCAGTTCAATGCCGAAACGTTCGACGACGCCGTGGCGGACCTCGCGCGCGACGGCCAGCATGTCCGCCGCGCTCGCCCCTCCCCGGTTGGTGATGGCAAGGGTGTGCTTGGTGGACAGCGAGGCCCGGCCGCCCGAGACGCTGTCCGGGTCCAGGCCGAAGCCCTTGGCGAACCCGGCCTGGTCGATCAGCCACGCCGCCGAGAGCTTGGTCAGCCCGTCCGCACCGGCGGGGTACCGCGGGGCCTCCTGCGGCAGCCGTGCCGCGACGTCCTCGGCCACGATCGGGTTCGTGAAAAAGGATCCCGTGGAGTAGGTGTCACGGTCGTCCGCGTCCCAGACCATGCCCTTGGACGCCCGGAGCCGCAGCACCTCGCGCCGGACGTCGGTGGAGTAGGCGCGCTGGCCCTGCTCGACGCCGAGCACCCGGGCGAGTTCGGCGTAGCGGACCGGGGCGCTCTTCCGGCCGAGCGGGAGCTGGAACTCCACGGTGAGCACCACATAGCGCGGTGAGCCGTTGACGGTGGTCTGCTTAAGGATGGAGTCCCGGTAGCCGAACTTGAGTTCGGAATTCGTGAAGGTCTTCACCGCGTTGCGTTCCCGGTCCCAGGTGCGCACGACGGCGATCGTCTGGGAGACGTCGGCCCCGTAGGCGCCGACGTTCTGCACGGGGGTGGCGCCCGTGGCACCGGGGATCCCGGAGAGTGCTTCGACGCCGGACCAGGCATGCTTCACGGCGTGTTCAACGAAGGCGTCCCAGTTGTGGCCGGCCTGGACCACCACCGCCACGCCGCCGCAGGAGTCCTCGGCGTCGACGGTGAACCCCTCCGAGGCGATCTTCAGCACCGTGCCGGGGAACCCGGCGTCGGACACCAACAGGTTGGAGCCGCCGCCGATGATCAGCAGGGACTGGCCGGCGGCGTCCGCGGTGCGCACGGCGTCGATGATCGCGGCCTCGGTGCGGGCCTCGATATAGCTGCCGGCGGGGCCGCCGACGGCGGAGGTGGTCAGGGCGGAGAGCTGGATCTGGGTCACCTGACCAGCCTAGCCGGGATCATCCGCCCGGCTAAGCCGGTACTGGCCGCACCTGGCTAGCTGTAATGTCCCGGCGCGTGCACGGGCGCGGGGAGTTTGCGGGCCACCGGGGAGAGCAGGAAACTGACGATCAGCATCACCATGACGCCCAGCAGCGAGTGGAGAATGCCGACGTGCTCGGCCAGCAGACCCAGCAGCGGCGGCCCGCACAGGAACGCTCCGTAGCCGATCGTGGACACCACGGACACCCGCGCGGCGGCCTTGACGGGATCGTCGGCCGCGGCGGACATGCCGACCGGGAAGCCCAGGGACGCGCCGAGTCCCCAGATGGCCAGGGCCACGTAGGCCAGCCACGGTACCGGGGCGAAGACGAACAGGCCGAGGCCCAGAACCGCCAGCGCGGCGCACCAGCGCATCACCGGGACCCGGCCGAAGCGGTCCAGGACCAGGGTGCCGGCGAAGCGGCCGATGGTCATGAAGGTGACGAACAGCCCGTACCCGGCAGCTCCGGCGGCGTCGGTTTGGCCGTGGCCGTCGGCCAGCGCCAGCGCCACCCAGTCCCCCGCCGCTCCTTCGGCCAGGGCCAGCCCGAGGACCAGCACGCCCAGCAGCAGGGTGCGCCTGTCACGCCAGGCCTGGGCAATGAGGCGTTTGTTGTCCAGCGGCGGCTCCGGGACCGCGTCCGCCTGCCGGACGATCGGGATGGGACCGGTGGAAGGATCCTCGAAGGTGTCTGTCCCGGACGCCTTGAAGGGCCGCTCCGCCTCGAGGGGCGTGATGTCCGCCCGGAACCAGGCCGCCGCGGTGGTCACCGAGCCGGCCACCAGCAGGCCCACCACTGCCAGGTGCAGGAAGACGGGGATCCCGGCGGCGGCAGCCCAGGCGCCCAGCCCGGCGCCCGCAACAGTGCCCAGGCTGAAGGAGCCGTGCAGCCGGGGCATGATGTGCCGCCGGACGGCGCGTTCCACCGCCGCCCCTTCGACGTTGGACGCGGTGTTCCAGCTGGCGGTGCCCAGCCCGATGATTGCCAGACCCGCGGCAACCGCCACCGGGCTGGCGAGCACCGAGGTGCCGAAGCCTGCCAGCGCCAGCCCGAATCCGACCATGATGCTGCCGATCCGGATGGTGCGCTTGGAGCCAAGACGAAGGACAATCAGGCCCGAGGCGGACACGGACACGAAGGATCCCGCCGTCATGCAGAGCAGGAGCAGCCCGATCGTGCCCGGGGTCAGGTCCAGACCGTCGCGGATGGCCGGCAGCCGGGACACCCAGGTGGAAAAGGCGATTCCGCTCGCGGCGTAGGCCACCACCACGGCGTTTCGCCAGTGCGTGATCTCGGCGGGCGGGACGAAGACTTCCTTGCTCACAGCAGCCAGATTCACAGCAAAGCCATGGGCTAGGCCACCCTGACGACGGCCTGGGCCTTGACGAGGACCTTCTGGGCGGCCGAGACGACCGTGAGGTCGACGCGGGCGGTGCCGGCGTCGGCGTCGAGGGCCCCGATGGCCCCGCTGACCTCGATCACGGCACCGGCCTCCGGTGTCCCCGTCGTGTCGGCGACGGGAACCGGCTTGGTGAAGCGGGTCTGGAAGTCGACGACGGCGGCGGGATCGCCGGCCCAGTCGGTCACGAGCTGGACGGCCGCACCCATGGTGAACATGCCGTGCGCGATCACGCCCGGCAGGCCGACGCCGGTGGCGAAGGCCTCGTTCCAGTGGATCGGGTTGAAGTCACCGGATGCGCCGGCGTACTTGACGAGGTCGGTGCGGGTGACGGTAATGCTGCGGCTGCCAATGTCCTGGCCGACCGTGAGTGCTGCGATGTCGATGCTCATGGCTACTGTCCCTCTCCGCGGACCAGGATGGACGAGGTGGTGGTGGCGACCGGCTCCCGGACACCGGTGGCATCGGTGGCATCGCCGGGGGCCAGCGCGAAGATTTCCGAGCGGGTGGTGATCATGGCTCCGCCGCCCATGGCGCGGACGCCGTCGACGTGCAGTTCGGCGACCAACCGGTCCCCCGCGATGATCGGGCGGTGGTGCGTGAACCGCTGGTCGGCGTGGACCACGCGGGAGAAGTCGATCCCGGATTCCGGATCCTCGATCAGCTGCGCGTCGGCTCGCTGCGCGACGATAATGGCGAAGGTCGGCGGCGCCACGAGGTCCCTGTGACCCAGCGCCTCGGCGGCGGCAACATCGAAGTGGGCGGGGTGGGTGGCCTTGACCGCGCGCGCGAACTCGCGGATCTTCTCGCGGCCGACGTCATACACCTCTGCGGCAGGGTAGCTGCGCCCCTGCAGGTCCGGATTGATAGTCATGGTTCCAGCCTATCGCCACGCCCGGAGCCGTCCGGCTTCGTGACAGGGTGCGCGCCGGGGACCGGACGGGCACTGACGGGCGCTCCGGCGGGTCTTGACCGGCGCGATATGATGAAAACATCAATCCATCAATCCGTATCGCCGAGGGCGCCGCCGGACCCCGGCCGCGAACGGATGCGAGAAAGTGTTTCCCCGCCATGATCTCCGCCGCTCAGACCCCCCTGTATGAAATCAAGGCCAACCTGTTCAAAGCCCTGGCGCACCCGGCCCGAATCCGGATCCTCGAGCTTCTGGCGGCCGCGCCGGACAATACGGCACCGGTCAGTTACCTGCTCGCCGAGACGGGGCTGGAGCCCTCGCACCTGTCCCAGCATCTGGGCACGCTGCGCCGGCACGGTGTGGTGACATCGGTCCGGACGGCGAATGTCGTGACCTACCGGCTGGCTCATCCCAAGATCAAGGAGCTGCTCGCGATCGCCCGGGTCTTCCTGCTGGACACCCTGGCCGGTTCCAGCGAACAGCTCCGGATAGCGCAGGAGCTGCCGGCAGGCCACCTCGACCGCGCGGGCGACGCCGACAGTACCGGCCACCTCGACGCCGCGGCAACGTGAGCGCGGCCCAGGCAGCAGACCCGGCGACGACATCTGCCACGGCACGGGGACGCTTCGCCCGGTTTGTGCCGTCCCGCCGCGACTACGAGCTCTTGAGGTCCGCCTGGAAGACGGACCTGTTCGCCGGCATCACGGTTGGCATTGTGGCGCTCCCCCTGGCCCTGGCCTTCGGGGTCAGTTCCGGGGTCGGGGCGGAGGCCGGACTCATCACCGCAGTGGTGGCAGGACTTGTCGCCGCCGTCATGGGCGGATCCAACGTCCAGGTCTCCGGCCCGACCGGCGCCATGGTGGTGGTCCTGGCCCCGGTGGTCGCCGTCCACGGCGTCGGCAGCATTGCCCTGGTCTCTGTACTGGCCGGGCTGCTGGTCGTGGTCCTGGGCGCCAGCGGGCTGGGCCGGGCCGTCGCGTTCATCCCGTGGCCGGTCGTGGAGGGTTTCACGCTCGGCATCGCCGCCATCATTTTCCTCCAGCAGGTTCCCTTGGCCACGGGCACCGAGGGAACGCCGGGCCACAACACCCTCCTGGCCGCCGTCGAGAGCGCGTCGCAGGCCACCATGCCGACCGTGCTGGAGACGCTCGCGGTGGTGGCATGCGTCGCGGCCGTGATGTACCTGCTGCCCAGGCTGAACAAGGCCCTGCCCGCGAGCCTGATCGCGGTGCTGCTCACCACTGCGGCGGCGGAGATGCTGGCGCTGGACATACCGCGGATCGGCGCGCTTCCGCACTCCCTGCCGGCGCCCTCGATGCCCTCTGTCGATCCGGCCGCGCTGGGAGGCCTGCTGATGCCGGCCGTGTCCATCGCGACGCTCGCCGCCATCGAATCCCTGCTCTCGGCCCGGGTGGCCGCCGGCATGGTCGGCCCCGACGGCCGTCCGTCCGGCGCGTACAGCCCGGACCGGGAGCTCACCGGCCAGGGGCTGGCCTCGATCGCTGCCGGATTCTTCGGCGGCATGCCCGCCACGGGCGCGATCGCCCGGACCGCCGTGAACGTCCGTTCCGGGGCCAAGACCCGGCTCTCCGCGGTGGTGCACGCCCTGGTGCTGCTGGCCATCATCTACCTGGCGGCGGGGCTTGTCGGCAGGATCCCGCTGGCGGCGCTGGCCGGCATCCTCATGGTCACGGCCGTCCGCATGGTCTCGCGGCACACCGTCACGGCGATCCTGCGCTCCACCCGGGCCGACGCCGCGGTCTTCGTGGTCACCGCCCTCATTACCGTCGCCTTCGACCTCATTGTGGCCATCCAGATCGGACTCGCCGCGGCCGCCGTGTTCACGCTGCGGACATTCGCTTCCCTGAGCGGGGTCCGGCGCGAGGACATCCCGGGGCCGCCTGTTCCGGGCGACGAGCACATCGCCATCTTCCGGCTGGACGGGGCCATGTTCTTCGGTGCAGCGGAGCGGGTCCTGCAGGAGATCAGCCAGGTCAGGGACATCCAGGTGGCCGTCATCCGGCTCTCCCAGCTGCGGATGCTGGACGCCACGGGCGCCCACATGCTCGTTGAGGTGGTCTCCGCGCTGGAGCTGCGCGGGGTCACGGTCCTGCTGAAGGGGGTCCAGCCGCAGCATCTGGAGCTCGTGACCAATGTGGGGGTCATCCGCTCACTGCGGCATCACAAGCACCTGTTCACATCCCTCCCGGACGCGGTGGAGCATGCCCGGAGCCATGTGGTGCGGAACGCGGCCGCTAGCGCTTGAGGTTTTTCCGGATCGCCTGGCCGCGGACCACAAGCCCGGCAATGTGCAGGACCAGGCCGAGTCCGATCACTGCCAGTGAGGCGAGGGCAAGGGGCTGGTTGCCGGTGCTGTTGCCCACCACGCTGAGGATGATGCCGAGGGCGATCAGGCCCATGGCGCTGAAGACGATCACCTTGTAGGTGGTTGACGCGGTGGCCCAGAATTCATTCAGCACCGTGCCAGTCTACCGGGACGGCCGGACGACACCGCGAGCCGCAAAATTCCTGGCGACACTCACATTGCCTGCCGGCGCGGGAAACGGGCGCGCCCGGTAATTTGCGCGTCGCGAGGCAATTCCAGCGTCAGAACAAGGCTTCCTGCACGGCCGGGACATCCGAGCCGTGGTCACCGAGTTCGATCACCCGGGCCTTGAGCTGGCCCAGGTTCACCACGAATTCCAGTCCGCTGCCATCCAGCGCCGCGAGGGCAATGCTGCCGCTCAGCGCGTCGATCCGGAACCCGTGCGCTCCGGCCGCCAGGTCGTGCGGATAAGCATGCCGGGCGGCCGGGGCGCAGGCCTTCGCGGAGAGTTCCGGCCGGGCCCACCGCTCATCCACCACCGCGAAGCCCTCCCCGCCGGCACCGGCAATCAGGGTCCGGGCCTCCCCTGCCAGCCGTCCGTTCAGGGCGTCGAGGTCGACGGCGGCTGCCGGGGCGAGCAGCGCAGCGGCCTTGGCGGCAGCGCGGACCTGCTGCGGCAGCCCGGCCTCGCGCGTGATCATGTCTTCAAGGAGGCGGACCACGCGGCCGTCCTCGGCACGGGCGACGTACCGGGCGACGACGGCGCCCTGCTCGGCGAGCCGGTTCCATTTGCGCCGGTGGGACGCGGTGCCGACCTTGCTGGCCCCGTTGGCGAAGGTGGCGACGTAGAGCCAGTGCGGCTGCATCAGGTACGCGCGCAGGCCCGGCGGGACCCGGCCGCCGCGGTGGAAGTCATGGATCAGCCGGAATTCATCCAGGACGAAGCACCGCCCGCACTGGCTGCCCCTGGCGGCGGGAGCCCGGTCCGGGCACAGGACGTGGTCCCGGTCCGCGGGTCCGTGCACCAAGTGATGCCCAAGGCACTGTTTCCCCGGGGCGGCGAGCCGGAAACCGAGGCGGGTGCCGGCGTCGAGCGTCACTGCGGTGAGGGCGCCGCCAGGGTCCTGCAGGCGCATCGCCGGCGGCCTGCCGCCGGACGCTGCGGCGGGCCCGGGCGCCGGAGCATCCCAAAAGACCCCGTGCACCAGATAGCGGGTATCGGTCACGGGGTCTCCTCGAGTGGTGTGGCGGCTACAGGGCCGGCTGCACGCCAAAGGCTACCGCGAGCTTCATGATCTTCTCGGCCCGGCCCAGGCGCGGCAGGTCGGAGCCGTCCCGGATGACGCGGCCGTTGGCTTCGAAGTCGGCCATGAAGTCGGTGGCCCAGGCGACGTCGGACGGCGTGGGGCTGATGACCTCGTTGATGACCGGGGTCTGGTCGATTGCGAGGCAGAGCTTCCCGGTCATCCCCATCATCACCGTGATGCCGGTCTGTTCGCGCAGGATCGGGTGGTTCGTGCCGACGGTGGGGCCGTCGATGGGGCCGGGGAGGTTGCCCACGCGGCTGGCCACAACGAGCTTGGCGCGGGGGTAGGCCATGGCTTCCGCGGTGGCCGCCATGCCGGTGTCGCGGCGGAAGTCGCCCGAGCCGAAGGCCAGGCGGAAGGCGCCCTGGGCCTTGGCGATGTTGTTGGCTTCCTCGATGCCGACGGCGGACTCGACCAGGGGGATCACCGGGGTCTTGCCGTCCATCCGGTGGAAGCTCTCCGTGACCTGGTCGGCCGATTCGGTTTTGGCCAGCATGATGCCCAGCAGGCCGGGGGTGCCGCGCAGGCCGGCGAGGTCGTCGGCCCAGAACGGGCTGGTGGCGTCGTTGATCCGGACCCACGCGCTGCCGCCGGCTGTCAGCCAGTTCACGACGTTGGCGCGGGCGGCGTCCTTCTGCGAGGGGTCCACCGCGTCTTCGATGTCGAGGATGATCGCATCGGCCCGGGAGACGGCGGACTGGTCGAAGAGATCGGTCTTCATCGCGTTAACCAGCAGCCAGGAGCGGGCGATGTCGGCCGGGATGTTGCGTTGGGGCCGAAGTGATTCGGCGGTGGTGGTAGAGGTCATGCATCTACGCTAGTCGCCCGGGGGCACTTGCCGCTAAGCGATCCGGCCCTCAGCGGCGACCATTACGACCAAAATCACGTCCACACCCAGCTGGCCGGCAGCAGAAGCCGTTTTCGGGCTCCCAACGGCCTCGGCTGCCGGCCAGTTGGGTGGGACGGACAGGCTAGGGGATGTTGCTTCCCCGGGCCGCGACCCAGAGCCCGTACCACTCGGCGCGGGTCATCGCCGCGGCGGCCTCGGCGGCTCCGGCGCAGGCGAGGATCCGGTCCGGGTTCGCGGTGCCGATCACGGGCGCAATCCCGGCAGGGTGCCTCATGAGCCAGCCGAGCACGATCGCTTCCCCCGTGGTCCCCTTCTCGGCGGCCAGGGCGGCCACGAGGGAGGTGGCGGCCTCCTCGGCCGGCGTCCTCGCGGCCGCCGGCGCCCCGGTGTAGAGGCCGCGGGCCAGCGACCCGTATGCCTGCAGCCGGATGCCGTTCCGGACGCAGTGCTCGACGGTCCCGTGCGGGAAGCTGTAGTCCGTGCCCTCGGCATGGTTGACGAGCACTGTGCTTTCCAGCCACGCCCGTTTCAGCAGGCTCATTTCGAGCTGGTTGCCCACCACGGGAACCTCGAGCCGGTCCTGCAGCATCTCGATCTGCGGGCCCGACATGTTGGACACGCCCACGGCCCGCACCTTGCCTTCGGCCATGAGCTGCCCGACGGCGGAGGCCACCTCCGCCGGATCCATCAGGGGATCCGGGCGGTGCAGCATGAGCACGTCGACGTAGTCCGTCCGGAGCCGGGCCAGGCTTTCGTTGACCCGCTCCAGGATGCCGTCCCGGCTGAGGTCGTAGTAGGCCTCCAGGCCCTGCTCGTTGAGCCGGATGCCGCACTTGGTCTGCAGCCGGATTTTCTCCCGCAGCCCGGCGGTGCGGGCCAGGACCTCGCCGAAGACGGCTTCGGCCTTGCCGTTGGTGTAGATGTCCGCGTGGTCGAACAGTGTGATGCCCGCGTTCAGGGCGGCTTCGACGGCCGCGGCCGCCTCGTCCACGTGCGCGGACGAGTACGGCTCGGCCGACCAGTCGCCGCCCAGGCCCATGCAGCCGTAGACGAGTTCCTGGGGAAGGTTCCCGGCGCCGGCGGGCGTGCCGGGCGAAGCCTGCGGTGCGGGGCTCACCGCAGCCAGACGGTGGTGTTGGCCGGCAGCTGCCCGCCATCCAGCGGGCCGCTGCTGACCAGCACCTCGCCGGCCGGCAGGTCAACCGGCGCGTCGCCGAAGTTGGTCACCGTCTGCCAGCCGCCGGGACGGCTGAAGCGCAGGACGTCGGCGCTGCCGGATTCCTGCCACTGCAGTTCCTCCGAGGTCTGCAGTTCGCGGCGCAGCTTCAGGGCCGTGCGGTAGAGCTCGAGGGTGGACCCTTCCACGCCGTCCTGGGCTGCCACCGCGTAGCGGCTGAACCAGGCCGGCTGCGGCAGGTGTGCCCCGCCGGCGCCAAAGCCGAACGAGGTGCCCTCCGGGGCCCAGGGCAGGGGCACGCGGCAGCCGTCGCGGCCAATCTCCACGCCCTTGTTCCGGAAGAAGGTGGGGTCCTGGCGCTCGGCGTCGGGGATCTCCGTGACTTCCTGCAGGCCCAGTTCCTCGCCCTGGTACAGGTAGGCCGATCCCGGCAGGGCCAGCATCAGCAAGGTCGCGGCGCGGGCCCGGCGCAGGCCGAGTTCGACGTCGAGCTCCTCGACGGGGGCGCCGGCCAGCAGCCAGCCCTTGCCGTCCTGGCCCTGGGCGTGCTTGCCGCCGCCCTGGGGCAGGCCGTAGCGGGTGGCGTGGCGGACGACGTCGTGGTTGGAGAAAACCCAGGTGGAGGAGGCACCGGACTCGGTGGCCTCGGCGAGGTTCCGGGCGATGATTTCGCGGAACTCGCCTGCGGCGAAGTCGGCCTGCAGGAGGTCGAAGTTGAACGCCTGGCCCAGGCCCTCCGGGCTGGCGTAACGGGCGCGGCGGGTGGCGTGCACCCAAGCCTCGGCGACGGCGGTGCGCGGCGGGTTGTACTCGTTGAACACCTCGCGCCATTCGGCGTAGATCTCGTGGACTTCATCGCGGTCCCAGAACGGGTGCGAGCCGTCCGGGAAGCCGTCCGTTCCGGTGTTGGCGGCACTGAGCTCCACTTTGGAGATCAGCGGCTCGGTGAGGTCCTTGGTCAGCGCGTGGGCGACGTCGACGCGGAAGCCGTCCACGCCGCGGTCGGACCAGAAGCGGAGCGTCTTGAGGAAGTCGTCGCGGATTTCCCGGCTGGCCCAGTTCAGGTCCGGCTGTTCCTTGGCGAAGATGTGCATGTACCACTGCCCGGGCGTGCCGTCGGGCTCGGTGATGCGCTCCCAGGCGGGGCCGCCGAAGACGGATTCCCAGTCCGACGGCGCGAGTTCGCCGTTTTCGCCGAGGCCGTCGCGGAAGATGTAGCGCTCGCGGGCGGCGGAGCCGCGCGGGGAGGCCAGGGCCTCCTGGAACCACTCGTGCCGGTTCGAGGAGTGGTTGGGGACGATGTCGGCGATGAGCTTGATGCCGGCGGCGTGCAGCGCGGCGGACATCTCGTCGAAGTCCGCCAGGGTGCCGAGCTTGGGGTCCACGTCGCGGTAGTCGTCGACGTCGTAGCCTCCGTCGGCGAGCGCCGAGGGGTAGAACGGGGAGAGCCAGACGGCGTCGATCCCGAGTTCCTTCAGGTACGGGACCTTGGCGGTGATGCCCTTGATGTCGCCCAGGCCGTCACCGTTGGAGTCCGAAAAGCTCCGCGGGTAGATCTGGTACACCGATGCCTGGCGCCACCAGTTGGGGTCGGCGGCGAGATCGGAACCGGACAGGGTTGCCAGCGTGGCGGTGTTGGTCAAAGGAGATTCCTTCGGGTCTGGGAGGGCTTCTGGTAATTTAGATACAAGCTAAATATATTGCCTGAACAATTATGGGTCCGGGGACAGAAGAGGTCAAGAAGTGATGCCGCACGCAGCCGCCGCCACGCCGCAGCTGCTGCGCCGCGTCAACGCCCAGGCAGTGCTGCGCCACATCCGCGGCGCCGATGTGGCCACCGGAACCGAGCTGATGGCCCTGACCGGGCTGACACGGGCCTCGGTGATTGCCGTCTGCGAGGACCTGATCGGCCGGGGCTGGATAGTGGAGCAGGACCAGCCGGCAGACCCTGCCAGTCCGCGGAAGGGCCGGCCGGCCCGGCGCTTTGCCTTCAACCGGGAAGCGGGTTTCGTGCTGGGCCTGGACATTGGTGCCGCGACCACCACCGCCGCCGTGGCCGACCTCCGCGGCACGGTGATCGGCCGTTCCAGCGGGAGCTTCCGCGCGGCGGACATCCCCGCGCAGGAGCGGATCGGCGTCGTCGATCTCGCCTGCCGCGAGGCGCTGGAAGCGGCGGGAGCTGACCCGGGCAGGGTCCTGGCCGTCGGCGCCGGGATCGCAGCGCCGGTGGACCGCGACGGCAACGTTCTGGTGACGCAGCGGTTTTGGAGCCTGTTCGACGTCGGGCTCCGCTCCGCGCTGAAGGAGCTGCACGGTTGGACCGTGCTCCTGGAGAACGACGCCAACCTGGCTGCGCTCGGTGAGCGCTGGCGCGGGTCCGGCGTGGGCGTGGATGATCTGGTGGTGCTCCTGGCCGGCGAACGCCTCGGCGCCGGCGTGATGGAATCCGGCCGCCTGCTCCACGGCCGCGGCGGGGCCGCCGGCGAGATGGGCTATCTGGACATGGTGGAGGGTGTTGGCTCCAGCGACGGCATCGCCGCCCTGGTGCGGCAGTGGTCGGCGGCCGGCGGCGGGCCCTCCGCGGGCGGCCCTGCCAGTGCGCCGCGCGTCTTCGCGGACGCGGCCGCGGGAGACCCGGCGGCCCTGGCCATCCTGGACCGGATTTCGGAGCGCATGGCCCGGGTCATCGCCTCGATCGCGAGCCTGATCAACCCCGAGCAGGTGGTGATCGGCGGCGCCGTCGCCGAGTCCGCCGGGGCGCTCCTGCCCGGCATCACAGCGCTGCTTCCCCGCTTCACCGCGACTCCCCCGCGGGTGACAGTCTCACCCCTGGGCGACGCGATCGTCACGGCGGGCGCGGTCCGGCACGCCCTGGACTACGTCGAGGCGAATGCCTTGGAGCTGGCCCTCCCCGCGCGGGGCTGACCCGGATCCGTTGCCTTAGTCCGGCATGATCATGGTGCGCAGGTCCAGCTGCCGCAGCACCCGGTCCGCGACTTCCGGGTCCATGCCCGGCTCGTTACGGGCCGCTACGACTTCCCGGCGGGCCGCATCGAGGGCGATCGTCTGCACCGCGATCGCCAGTTCCCGGCCGCGCTTGCGCTGCTCCCCCGCGCTTTCATGCCGCAGGCTCCCGTCCAGCAGCTCGGCGTGCAGCCGGGTCATTTTCTCCTTCACGAGCGCCACCTTATCCGCCGGCAGCTCCTTCATGAGCTCGTTGTCCTTCAGGGCCGCGATCGCTGCCTGTTGCGCCCGGCTTGCCAACACGCGGGCGGCGTCGCGTTCTTCGGAACCGTCCTCGGACGCCTTCAGGACACGCATGAGCCACGGCAGCGTCAGCCCGGGCAGCACCAGGGTGGCCAGCAGCACAGCGCAGGCGATCACCAGCAGCTCGCTGCGGGCCGGGAACGGCGTGCCGTCCGCAACGGTTAGCGGAAGAGCCAGGGCCAGCGCCAAGGTGGCCAGGCCGCGCATGCCGCACCACGTGAGTATCAGCACGTCCTTGGCCGAAGTAGGGCGCAGAACATCCTTCCTCGCCCGGGAGAGGCCGGACATCATGGCCAGCCAGGCGAAGCGTGCGGCGAACACCAGGACGCACACCACCGCGGCCGTCCCGACCATGCCGAAAACGCCGCTGCCTTCGTCGTGGATGACTTGCCGTACTTCCAGCCCCACCAGACCGAACGCCAGGCCGGTGACCAGCAGTTCCACGACGTCCCAGAACGCGGTGCGGGTGACCCTCTCCGCGGCCTCCCCGGGCCGGGAGTGGCGCTGCATTTCCAGCGCGGTGACGACGACGGCGATCACCCCGGAGGCGTGCACCTCCTCGGCCAAGATGTAGGCGGCAAACGGCACCACCAGGGTGACGGCGCTCCGGGCCACCATGGAGGTCACCAGGCGGGTGATCAGGCTCGTGAGCCAGCCCATGCCGATCCCCACAACCACCGCGATCGCAGCTCCCAGGACAAACTGGAGGACAACGTCCGAGGCGATCTTGGTGCCGGCGACGGCCGCGGCCACGGCCGCCTGGAAGATGACGATGGCGGCGGCGTCGTTGAACAGGCCCTCGCTCTGGAGCACGTTGATGAGCCGCCGCGGCATGTGGACCCGGCTGGCGATGGAGTCCACGGCCACGGGATCGGGCGGGGCCACCATGGCGCCCAAGGCGATCGCGGCCGGTATGCCGATGCCCGGGATCATGAGCCAGGCCGCGCCCGCGACCACCGCCGTCGAGACCACCACGAGCGCGACGGCAAGCATCAGCAACGTGCGCCAGCGGACCCGGAAAACAGCCCACGAACTGCGCTGCGCTGTCGCGAAGAGCAGCGGAGGCAGGAAAATGGGCAGGATCAGCTCGGGCGGGATCTGGATCTCCGGGAAGCCGGGGATGAACGTCAGGGCAACGGCCAGGATCAGCATCAGCACCGGGTAGGGCAGCCGCAGCTTCTCTCCGAGACCGACAGCGCCCACCGTAGCCAGCAGAAGTCCAACGATGAGTGCCAACTGATCCATGTGCCCGCTTTCCCCGGAGGCGGGCCGGGGCATCCCGGGTGGATGCGCGGACCGCCCCCACCACCCTATCGGGAAGAGTCCTGGGCTAGCCCAACGTTTCCAGCGCTGCCGCGAGCGGGAGCGTGCCGTCCCGGAACTCGATGGTGCGCCCGATCGTGGCCGGCAGCCCGAGGACCGCCGCCGCCACCAGGGCGACGTTGGCCCGGGCGGTTTCGGTGCCGTCGGACGTGTCGGCGGGGTCGACGTCGATCATCCCGTTGCCGGGTCCCGCGGTCAGCGTTCCGGGGCCCAGGACGGTCCAGTCAAGGCCTGAACCGCGCAGGTACTCATCCGCCGCGGCCTTGGCTTCGGCATAGGCGAAGAAGCCGTTGTCCGCGGGGACTCCGTGGTCCGGCCCGGCCCCGAAATAGGACACCATGACGTACCTGCTGACGCCGGCTTCCGCCGCGGCGTCCATGGAACGGATCGCGGCGTCGCGGTCCACGGCGTAGGTCCGTTCGGGGCTGCCGCCGCCGGCTCCGGCCGACCACACCAGGGCGTCGTGTCCGCGGAGGGCTCCGGCGATCTGCGCCGTCGTCGCGTTCTCCACATCCAGCAGCGCCGGTGTGGCGCCGGTGTCCGTGACGTCGGCCGCATGGTCCGGGTTGCGGATAAAGGAGGTCACCCCGTGCCCTTCCGCCGCGAGGATCCTGGACAGTTCCAAAGCCACCTTGCCGTGGCCGCCGATAATTGCGATGCGCGTCATGGTCCCATTCTGTCCCACCGGACAGCGAACTGCTGCCCCATGGTCCACAAGTTGGTGGTGGTCCAGTAGATCAGGACGCCGATGGGGAACAAGATCCCGCCCACACCGAAGACGACCGGCAGGCTGTACAGCAGCACCTTTTGCGGGCCCATGAACGGAGGCGCCACGGCCTCGCCGGACAAGCTCCTGGCCATGATCTGCCGCTGCGTGATGAGCTGCGAGGCCGTCATGGCCAGGATCATCGCAATGGAGAGGATCCACACCGAGAGCTGACTGCCGCCGACGCCGTGCAGCAGCGAGGCCGAGAGCGGGGCGCCGAAAATCGTGGACTCGTCGAACTGCGCGACCTGTTCGGGGCTCATGGCCCCGACGGCTTCGCCCTGGCCGGCCGCGGCGCTGATGCCGGACAGCATCTGGAACAGCGCGAAGAAGAAGGGCATCTGGATCAGCAGGGGCAGGCAGGCGGAGAACGGGTTGGTGCCGTGCGCCTTGTAGAGGGCCATCTGTTCCTGCGCCATGGCCTGGCGGGAGAGCGGATCGGTCTTGCCTTTGTATTTGTCCTGGAGCTTCTTCAGGTCCGGCTGCAACCGCCTCATGCGCTGCTGGACGTTGACCTGTTTGAGGAACACCGGGATCAGGGCGGCGCGGATCACCAGCACCAGCCCAATGATGGACAGCGTCCAGGTCCAGCCGCTGGCCGCCGGCATGCCGATGGCGCTGAGTCCGTCATGGAAGCCCGCCATCATGGCTGAGACCAGCCATTTGAACGGAGCCATGATGGTGCCAAGAAGGTCCACTGATATCCCCAACCGTCAGTTGCTGCAAAGCTACGGCGAAAAGTGCCTCTTGTCACGGGCGCGCGTTGCGGGAAGGCACACGGCTGACCAGGAGACGATTCAGCCGGTGTCCGGGCGTGCCCGCACTGCGCTGACGCCGTTGATTTTTAGGCTGATCTGAATTGCACGCAGGCGTCCAGGCCGGTGGTGCCCGGTGCGGGCCCGGGGGCCCTGGGCCTGAGTGTTGCTTCTGCCCCGCTGGCCCGGGCCAGTTGGTGCACGATGGACAAACCGAGGCCGCTGCCCTCGCCGCCCTGGGTGCCGCGCCAGAAACGGCCAAATGCCCGTTCGCAGTCTTCCGGGGAAAGCCCGGGGCCCTCGTCCAGGATGTGCAGTTCGATGGTGCCTGGCTGTTCACCGTGGGAGACCACGAGCTGGATCAGTGACCCCGGCGGGGCGACGGCGAGGGCGTTGTCGATCAGGTTGTCGATGATTTGCTCGGCGGCCCCGGGCAGGATCAGGATGTCTGCCGCAGGCGGGCCGTCCAGGCTCAGGCGCACACCGGTCTCCTCGGCGAGGGCCTCCCATTGTTCCTTGCGGGCCTTCGCTGCCTCGACGAGGTCGGTGGTGACCGGCGCGGCCGGGCTGCCTTCGGCCTTGCTGAGCAACAGCAGCCCGTCGATGATGCGCTGCAGCCGGTACGTCTCCTCCAGCGAGGCGGCCACCATGGTCCGGCCCGCTTCCGGGTCGGCGGGGATCGTGTCGTGGGCGTTCTCGAGCCTGAGCCGCAGCCCCGTCAGCGGGGTGCGGAGCTGATGGGAGGCGTCGGAAGCGAAGCCGCGTTGTTGCTCGAGCAGGTGTTTCATCCGGTCCGCCATGCGGTTAAAGGAACCCGCGAGGGCTTTGATCTCGGGGGCGCCCCCTTCGTCGGTTCGGGTGTCCAGGTTTCCGTCGGCGAGCAGTTCCGTGGCGTCCCGCAGCCGCTGGAGTCTCCGGGTCACGGCGCCGGCCATGACGTAGGCCAGGATGCCGGCGAGCAGTACCGTGGTTCCGGCGACAGTCCAGATGGTACGCAGCTGGCCGTTCACCTGCTCGGCCACGACCGACGCCGGATACGTCAGCCGGACGACGCCGGAAATCTTCTCACCGCTGAGGACGGGAACGGCGACGTAGAGCAGGTCCAGGCCCAGTGTCTGGGAATACCGTTGGCCCGCGTTGATCTGACCGGTCAGTGCGGAGGCGATCTCGGGCCGCGAACTGTAGGGCGATCCGGTGGCCGCCTGATCGTCGTCCGAGGTCGCCACGGCCGTCCCGACGGCGTCGACGATCACCACACGGGCCCCGCCCGCCTCCCCATACCGGCGCACGTCGGCCGCGACTTCCGGAGGCAGTGGACCGCCGGCTTTCAACGCGTCGCCGGCCCGGCCGGCCAGGAGAAAAGCGTCGCGTTCAAGGGACGTGGTGAGGCGCTCCCGTTCCACACGGACCAGATAGTTTCCCAGCGGAATGTCCTGGACCAGGACCACCAGCAAGGTGATGAGCATGAAGGCGCCGATCAGCCGCCATCTCATCCAGGCACCCCGAGCCTGAACCCGACGCCGCGGACGGCCTCGATCCAGCGGGGGTCACCGAGCTTTTTGCGGATTCCGGCAATGTGGGCATCCACGGTCTTCGTGGTGCCGTACCAGTCGCCGTCCCAGACCGCTCGCAGGATTTCCCGGCGCTCGAACACCGCGCCGGGGTCGGCGGCCAGGAAATACAGGAGTTCGAACTCCTTGGCGGTCAGATAAACCTCGGCTCCGTCCAGGAGCACGCGGCGCGAGCGCTGGTCAATACTCAGGCCGCCGATGTTCCTGCTGAGCTCCGTCCCGGGCCGGCCATCCGGGAGCCGTTCTTCGGAGCGGCGCGCCACCGCCCGGATTCTCGCGATGAGTTCCCGCATCCCGAACGGCTTGACCAGATAGTCATCGGCGCCCAGTTCCAGCGCCAGGACCCGGTCAATCTCTTCATCCCGGGCACTGACCACGATGATCGGAATCGAGGTCAGCGCCCGAATGGCGCGGCACACATCGGTGCCGTCCATGTCCGGCAGCCCCAGGTCCAGAAGGACAAAATCGGGACTGGACGCGCGGACCACCTCCAGGGCCTGGCCGCCAGTTCCGACGTGGCTGGCCCCGAAGCCGGCCCGGCCCAGTCCGTCAAGGACTCCGGTGGCAACTGATTCGTCATCCTCCACTACCAGGATCTGCATACCTGATTATGTTCCTGCCTGCCGCGAATTCTGCCGCAATCCGCGTGAGTTGGCTGATCGGGGGCGCAAACTTGGACAACTCTTGGATTTCCCCAAGACCCGTCCTTTCCCACGGATTCCTAGGGTGGAGACATGAAAACTAAAACAGTCCTCGTCCTCACGGCAGCCGGTGTCCTGCTCACCGGATCCGCGGCCCTTGCAGTCAACGCCCAGACCTTGAACGGCTCACCGGCCGGAACAACGAACCCCGCCAATACCGTCCTCCTGCCGCAAAACGCCACCACCGCCGCTTCCGGCTCCCCCACATCCACGGGCAGCACGTCCGGAACCGAGGACCGCAGCCCGGCCTCCTCGCCGAGTCCCTCCGCCACCGAGGACGCGGTCCCCGCCCCAGCACCTGCCGGCTCCAGCGAACCGGGCGAGGACCGGACCGCGGTTCCCGCCCCGGCACCTGCCGGCTCCAGCGAACCGGGCGACGACCACGGCGGACACGGCGAAAACGAGCCCGGCGACGACAAGCACAAGGGAAGCGATGACTGACAGTGGGGAGACAGAAAAACCCCCGGAATCTCAATGATTCCGGGGGTTTTGTCTGTAGCGGTGGGGAGGCTCGATCTCCCGACCTCACGATTATGAGTCGTGCGCTCTAACCAACTGAGCTACACCGCCGTAAATGAGGAAAACCTGCGCTAAGCCGGTCAAAAACCGCCTTGACACAGGCCCTCATTCAGAGCCCCCCACCGGAATCGATCCGGTGACCTCGTTCTTACCAAGAACGCGCTCTACCACTGAGCTAGGGGGGCAACGAGTAAATACTCTACCGGAAGATTCGCCCACCAACAAATCGGCGGCCGTACGACGCCGGACCGGCCGGAAACAGCGGAAATCCGGGCTCCCGGCGCCGTTTTGGGGGCCCGGATCGGCTCCCGGGACCAATCGGCGGCCGCGGCTGTGACGAAGCGAACACGGGGCCGGAATGCTTAAACAAGAACGGACCGGCTCAGGGAGCCGGCCCGCTCTCAGATGGTGCTAGTGGTTACCACTTGTTGCGGGGCTTGAAGCCGCCTTCGGTGCGGGGCTTGCGGGTGTCCGCGCCGAAGGTGCGCTGCTCGGAACGCTCGCTGAAGGAGCGGCCGCCACGGTCAGCGGAGGACCGCTCGCCGTCGCCCTTGCGGAATTCGCGCTTGAAGCCGCCGTTGCCCTTGAAGTTGCCGCTGCCGCCGGAGTAGCCGCCACGGTCTCCGCCACGGTTGCCCTGGTAGGAGCCGCGGTCGCCGGCCGGCTTACGGCCGTTGTCGAGCTCCAGGTGGATCAGCTCGCCGCCGATCCGGGTGCGGGACAGTGCCTTGAGCTGATCGGCGCTCAGGTCCGCCGGGAGCTCCACGAGGGAGTGGTCCGAGCGGATGTCGATGCCGCCGATCTGGGCCGAGGAGATACCGCCTTCGTTGGCGATGGCGCCAACGATGGAACCCGGCATGACGCGCTGGCGGCGTCCGACGGCGATCCGGTAGGTGGCGTTGCCCTCGGTCAGGGTGCGGGTCGGGCCGCGTGAGCCGAAGCCGTCCTTGGAGCGCTCGCGCTTCTGGAACTCGGGCGCTGCCGGCAGTTCCTTGACCAGCAGCGGCTGTCCGCCCTGGGCCATGACGGCCAGTGCGGCGGCGATTTCCGAGGCCGGCACGTTGTGCTCTTCCTCGTAGGAGGAGATCAGGTCGCGGAACGCTGCAACGTCCTCGGACGCGAGGGTCTCCGTGATGCGCTCGGCGAACTTGCCCAGGCGCAACGTGTTGACGGTCTCGGCCGTGGGCAGGTGCATCTGCTCCACCGGCTGGCGGGTTGCCTTCTCGATGGAACGCAGCAGGTACTTCTCGCGCGGGGTCATGAACAGGATCGCGTCGCCGGAACGGCCTGCACGGCCGGTGCGGCCGATGCGGTGGACGTAGGACTCGGTGTCGTGCGGGATGTCGTAGTTGACCACGTGGCTGACACGCTCGACGTCCAGGCCGCGGGCGGCGACGTCGGTGGCGACCAGGATGTCGATCTTGCCGTCGCGCAGGGCCTCGACCGTGCGCTCACGCTGCTGCTGCGGGATGTCGCCGTTGATGGCGGCAGCCTGGAAGCCGCGCGAGCGCAGCTTGTCGGCGAGGTCCTCGGTGGCCATCTTGGTGCGGACGAAGGCGATGACGCCTTCGAACTCTTCGACCTCGAGGATGCGGGTCAGCGCATCGAGCTTGTGCGGGCCCATGACCTGCAGGTAGCGCTGGCGGGTGTTGGCGCCCGTGGTGGTCTTGGACTTGACCTGCACCTCGGCCGGGTTGTTCAGGTACTGCTTGGAGAGCCGGCGGATCTGGCTCGGCATCGTGGCGGAGAACAGCGCAACCTGGCGGCCCGCGGGGGTCTGCTGGAAGATCTGCTCCACGTCTTCGGCGAAGCCCATGCGGAGCATCTCGTCGGCCTCATCCAGCACGAGGTACTGGAGTTCGGACAGGTCCAGGGAACCCTTGGCGATGTGGTCGATGACGCGGCCGGGGGTACCGACAACAACCTGGGCACCGCGGCGCAGGCCGGCGAGCTGGGGGCCGTAGGCGGAGCCGCCGTACACCGGCAGGACGGTGAAGTCGTCGATGTGCTTGGCGTAGGAGGTGAAGGCCTCGGCAACCTGGAGCGCGAGCTCACGGGTGGGAGCCAGCACCAGGGCCTGGGTCTTGCGGGACGGGCCGTTGAGGTCGTGGAGCTCGGCCAGGCGGGACAGTGCCGGTACTGCGAATGCTGCAGTCTTACCGGTACCCGTCTGGGCCAGGCCCACGACGTCGCGGCCTTCGAGCAGCAGCGGGATCGTTGCTGCCTGGATCGGGGACGGCTTCTCGTAGCCGACGTCCTGCAGGGCGGCCAGGACGCGGCCGTCGATGCCGAGGTCCACGAACTTGACGCCTTCTTCCTCGGCGTCCTCGTCCTTTGCCGGGGCGGAGGTGGCCTCGGTCTTGGTCTCTGCCTGCGGGGCAGCCTCGGCGGCCGGTGCTACAACGTTCGCAGGAGCCTCGGTGAATTCCGGGGCGGAGCCGGCTGCGGGGGCAGCCGTTTCAGAAGTCTCGACGTCGCTCTGGCTGGTCGCGGTGGCGAGTTCGGTGTCGACGGAGTTGTTCTGATTTTCGGGCATAGGTGAAATTTCCTCATCCATAGGGGCCAAGCGGCACAACCCGAGGTGAGCGGAGCCGCAGTACGCGTGACACGAATTGCCGGGCGTACGGTTGACCGGCGGGTCACAGAAGTCCGGCGCTTTCGCAATCCCGTGGCAGGACTTCCCGCTGCATCTCTTGGCTGCTATCCCAGCAGTCTGTACAGCGTTTTCTTTTGCCGGCTCTCCCTATGAAAATGCCCGCATCACATTTGCGGGCCCCAACACTTGCCAGTCCTGCCTCAAGAATTGGGCAGGAATAAGGGATTTCCGGAGTGGGGGATATTTCAAGTGTAGGGCATGGAACAGAACAGTGGTAGTTGAGGGGCCGACGGCGGCTGGTGAGCTTGCGCACACCGGCTCCCCATCCCCTAGACCCCGAGACGGCGCTGCAGCTGTTCGAACCTCTGGCGGTACTCGGGCTGCAGGCGGATCTGGCCGTCGGCGTCGGCGTCGCGCAGGGCCTCCATGTCCTCCAGGGTGGGATCGGTGAACCACTTGGCGATCGTCACGCCGTGGGCGGGGACAAAGAGCCGGTGGATGTGGTCTCCGGCCTCGATGCTGCCGGTCCGGACCACGCGGAGGTAGGTGCCCACCCTGCCGGCCTCGGTGAACCGCTGGACCCAGTGCGGCTCGCCCATCCGCCGCTGGAAGGTGGCGCAGGGGATGCGCGGGGAGGTGACTTCCACCTCGACGTCCAGTCCGACCTTCCACCGTTCGCCGATCACGGCGTTGGAGGCGTTGAGGCCCGTGATCCGCAGGTTTTCGCCGAAGATGCCCGCTGGCATGTCCCGGCCGAGTTCGCCGGCCCAGTAGTCGGCGTCGTCCTGCGAGTACGCGTAGAGTGCCTGGTCCTCGCCGCCGTGGTGGATCCTGCTCGCCTGGATATCACCGCGCAGGCCAAGTTTGTGGACTTTCACCGGTCCGTCCACGGGGCGCTTGTCGATCGCGGTGACCCCGACGCTGCCGGGATCATCGAGCAGCTGGTGAACCCTGCAGACAGCAAGCACGGATGCGGTTTCCATGGCACCAGTGTAGGCCTGCGGCGTGCCCGCGGCCCCGGACTCAGCGCCGGCACGCTTCCCACGCGCCCGCCGCAGACACGGCACGCCCTTTCCATCGCCCGGGATCCGGAGGCCGGTTAGGCTGGCGTCGGGAAAAGCACGCAAGCCTTCCGCGGGATACCCTGCGGCCAGACGTGAGGGGACACATTTGGGCCGAAACGACGAGCACCCGGACAGTCCACGGCAGGACCGGAAGCAGCCTCCGTGGCAGATTCCACAGCCGGGGCTCCGGCCCGAGCTGCAGAACCAGCCCGGCCAGCCCGCGCCGCCGGGACTTCCGGCTGACCCCACTGCCCCCGCCGTGGTTGACCCCTTCGCCCTGGAACGCGAGCGCGGCCTGGCGGCCGCGGCGGCGCGGAAGAAGCGTTCGCAGCGCCGTACCGCCGTCGTCGGGCTGGGCGTCACGGCGCTCCTGGCCGGCACGATCACCGCCATGGTGGCCAGCAACGAGGACGAGGCCGACTACGCCCAGGTGTGCTTCAACGACGACACCGGCGAGCGGGTCGATGATGCGCAGTGCAACAACAGCAGCACGGACGGCCGCAGCTCCGGCATCTACGCCTGGTACTTCTACTCCCGCGGCGCCGGCGTGCCCGGGTTGGGCCAGAACCGGTCGGGCTACCCCAGCTACAGCAGGACAGTTCCCACCGGGGCCAAGGCGTCCACGGGGTACAGCGCCAAGGGCGGCACGGTCAGCAGGGGCGGCTTCGGCGGCAGCGCCAAGGGCGGAAGCACGGGAGGCTAGGGATGAAACGACTGGGATCCGCGCCGCGGCCGGACTGGAAAGAGCGGATTGAAGCACAAGGCCTGGTTTTCTCCACCACGGCCCTGCCCGACGGCACGAACGTCGAGTACTGGCACGAAGGCGCCTACTACGAATTCACCATGGACGAAGTGGAGACCCTCGAACAGGCCGCCGAGGACATGCACCGCATGTGCCTCGAGGCCGCGAAGTTCCTCGCCACCGGCGCCATGGGCAACATCGGGATCGGGCCGCAGGCCCTGGAACTGGCGGCTGCATCGCTGCAGGCCGGCGATGTGGACGTCTACGGCCGCTTCGACTTCGTCTACGACGGCCGGGGCGGCCCGGCCAAGATGCTGGAGTACAACGCGGACACCCCTACCGGACTCATTGAGGCCGCCGTCGCCCAGTGGTTCTGGCTGCAGGACGTCCATCCCGAAAAGGACCAGTGGAACGGCATCCATGAAGCCCTCATCCGGCAGTGGAAGAGGCTGCAGTACCGCACGGGCATGAGCACGCTCCACGTCGCCCACTCCGAGGCGGAAGAATCCGGAGAGGACTGGATGACGGCAGCCTACATGCGGGACGTCGCGAGCCAGGCCGGCTGGACCACCATCGGCATCAACATGTCCGACATCGGCTGGGATCCGAACCTCAACCGCTTCGTGGACCTGGACAACTTCATGATCAGCACCATGTTCAAGCTCTACCCCTGGGAACTGATGATGAAGGAGCCGTTCGGGCAGCGGCTGCTGCAGCGCGCCCACAATCCGCGCTGGGTGGAGCCGGCCTGGAAGATGCTCCTGTCCAACAAGGCCCTGCTCGCGGCGCTCTGGCACCTCTACCCGGACCACCCCAACCTGCTTCCGGCCTATCTTGACGGTCCCGGGCCGCTCACGGAGTGGGTGGCCAAGCCGCTGCACGGCCGGGAAGGGGACAACATCAGGATCCACGCCGCCGGCATCGACCTCGAACAGCCCGGCGACTACGGCCGGGAAGGCTGGTGTTACCAGCAGTTCCATGCCCTCCCCGATTTCGACGGCAACCGCCCTGTGCTCGGCCTCTGGGTGGTCGACGGCGAATCGGTCGGCTGCGGCATCCGCGAGTCGGACGGGCCCATCACCGACTACTTCTGCCGCTTCGTGCCCAACACGATTGACGCGCCCGCCCCGGCCTCGAACCAGGCCCACTCCAGCAAGGCAGGTATTGCCCTATGAGCACCGGAACCACGACGACGACGGCCAGCGGCCCCGGGGGTCCCGCGGCAGTTCCGGCCAAGGGACTGCGCGCCGGAATCCTGGATCTCGGAGACTCCGTCATGTTGGGGCTGGCCTCCACCGCGCCGGTCTATTCGCTCGCGGCGACCCTGGGGCTGATCGTGGCGGTGAACGGCAACTACACCCCGTTGATCCTGCTGCTGGGCTTCGTGCCCGTGCTCTTCATCGCCTTCGCCTTCCGTGAGCTCAACAGCGCCATGCCGGACTGCGGGACCACCTTCATCTGGGCCCGCCGGGCGTTCGGTCCCTGGGCCGGCTGGCTGGGCGGATGGGGCGTGGCCCTGGCCGGCGTCGTGGTCCTGGCCAACCTCGCCCAGGTCGCCGGGCAGTACCTGTGGCTGCTGATCGGCGACGGTTCGCTGGCCGGGAACAGCCTCGTGGTCACCGCCACCGGCGTGCTGTTCATCGTGTTCATGACCTTCGTGAACTACCGCGGCATCCGCCTCGGGGAACATGTCCAGCGGGTCCTGACCTACGTGCAGTACCTCTCACTGGGCATCTTCGCGATGGCCATCATCTTCCGGATCGCGGGCGGGGTGCCCGGCGCGGCCACTGGCCAAGCCTTCGACCTTGAGTGGTTCAACCCCGCCGGTGCGTTCGCCGATCCGGGCGCGGTGGTGCACGGGGCCCTGCTGGCCCTGTTCATCTACTGGGGCTGGGATACCTGCCTCGCGGTGAACGAGGAGACCGAAAACCCTGCCACCACGCCCGGCCGAGGCGCCGTCATTTCCGCGCTTGTCCTCGTGGCGATCTACGTCTCTGTGGCCCTGCTGGTGATGATGTATGCCACGGTGGGCACGGATGGGATTGGGCTGGGCAACGAGGCCAACCAGAACGATGTCTTCCTGGCCATGAAGGACGTGGTGCTGGGCCCCTGGGGCTGGCTGATCGTCGTCGCCGTCCTGGCCTCGGTGCTGTCCTCGACCCAGACCACCATCCTTCCCACGGCCCGCGGCACCTTGTCCATGGGCGTGCACGGAGCCGTGCCGCGCAGGTTCGGCGAGGTCCACCCGCGCAACCAGACGCCGGGGTATTCCACCCAGGTCATGGGTGCCGCTGCCGTCGCCTATTACGTCCTGATGAGTCTCCTGAGCGAGAACCTGCTCGCCGACTCCATCACTTCGATCAGCTTGTTCATCGCGTTCTACTACGCCCTGACCGGCTTCGCGTGCGTCTGGTACTTCCGCGCGAGCCTGCGCGGCTCGGCCCGGAACTTCTGGTTCCGCGGCGTCATGCCCCTGCTCGGCGCCCTTATGCTGACTGCGGCATTCTTCGTCTCGGCGGTGCAGATGTGGGATCCGGACTACGGTGATACGCAGATCTTCGGCGTCGGCGGGGCCTTCATCAGCGGCGTGCTGCTCCTGGGGCTGGGCGTGGCGCTGGCCGCCGCCTGCCGTTTCGCGCCGTCCACGCGGGGCTACTTCCTGCAGCACCAGCCCGACGCCGGCGCGCCCCTGCAGGTGCGGCCGTAGGATGCTGGCATGAGCAACGACGCTGGCATGAACAATGAGGCCAACCTTTCCGACGTCTCCGATGTCCTGGCCATCGATTCCCTGCTGAGCGCGGAGGAGCGCAGCGTGCGCGAGCGCGTCCGCGATTTCACGAACCAGCGGATCCGGCCGGGCATCGCCGGCTGGTACGAGGACGCCGTGTTCCCCCTCGAGCTCGCCCCGGAACTTGGCGAGCTCGGCGTGCTCGGCATGCACCTGGAGGGCTACGGCTGCCCGGGCCGTTCCGCCGTCGAATATGGCCTCGCGGCGATGGAACTCGAGGCCGGCGATTCGGGCGTCCGCACGTTCGTCTCCGTGCAGGGCTCCCTCGCCATGACGGCCATCCACAAGTGGGGCTCCGAGGACCAAAAGCAGGAGTGGCTCCCCCGGATGGCCGCCGGCGAACTGATCGGCGCGTTTGCCCTGACCGAGCCCACGGCCGGCTCGGACCCTGCCTCGATGAAGACCTTCGCCCGCCGCGACGGCTCCGGCGATGACGCGGGCTGGATCCTGGACGGCGCGAAACGCTGGATCGGGCTCGCCTCCGTGGCGGGCGTGCTGGTGGTGTGGGCCATGACCGACGACGGCGTGCGCGGCTTCCTCGTCCCTGCCGGCACCGCGGGCGTCACCGCGACGCCGATCGGGCAGAAGCTCTCGATGCGCGCCTCCATCCAGTGCGACATCACGTTCGACGCCGTCCGGCTGGGCCCGGAGGCGCTGCTGCCCGCGGCGCGCGGGCTGAGGGGTCCCTTCTCCTGCCTCAACGAGGCCAGGTACGGGATCGCGTGGGGAGCTATGGGCGCCGCGCGGGATTCCTATGAGGCCGCGCTGGCCTACTCCCAGGAGCGGCTGCAGTTCGGCAAGCCGCTGGCCGGGTACCAGCTGACGCAGGAGAAGCTGGTGAACATGGTCCTGGAGATCCAGAAGGGCACACTCCTGGCCCTGCACCTGGGCCGGCTCAAGGACGCCGGCAGGCTGCGTCCGGAGCAGATCTCACTCGGCAAGCTGAACAACGTGCGGGAGGCGCTCAGCATTGCCCGGGAGGCGCGCACGATTCTGGGCGGCAACGGCATCACGCTGGACTATTCCCCGCTGCGGCACGCCGCCAACCTGGAATCCGTCCGGACCTACGAGGGCACCGACGAGGTCCACACCCTGATCCTGGGCCAGCACATTACGGGTCTCCCCGCCTTCCGCTGAGAGCCGCGGGGTATTTCGCGGCAGTGTTTCCGTGTCCGCTCGTCACGCGCTACGGATGAGGCCAGTGATACAAGTGGTGACTGCCGGGTTTTCGGGTAGCCAACACTCGTGTTCTCCCGGGGGCGCATTCGTACAGTGGTGCCATCGCCACCGGAGCAGAGGCAGCCAAATAGCCCACGGCACTTCTTCTCTGGCCGGTCGAACCGACGTCGTCCCGCCCGTCCCAGACACAGGAGCTGAGCACCCTGCCTGCCTGCCCGACGGGTGGAACAGGCTGCCAAGTAAAGGGGGACATCATGAGTCTCAACGCAAAGCCAGCCGCGTGGACACTTCGTTTCTTTCCGGCACGTCACGCCACTGCCGGCGCGGGCGGGGACGGCCAGGACAGATCCGCTTCCGGCCAGGGACCCCACCGGCACCGGGCCCGCATCAGCGCGGCACTCGTCCTGGACCGCGACCGGCTTCAGGAGAGCACGGGGACGGTCCAGTCGTGGAAGTTCCACGACTTCGTCAGCACATTCCAGCTCATGCTTCCCCACCGGGTCGAAAAGATTCACCAGGCCCTGGCCGGCGGGGACTGGGAGGGCGCGCGCCTGGCCGCCCAAAGCCTGTCCTGGTCCGCATCCAAGGCCGGTGCGTGCCGGCTCGAACTCATCGCCGACCTCATCGATGCCGACCTCCAGTCCGGACGCAAGACCCGGGCACGGGAGACGGCCTGCCTCCTCCAAGGCGCCGCCACCGAACTGGCAACAGCCCTCGCCCTGCTGACCGCCGGCTGAGCGCCGGCTGACCGGGTCCGGCCACCACCGGATGCTGCCCCAACACCACACACGCTCCATGAATCAGAGCGTTCCCGCGGTCCCAGCGGCTCAGGCGGAGAATCCGCCGTCGGCCTTGACCAGCTGCCCGGACATCCAGCGGCCCTCGGGCGAGAGCAGGAACGCGACGGTGCCGGCCACGTCCGCCGGTGTGCCCAGCCGGCCGCCGGGTTGCCGGCGGGCCAGTTCGTCACGGAGCGGCTCATCCATCCAGCCGGTATCCACCGGTCCCGGGTTCAGGACGTTGGCGCTGATCCCGAGCGGGCCGAGTTCGCGGGCGGCGGCGATCACGATCCGGTCCAGGGCGCCCTTTGATGCCCCGTAGGGCAGGTTGAAAGCGGTGTGGTCGCTGGTCAGGGCCACGATGGCGCCGCCCTCGGGACCGGCCTGCCGGGCGAAAGCGGCAATCAACTGCCAGCTGGCCCGGGTGTTGACCGCAAAGTGCCTCTCGAAGCTCTCCAGCGACGTGTCCAGGATGGAGGAGTCCACGGATTCGGCGTGGCTGAGCACCAGACCCTGCAGGGTTCCGGCCTCCGCCGCGGCGGCGGACATCAGCCTGTCCACGGCGTGCGGGTCCTGGAAATCCGCCGGCAGCGCCACGACGGCGGCGCCCATCGCCTCGAGCTCGGCGGTGAGGCGTTCGACGTCGTCCGGCTGGACTCCCCACGGCATCCGCGCGTCGTAGTCCTGCCAGTACGTCAGCACGAGGTCCCAGCCGTCCGCGGCGAGGCGGCGTCCGATGCCTGCGCCGATTCCGGCGAGCCGGCCGACACCGGTGACAAGGGCCGTCTTACGTCCGTCGGGGGAGCTCATGCCGACCAGCCTAGCGGTGGCGGCCGGCGCGGCGCCTACCAGGTGGCGGCCTGCTAGGTGCGCGGCCTGCTACGAGCGGTGCCTACGAGGAGGCTGAGGAAGTGGAGACGGCGGCCGGGACGTCCCGTTCGGCAGCCGGCCCGCGTGCAAGGTCCGGCTCCGGCCCCAGCGGGTCCCGCCGCAGGGCCACGAGCCAGCACACCAGCAGGGCCAGGGCGCAGAAGACGCCGGCGCTGGAGGCCATGATCCACACCCCGGGCGTCTGGATGTCGAGGTTTTCGGCGCCGAGGGCCGTACCGATGGTCTTGGGCGAGAACAGGAATACGAGGATCGACAGGCCCAGCACGCCGCCCATGGTCCAGCGCATCCCGACGTACCGGCGCGGAGCTTCCCGCAGGGTCCAGGCGAAAGCCGGAAAGACCGCCGCGACCCACACCCAGTGGTGGGACCACGAGACCGGGCTGATCAGCAGCATGGTGATCGCGGTCGCCGATACGGCCACGACGCGGGCACCCTGATCGCTGGCGGCCTTGATCACTGCGGCGCCCACGGCCACAACCGCCAGGCTCAGCAGCAGCCATGGCACGGTGACGTGCGCTTCCGGGACCCCGAAGTGCAGCAGGGCGCCCTTAATGGACAGGTTGTCCACGTAACCCGCTCCCCCCATCCGGGAGGTGTCGGGCAGCATCTGGAGCCAGAACTGCAGGGATTCGGCGGGCCGGAGCAGCCAGCCGGCCGCCACGGTGGCGGTGAAGCCGGCGGCCATGTTGCCCAGCCCGCGCCAGTCCCTGCGGACCAGAAAGTAGAGCCCGAACACCAGGGGCGTCAGCTTGATGCCGGCGGCGACGCCCACCAGGAAGCCGCTGCCGGGGAAACCGCGGGCCCAGCGCCGGTTGCGGGCCAACAGGTCCACGGCGATCAGGCCCATCAGCAGGGCGTTGATTTGGCCGAACACCAGGGTCTCGCGCCAGGGACCCAGGTTCAGCACCGCCAGGACCAGGACGGCGGCGGCCCAGCCGTTGCCCGGTGCCCGGAAGGTGTCGCGCCAGGAGGCTTTCGCGTTCCAGTACCGGACCGTTCGGACCGCGGCCAGGATCGCCACCCCGGCGCCGGCGGCGTTGAACAGGGTCAGCGCCGCCGCCAGGGGCAGCCGGGCCAAGAGGCCGAAGACGATGGCGGCGAACGGCGGGTAGGTAAACATCAGCGCCGGTCCGCCGGCCCAGTCCACGTTGCCCGCATACAGGGCTGAGGGTGCCGCGCCGGCGTCGTTGAGGATTTTGCCGCCGTACCAGTAGACGCTGAAGTCCAGGCCGTGCTTGCCCCAGACTCCGAGCGAGATCCAGATGAAGTAGCCCACCGCGGCGATGGCCGGGATGACGGAGAGCCGGAACAGGTGCGGGACGGGTGAATACCGCGCCGGGCTGCGGTCTGAAACGGGCACTGACATGTACTCCCCCATCGGGCTGCTGATGTAGACGCTGGCCGTTTGGTCGGTTCCGTCCAGGGCGGCGCAAACGCGCCCTCGCTGTCGGGTCAGTCTACAGAACAGCTACGCCGGGACCGGGACGGACTCCGGCTTCCGGGCGTCCTTGCGGATGGTGGCGCTGATGACGGCGGCGATGGTGCACATGGCAGCGGCGGCAAACCAGGCGTAGGTGTACTGGCCGGTGGCGTCCCGGACCGCCCCGGCCGCCAGGGCAGCGGCGGCCGCACCGAGCTGGTGGGCCGCGAATACCCAGCCAAACACGACGCTCCCGTCGGCACCGAACACTTGGCGGCAGATCGCGGCGGTCGGCGGCACCGTGGCGACCCAGTCCAGGCCGTAGATGACCACGAACACGATCATGCTGGGCTGGACGGTAGCGCTGAGCAGCAGCGGCAGGACCAGCAGCCCGATCCCGCGGAACTGGTAGTACACGGCGAGCAGGATCCGGGGGTTGAAGCGGTCCGTGAGCCACCCGGAGGCGATGGTGCCGATGATGTCGAAGAGGCCGACGACGGCGAGCAGKCCCGCCGCGGTGGTTTCGGGCATGCCGTGGTCGTGGGCGGAGGGGATGAAGTGGGTGCCGATCAGCCCGTTGGTGGTCGCGCCGCAGATCGCGAAGCCAGCCACCAGGGCCCAGAAGGTACGCACTTTGCTGGCCCGTTTGAGGACCTGCAGGGCACGGACCGCGGCGTTCCGGCGGGGCTCCTGCACTTCCTGCCCAGCGGCCGGTCCTGTCGGTTCGGGCCCGCTGGATTCCGTGCCCGCGTTCGGGCCGGGGGCCGGCGGCGTCGCCCCGTAGGGCAGCACGCCGACGTCGGCCGGTGAGTTCTTCAGGAACATCAGCACGAGCGGCACCACGGCCAGCGCGCCGGCACCGATGAGGAGCGAGGCCTGCCGCCAGCCCGGGTCCTGGGCAAGGGCCGCGATGAAGGGCAGGAACACGAGCTGTCCGGCGGCGCTGCCGGCGGTGAGGATGCCGATGACCAGGCCGCGGCTCTTGGCGAACCAGGTGTTGGCGATGGTCGCGGCGAAGACCAGCGCCATGGACCCGGTGCCGAGCCCGATCAGCAGCCCCCACGTCAGCAGGATCTGCCAGGACTGGGTCACGAGGACCGTCAGCGCGCTGCCGGCGCCGATCAGCACCAGGGCCACGGCCGTGACTGCGCGGATGCCGAAGCGTTCCATGAGCGCTGCCGCGAACGGTGCCGTGAGCCCGAAAAGCACGAGGTTGATGCTGACCGCGGCGGAGAGCACGGTGGTGGACCAGCCGAACTCGTTCTGCAGCGGCACCATCAGCACACCCGGGGCCGCCCGGAACCCTGCCGCGCCGACCAGCGCGAGGAAAGCCACGGCGGCGACGGTCCACGCAGGGTGGATGCGGCGGCGGACCGGCGCCGGGGTCACGGTGGTTTCAGGGGCGTTCATGCGGCGGTTCCGTTCTGGACAGGTGTTCCGGTGCCGGCCGAGGCCAGCGGCACGGGGTCCGCGGTGCGGGAGAGGCTGTGCCAGCTCGTGTTGGCGGCCGTCAGCGGTTCCCCGCAGGCCGTGCACGTGTCAGCCGAGGAGGTCCTCTCCCCGCAGCCGCTGTGGATGACGAACATGTGTGCCTGCCCGGACGGCGCCGGGAGATGCTTTTCGGCCCAGATCACGACGGCGTTGAGCACCGGGAGGGCGTCTTCGCCCATGGCGGTGAGGACGTATTCCTGGCGGGTGCGGCCGCCGTCGTCGTAGGGCCTCCGGGCCAGGAGCCCGGCGGCGACGAGCCCGGCGAGCCGCTTGGTGAGCACAGAATCGGCCGCCCCCAGCCGGGCCTTCATGGCTTCGAAGCGGCCGTTGCCGAAGAACACCTCGCGCAGGACGAGCACGCTCCATGGATCGCCCAGGATGTCGAGGCCGCGGGCCATGCTGCAGGTCCGTTGGGACCAGTCGGATCGAAGTGCCATGCGGCCACCCTAGCTGACTCTCTTAGAGAAAGCTAGGGTGGCCCGACGGAATGATCCGGGCGCCGGGGTCGGCTGCCGGTGCAGCTACGGTGCAGCTACGGTGCAGCTAGCTGCCGGCGGCCAGGGAGGAAATCGCGGCGTCGAGGTCGGCGATCAGGTCTTCCACGTCCTCGATGCCGCACGAGAGCCGGATCAGGTTGACCGGGACCGCCAGTTCCGTGCCCTTGACCGAGGCGTGCGTCATTTCGGACGGGTAGTTCATGAGCGATTCGATCCCGCCCAGGGACTCCGCCAGGGTGAACACGGAGGTCGATTCGGCCACCTTGCGGGCCGCGGCCTCGCCGCCCTTGAACTGCACGGAGATCATGCCGCCGAACTTCTTCATCTGCTTTTTGGCCAGCTCGTGGCCGGGGTGGGTGGGCAGGCCCGGGTAGAGCACGGCCTCCACTTCGGGGCGCCCCAGCAGCCATTCGGCCACGGCCTGGGCGTTGTCGCTGTGCCGGTCCATGCGCACCCCGAGGGTCTTGAGCCCGCGGGTGGTGAGGAAGGCGTCCATCGGCCCGGACACGGCGCCGACGGCGAACTGCACGAAGCCGATCTTCTCGGCGAGGTCGGGGTCGTTGACCACGATCGCGCCGCCGACGACGTCGGAGTGCCCGCCGATGTACTTGGTGGTGGAATGCACCACCACATCGGCGCCGAGGGCCAGCGGGGTCTGCAGGTACGGGGAGGCGAAGGTGTTGTCCACCACGAGGAGCGCGCCGGCGTCGTGCGCCACCTTCGCGAGCGCCTCGATGTCGGTGATCTTCATCATCGGGTTCGACGGCGTCTCCACCCACACCAGGCGGGTCTTGCCGCCACCGTCGGCCGTACTGTCGGCGGTGCCGCCTGCCGCGACGGCGGCCGCGACGGCGTCGAGGTCGGACATGTCCACCGGGGTGTTGCCGATGCCCCACTCCCCCAGGACCCGGCTGATGAGCCGGTACGTGCCGCCGTAGGCGTCGTTGCCGAGCACAATATGGTCACCGGGGCGGGTGAGGGCGCGGATCATCGAGTCCTCGGCGGCCAGGCCGGAGCCAAAGGAGAACGCGGCGCTCCCGCCTTCCAGGGCCGCCAGCTGCTCCTGCAGCGAGTCACGGGTGGGGTTGGTGCCCCGGCCGTATTCATAACCGGCCCGCAGCCCGCCGATGCCGTCCTGGGCATAGGTCGAGGAGAAGTGCACGGGGGGCACCACCGCCCCGGTGCGGGGCTCAAACGCCTGGCCGGCGTGGATGGCGCGGGTGTTGAAACCCTGGTTTTTCGAGGACGGGCTTTCAGGCACAGACATGGGACTCCTTGAACTGGTCAGTTGCTGAGGTACGCGAGGAGGTCGTGGCGGGTCAGGATCCCCACCGGGGCGCCGACAAACGTCACCATGAGGGTGTCGGCGTCGGAGAGGAGTTCGCGGGCGGTCGAGATCGATTCGAGCGAACCGATCACGGGGAGCCGGGCCTCCATGTGTTCGGAAATCTTGTCCGAGAGCTTGGCCTCGCCGCGGAAGAGCTTGGCCGTGAGGGTGCGTTCGTCCACGGCGCCCAGCACCTCGCCCATGACGACTGGCGGTTCCTGGGACAAAACGGGGATGTGCGAGACGCCGTACTCGTTCATGATGTTGATGACGTCGCGGACGGACTCGTTCGGGTGGATGTGCACGAGGTCCGGGAGTTCACCGGTCTTGGCCTTGAGGATCTCGCCCACCGACGCCTCGTCCCCGCCGGCCAGGAAGCCGTAGGAACGCATCCACTGGTCGTTGAAGATCTTGGCCAGGTAGCCGCGGCCGGAGTCCGGCAGGATGACCACGACGACGGCGTCGGCCGGGAGGTCCTTGGCGACTTCCATGGCGGCCACGACGGCCATGCCCGAGGAGCCGCCCACCAGCAGGCCTTCCTCGCGCGCCAGCCGGCGCGTCATCGCGAAGGAGTCGGCGTCGCTGACGGCAATGACGTCGTCCGGGACCGACTTGTCGTAGTTGGCCGGCCACATGTCCTCCCCGACGCCCTCGACAAAGTACGGGCGGCCCGTGCCGCCGGAGTACACCGAGCCGGCGGGATCCGCGCCGATGATCTTCACGACGCCACCCTCGGCCCCGGGCCGCCCGGCGGAGACTTCCTTGAGGTACCGGCCGGTGCCGGTGATCGTGCCGCCGGTCCCGGCGCCGATCACGCAGTGGGTGATGCGGCCGTCGGTGTCGTGCCAGATCTCAGGGCCCGTGGTCTCATAGTGGCTGGCCGGGGCGGCGGGGTTGGAGAACTGGTCCGGCTTGTAGGCGCCGGGGATTTCAGTGACGAGCCGGTCGGAGACGCCGTAGTAGCTTTGCGGGCTGTCCGGCGGGACGGCGGTGGGCGTGACCACCACTTCCGCGCCGTAGGCCTGGAGCACGGCCCGCTTGTCCTCGCCGACCTTGTCCGGCACGACGAAGATGCAGCGGTAGCCCTTCTGCTGCGCCACGAGCGCCAAACCGACGCCGGTGTTGCCCGAGGTGGGCTCCACGATCGTGCCGCCGGGCAGGAGCTGGCCCGTTCGTTCGGCCTCCTCGATCATCTTGACCGCAATGCGGTCCTTGATCGAACCGCCGGGGTTCAGGTATTCGAGCTTCACCAGGACCGTGGCTGCGATGCCATCGGTCACGTGGTTGAGTTTGACGAGCGGCGTATGGCCAATGAGGTCCAGGACGGACGGGGCGTACTTCATAGGTACAAAGTTACCGTCTCCGGCGCGGCGGGCACGTCGGCGCGGCCACGGCGCTGCCACGGCTCTGGCAGATGCGAGGATATGGCTGTGAAGAGGATCGCCCGGCTGAAGAAGTTCAAGAGCTACGCGCTGCCCGCGGGCATGCTGCTGGCCGGGTGCGCGGCGCTGGTGTCCGGGCTGCTGCCGGTCCCCGCCTTCCAGGCGCTGGCAGCACGCACCGTGCCGATACTGGCGTTCGTGGTCGCCATGTCCATTGTCACCGAGCTGGTGGATGAGGCCGGGCTCTTCCGCGTCGTCACGGAGCGGCTGGCCGCCCTGGGCCGCGGCCGGGTCCTCTTGCTGTGGTTCCTCGCGATCGCCCTGGCCACCGTTTCCACGGTGTTCCTGTCGCTGGATACGACGGCGGTGCTGGTGACTCCCGTCGTCGTGCTGCTGGCCATTCACGCCCGCATTCCGCCGCTGCCGTTTGCGCTGACCACGGTGTGGCTGGCGAACACGGCCTCGCTGCTGCTGCCGGTCTCCAACCTGACCAACCTGCTCGCGCAGGAGCGGCTCAACCTCAGCCCCGCCGCGTTCGCTTCGCTCGTGTGGGCCCCGGCCCTGGTGGGCATCCTCGTGCCGCTGGTGCTCCTGTGGCTGGCGTTCCGGAAGGACCTGCGCGGCACGTACGGCCCCCAGCCCGTCCATAAGGTCCGGGACCGGGTGCTGCTGTACTCGGCGTCGGGGGTCATGGTGGTCCTGCTCCCGGCGCTTGTCTCCGGGGTTCCGGTGCAGATCCCGGCACTCGCGGCGGCTGCTGCCCTGCTCCTGCTCTTCCTCTGGCGGCGGCGCTCCGTCCTGCGCTGGTCCATGATTCCCTGGCGCCCGCTGATGCTCACGTCCGGACTGTTCATGGTGGTGGAGACCCTGCACGCCAACGGGCTCACCCAGTTCCTGACCGGGATCGCCGGCACGGGCGAGAGCCTGCCGGCGCTCCTGCAGCTCGCCGGCCTGGGCGCCGGCGCAGCCAACGCGGTCAACAACCTCCCCGCGTATCTGGCCCTGGAACCGGTGGGCGGCTCCCCGGCCCGGCTGGCGGCCCTGCTGATCGGCGTGAACCTGGGCCCGCTGGTGACCCCCTGGGCGTCCCTGGCAACGCTGCTGTGGCACGAGCGGCTCCGCTCCCTGAATGTGGAGATCCGCTGGGGAGGCTTCGCCCTCGCCGGCGTGGCCGCCGTCGTCCTCACCGTCCCGTTGGCGGTCGTGGCGCTGTGGCTCACCACCGGGATGCAGTGAGGCGGATGCATTGCGGGCCGGCGTGCCCGGCGCGTCAGGCGCCGATGTCATTCCCGGCGTTCGCTGCCCCGGCGCCGCCCTCACGCGGGGCGTTCTGCCAGAGGCCGACCACATTGCCCTCAGTGTCCCGGAAGTAGGCGGCCCAGCCCATGGTGCCGATTGCCTCGCGCGGTAAGACGGTGCTGCCGCCCAGTGCATTGATCTTCTCCAACGCCGCGTCGATGTCATCGACATCCACAGTGACCACCGGGGATGTGAGGTCGCCTTCGCGGCGGAACATGCCGCCGTTGATGGAGCCCGGCACGGAGGGCATGCCGTTGGCATCCGTCGGCGTCGTCTTGATCATGGCGTAGCTCATCTCCGGCACCTGGCTTACCTCCCAGCCGAACGCCGAACTGTAGAACTCGCGTGCGCGGCCCTCGTCTTCTGCGGGGATTTCGAAATGTACCACTCCACCAGCCATCACACTCTCCCAAGAACAAGGATTCGGGGCCAAGAGGCGGGCGCGGACACAGCACGCCACAGCCGGATTTTAGTCCCGGCAGCGCGGGAGGTTAAGGGCCCTACGGCCCCTGCGTCGTTGCCGCGGATGCCGCTGCTGTCAGCGGGCCGTGGGAACATGTTCGAATGAGCCTTGCAGACGCCCCCGCAGGCGTTGCCGCCGCGGCGGACGCCTCATTGCGGTGGCACCCGGGCGGCCCGTTCGACTTGATGCAAACCATCGGCACGCTGCTGCGCGGCCACGGTGACCCGTCCATCCGCACCGCCCCGGACGGCATCTGGTTTGCGTTCACGACGCCCCGCGGTCCGGCCACGCTGCGCCTGGCAACGGCCGGGACGCGGGCTGACCCTGCCGTGGACGCGCAGGCCTGGGGTCCCGGAGCGGGGGACGCCGTCGATTCCGTCCCGCGCATGCTCGGGAGCGACGACGACTGGTCCGGCTTCGACGAGCCCGCATTCCACGCGAGCCTCCCGCGCATGGTGGTTGAAGCCCGGCGCCGGAACCTCGCGATCCGGCTGCCTGCAACCGGCAGGATGATCGATTCACTCGTGCCGACCATCCTGGAGCAGAAGGTCACCGTTATCGAGGCCCGCCGCGGATACCGCTACCTGATGTACCGCTTCGGGACGGCGGCGCCGGGCGCCGGCACCGTCGCGCCCGCCAATCTGCTGGTCCAGCCGACGGCCGCGCAGTGGCTGCACATCCCGTCCTGGGAGTGGCACAAGGCCGGCGTGGGCCCGCAGCGGTCGGGAACCGTCATGCGGGCGCTGCGTTCGGCCGCCGCGCTGGAACGGCTCGCCGCCCTCCCCGCCGCGGAAGCGGCCGCCAAGCTGCAGACCCTGCCCGGAATCGGGGTCTGGACGGCGGCGGAGGTGGTGCAGCGCACGCACGGCTGCCCGGATTCGATCTCGGTCGGCGACTACCACCTTGCGGCCTACGTGGGCGCCGCCCTGACCGGCCGCCGGACAGACGACGCCGGCATGCTCAGGCTGCTGGCTCCATGGGCGGGGCACCGGCAGCGGGTGGTCCGGATGATCGGGCTGAGCGGCTTCCGGAAACCGACATTTGGCCCGCGCATGACCATCCAGGACCACCGCAGCCACTGACCTCCCTCTCGCTCAAAGCAACGCGGGGTCACTTACGGCCCATCCGGGGCCCCTTTATGGGCGCGATCTGACCCCGCGCTGGTGTGGCGGGTCATGAGGGCAGGAGTTTGCTTAGGCGCGGAGCCGGGCCCTCTTGATCCGGGTGATGACGCTGTCGAATCCCTCGGCAAGATCATCGGCGTTGACTTTGAAATACGCCCATCCGGCGCTGCGGAACGCTTCGTCTCGCCGGTTGTCCCGGGTCTGCTGTTCCCGCGTGAGGTGGTGGACGCCGTCGTACTGCATGGCGATCCCGTACCTCCGGTAGCCCATGTCTGCAGCCGGTGAGCGCGGGTCTTCCGGGTCGAGCCTCAATTGCAGCTCCGGCTCCGGCAGACGCGCATCCAACAGCGCCAGCCGCAGGAATGTCTCCGGGAAAGAGTCTGCTCCCACCCGCATCTCGTCCAGCGCAAGCCGCGCCTTCTCGACGCCCTTCATGTTGGGATGCTGGCGGATCAGCAACCGCAGGCCATCCTTGTAGGCGTAGGGCTCCGACCTCAGTTCGAGGCTGGGCCTGGGCTGTCGGATGAGCTGGTCTCCCATCGCGATGAGGTAGTTGAGCGGCAGGACTGCGGCCAGATCCAGCCAAGTGCGGGGCGGCGCCGTGACAGGGATGCCGTCGACGTCGGTCAGCTCGCCCGGAATGAGCCGCACGCGGTGGCCCGTGACCCCGGCACGGCGGACTCTGGGCAGTTCATGGGGTTTGCTGAGGTGGATGGTGGGGCATTCGCCCAACCATGGCGGCAGCCCGAGCCTGGTCAGCACGGCCGCGGTTTCATGGGACGCCCAGGCACCCGGGGTAGCAGCGGCGAGGACCCTGGCCCGTTCGACGATCTCAAGCTGCCGGCCGGCCGGCAGATAGATAAGGCGGCCGCCGTCGGACAAATCGTGCGCCCGTAGACGTTTGGGCGGAATACCCAGCGCGCGCGACTCATAGACGGTGAACGGTGTGAGGGTGAGGCTTTCGGGAAGCGGCACAATGCGGACCATGCGCACCATTGTGACCGCGGATCAACCTCGGCGCTGAGGTTATCCACAGGCCCTCCGGAATCGCCTCAACACGGGGTCACTTACGGCCCGTCCGGCGCCTCGGGATGGGCCTTAAGTGACCCCGCCTTGCCGTCAGCCGCCGGTCTGGAGGCCCAGCCGGGCCGCGGCCTCCTGGCGCATGTCCACCTTGCGGATCTTGCCGGAAACGGTCATCGGGAAGCTCTCCCGGACATCCACGTAGCGCGGGACCTTGTAGTGCGCCAGCTTGCCGCGGCAGAACTCGGCCAGGCTGGCGGCGTCCATCGGCGCGGCCCCCGGCTTCAAAATGACGCAGGCCATCAGCTCCTCGCCGTACTTTTCGTCCGGGACACCGATCACCTGCACGTCCTGGATGTCCGGGTGGGTGTAGAGGAATTCCTCGATTTCCCGCGGATAGACGTTCTCGCCGCCGCGGATCACCATGTCCTTGATCCGGCCCTCGATCACGATGTACCCGTCCGCGTCCATCCGGGCGAGGTCTCCCGTGTGCATCCAAGCGTCGGCGTCGATCGCCTCGGCGGTCTTGTCAGGCTGGTTCCAGTACCCGCGCATCACCGCGTAGCCGCGCGTGCAGAGTTCGCCGATCCCGCCGCGCTCCACCACCTCTCCCGTGACCGGGTCCACGATCCGGCTCTCCAGGTTCGGCATGGTCCGGCCCACAGTCTCGGTGCGCTGGGCCATGGTGTCCACGCTCCGGGTCATCGTGGACACCGGCGAGGTCTCCGTCATGCCGTAGCAAATAGCGACGTCTTTCATGTTCATTTCCGTGATGACCCGGTTCATCACCTCGATGGGACACAGCGAGCCGGCCATGACGCCCGTGCGCAGTGTCGAGAGGTCGTAGGAGGCGAAGTCCGGCAGGGCGAGCTCGGCGATGAACATGGTCGGCACGCCGTACAGCGAGGTTCCGCCGAAGTCCTGCACAGCTTCCAGCGCCGCGGCCGGCGAGAATGACCGGCCGGGGATGATGGTGGCGGCCCCGTGGCTGAGCGCCGCGAGGTTCCCGATCACCATGCCGAAGCAGTGATAGAAGGGCACCGGGATCACCACGCGGTCGTGTTCCGTGTAGCCCAGCTGTTCGCCGATCGAAAAACCGTTATTAAGGATGTTGTGGTGCGTCAGCGTGGCGCCCTTCGGGAACCCCGTGGTGCCGGAGGTGTACTGCAGATTGACAGGGTCCTGCGCGTCCAGTGCCGCCATGCGCGCTTTCAGCTCGGAGTGCCCGACGTCGTCGGCCCGCTTGAGCAGCTCGGCATAGGTGCGCTCCGCGTCAGTGCCGGGTTCGCCGGCGGTCAGCCCGTCCAGGCCGGCGCCCGGGAGGAAGACCAGCTCGCGCAGATCCGGGCACGCCGCCAGCGCCTGCCGCGCCATCCCTGTGTAGTCGCTGTTCCTGTCCGACGGCGCGGTGACCAGCATGCGCATGCCGTTCTGGGTGACCACAAACTCGAGCTCATGGCTGCGGTAGGCGGGGTTGACGTTGACCAGGATCGCCCCGACCTTCGCGGTGGCGTACTGCAGGATGGTCCACTCGGCGCAGTTGGGGCTCCAGATGCCGATCCGCTCGCCCTTCGCGACGCCCAGGGCGAGGAGCGCACGTGCCAGGCGGTCGACGTCGTCGTTCAACTTGGTGTAGCTCCACCGCCGGGCCTCTTCGCCGGGTACCGCAGCCGCCTCGATCAGGGCGTCATGGTACGGGAACCGCGCCGCGATCCGTTCGAAGTTCGCGCCAATGGTTTCCTCGAGCAGCGGGACGTCAGTGTCCCCGGCTGTGTAAGCAAGCATGGTGTGACGCTACCAACAGTGCGGAGGCAAAAGAAGGGCAAAGCTTGGAAGACCTATGAAATCTTGGGTCATGGTCCGGCGCCTGCCCGGCAGCCCGGTAGGGTGATTGCCATGAGTGCACCCGTTGACCTTCAGGCCATTTTCATCCCCAACGACGGCGAATTCTTCCGCGTGAAGCTCGCCCTGGACATCGCGATCGACGAGGTGGCCAACGAGCCCGGCTGCATCCGCTACGAGCTCACCGAGGCCAGCGAGGACAAGCTCGTCCTGACCGAACGGTGGGCCAGCCAGGCGGACCTGGACAAGCACTCCAAGGGCACGGCCGTCCAGGACCTGAACGAATCCCTCAGCGCGCTGCTGGCCGAGCCGGTCAAGCTCGAAACGCTCTAACCCACCCTTCCAACCACAACGCGGGGTCACTCCGCGCCCATCCCAGAGGGATTTATGGGCGCGGAGTGACCCCGCGTTGCGTTAAGCCTGGGATTAAGCCGTGGCGGTTCAGGCCTCCGGGATCTGGGTGCCGTCCTGCTTGGCCGCAGCTGCGGCGGCCTCGGCCTGGGACCGGGCCACGTGGGCGTGGACTTCTTCCATGTCCAGGGCCTTGACGGCGTCGACCACCTGCTCGAGCTGCTGCGCGTTCAGGGCGCCAGGCTGCGAGAACACCAGGACCTTTTCGCGGAAGGCCATCAGCGTGGGAATCGACGTGATGCCGGCCTCGGCGGCGAGCTGCTGCTCGGCTTCGGTGTCGACCTTGGAGAAGACGACATCCGGGTGCTTCTCGGAGATCGCCGAGTACGTGGGGCCGAACTGCTTGCACGGGCCGCACCATTCGGCCCAGAAATCGACGAGGACAATGTCGTTATCCTCGACTGTCGATGCGAACTGTTCACCTGTGATGTCTACGGTAGCCATGAGTCAACGGTACGGGAGCGGGCACGGATTGTCCCCGGCATTTCGCTGTTGGCACATCCGGGCGGGGCTGTAGGCGGGTCACGCCCAGGCGTGCGGGGCCGGACGCCTGGCGCCGGGCAGGGCGTTGGTTTCGCGCCATTCGTGGATCCACCCGGGCAGCTCCAGATCCGCCGGCGGGGCGCCGAACTCGCGGATGATCTCCTCCTGGCTGACGGGCTTGCCCCTGCTCAGAAGCCGGGTGGCGATATAGGCCCGCGCGTACACTTCGCCGTCCACCACCATCCGCTGTTCGAAGTAGATGGCCTTCGAGTCCAGGCCGATGATCCTGGACTCGATCGTGTACTGCTGCCAGAGCTGCAGCGAACGGCGGAACGCGATGGTCTCCCCCGCCGCGACCGGCGTCCAGCCCCGGCGGCGCATCTTCCTCCAGGTGCCGCTGCGGGCCATGAGGTCGAAGCGGCCGAGGTCCATGAGCGAGAAGTACATGCCGTTATTGACGTGCAGGGCGATGTCGATGTCCGTGGGCAGGACCCGCAGCGGCAGCGAGGAGCTGTCCCAGATGCTCAGCGGTGAGCGGCGTGAGGACGTGAACAGCAGCAGGAGAGTCCGGAACAGGAGATGCATGAGTCATATGTTACCCGCGAGTAACAAGTGTGCCAAGGGGTGGGTGCCGGAACCTAGCTGTGCTCCGACAGAACCGAGACGGTGGCCTTGGTGCCGACGCCGCGAATCGTCCAGCAGTTCCCGGTGCCGATCACGTCCAGCTCCTCCAGGTCCGCGTGGTGCAGGACCAGGGCCGTGTCCTCGTCCACGGCGACCGCGCGGTCCACGAGACCTTTTGCCACCGCCCCAACGGCCCGGCCGAGGGTTCCCGCCTGCGCGGCGTGCACGTCGACGGCGAAAGGCACCAGGCCCAGCCCGTCGCGGATCTCCACTTCTTCCAGGCCCTCCGACCAATCCGCCGGGCAGACCTCGGTGCCGCGGATCCGGTAGCCGCCCACGATTGCCCGCACCGGCGCCACCATCGCACCGGCTGAGAATCCCATATACGGCACACCGTCGGAGACCAGACTGCGGATGGGCTGCGCGGACGGCAGCAAGCCTTTCAGATAGCCCGGCGTCGGCCCGCCCCCGACGACGATGCCGTCGACGTCGTCGAACGCGGCAGGGTCCGCGCCCCGGTTGAAGCCGAGGAGGACCGGGACGACCTCGCAGGCTGTCCGGGACTCCAGCGGCTCCACATAGGCAGGCAGGAAATATTCCGAGCTGCCCTCATGGTCAAAGAGAACCACAGCGACGCGCGGAACCCTGCCGGTGGCCCGGTGCCGGAGTTCCTTGACGAAGCGGTCGAAGACGGCAGCTGTGGTTACGGTGTCGGGGCCGCCGCCAACAAGCAGGATGGTCATGGTTCAACGTACCCGGATCCACGGCAATTGCAATGAGCCCGGCGCGGGCGGCTCCGAGGACCTATAGCGATTGACCGGTCCGGACTGCGAGGAACATAATCGGAATCGGTACTAGCTTCACCCCACGACTGCGCCGACCATGAGGCCGACGGCAGAGCATTCAACGGAAAGCGGTCGACACTATGAGTACTGCCCATCACCCTGTCACTGCGACCGGCTGGACCGGTTGGGTCCGTTTCGCCGGAGTCATTCTGATCATCAACGGCGTTTTCAGCGGCCTTCAAGGCCTCGTCGCGCTCACCGGACCCGACACCTACTATTTGTCGACCCCGGGAACCCTGTTCCTCTTCGATGCGAAGGGGTGGGGCTGGTGGAATGTCGCCCTCGGGGTGCTGTTGATCCTCACCGCCGTCGCGCTCTTCGCCGGCGCAACGTGGGCTCGAGTCGTTGGCGTCGTCGTTGCCGGCTTCAGTGCGGTCGTTCAACTGATGCTCATTCCGCAGCAGCCGTGGTGGTCCGTCATCGTCATCGCCATGGACGTGCTGATCATCTACGCGATCATCGCCCACGGCGAGGAACTGAAGGCCGAGCAGGCACCTCCGACAACCAATCCGTAGGGCACCGACGCCATCAGCCTGTAGCAATCAGCTCCACTTCGTAGCCGTCCGCGTTCACGAGGTAGGCGGCGAAGTGGGCGGGGCCGCCTGCGTGCGGATACTTGTCCGGAAACAGCTCGGCCCAGCCGTGGCTGACGCTCTCGCCCGCCATGGCGTCCACGTCAGCCCGGGTCCCCGCGCTGAACGCCAGGTGGTTCAGGCCCGGTGCCTTGCGGTCGTGCGCGGTTCCGGTCAGCGCCGGGGACTGCTCGACGACGATGTACGTCGGCCCGCGGCGCCAGCTGCACCCGTGGGCCCAGTCCTGGTAGGCCTCGTAGCCCAGCCTGCCCAGCAGCCAGCCCCACTGGTCCCTGGCCCGCTGCAGGTCCGGCACCCAGAGTTCTACATGGTGCAGGGCACCAAAGTCCCCCGGTGCAATGGGAACTGGCACAACGGGACCTGGTGCAACCGGAACATCAGCCATCAGAACAGTATCCGCTGGAAGAGGATGTGGTCCTGCCAGGATCCGGCAATCCGAAGGTACTGGGCTGCCAAACCGATCTCCTCAAAGCCAGCCCGCTTCAGGATCCGCTGGGACGCGGCGTTGTGCGGGAGGGTTGAGGCCTGCAGCCGGTGCAGTCCCAGTTCGTTGCGCGCGGTCTGGAGGGCGAACTCCACCGCGGCCGAGCCAATTCCCCGCCCTGTCAGGTCCTTGTCCACCCAGTAGCCGAGGTGGGCGCTGAGGAATGGCCCCCGGACAATCCCGCTGAGGTTGATCACCCCGATGATGCGGGAGCCTTCCACGAGGACCCAGGGCACATCCGTTCCCGCGATGAACAACCCGAGCTTGGATTCAATGCTGGCGGCTTGTCCCTCTGCGGTGAAGAATTCCTCAAACCGCACCGGTTCCCAGGGCGCCAGGTGCTCCCGGTTCCGCCGGTAGGCGTCGGCCAGGTGCCCGGCGTCGGACCTGCGCAGCACCCGCACGCACACGGTATCCGTCAAAGCGACGCTGTTCTCGGTCATCCGCAGACTCTAACGGTCATCCCGAACGGCTTCAATCAGCGTGCGCCAGTCACGGGAGTCCCGGTGGTGTGCTTGATGGGGTTCTCAGGCGCTGGGATCGTCGTCGTCCTCGTTCGGATCGCTGCCGCGAACGGTCACACTCTGCACGCCGGGCACATCAAGGAGGTAGGGGACGAGTTCCCGCAGCGGAAGATGACCATGGAAGCGGATGTCCATGAGGACGATCGGCTTTTGTTCATCGCCCGCCTTATTGATGCTCAGGATCGACGAGCTGAACCCCATATTCGTGGCGATCTCCAACACTTGCCGCAGCACGCCCCGGTTGTCGTCATAGCCCAGGTGCAGGACCCGGTGGGCGTCGGGGGTCGGGATCTTCCTGATCACGGGAGAAACGACGTACAACGTGATGAGGTGGAAAGCGGTCAGCGAAACAGCCAGGGACAGCATTCCGGCCCCGCACGCCATGCCGACGGCGGCAGAAACCCAAATGCTGGCGGCCGTCGTCAGGCCGCGGACTACGTTCCGTCCCTTGAAAATCACCCCGGCACCGAGGAAGCCGATGCCGCTGACGATTTGGGCTGCAATACGGGACGGGTCCATGGTGGCCCCGGGCGCCAGCGCGGCGGCGAAGCCGTAGGCGGAGATCAGGGTGAACGTGCACGATCCGAGGCCGACCAGGACGTGGGTGCGGTAGCCAGCGACCTTTTGCCGGACCTGCCGCTCAGTGCCAATCAGGGAGCAGAGGATAAATGTCGCCAGCAGAAGCCCGATTTCCACCAGCGTGGTCGGGGTATATAGCCCGTATGCGTCCTGCATCCCGCCCTCCGACCCGGCCCGAGAGTGGCGTCCCGTCAGTGCCGGAATGCGCCAAGAACTCTCGAATCTGATATTACCGCCGCCCCCTAGTGGCGAGTAGTGGCTGTTCTGGCCCGCTCACGGGGCCAGATCCCGGCGGCGCCAGCCGGCGTACCCCAGCGCGGCGAGCGCCGCGGCAGTCACCGTAAGTCCGAGCAACGGCCCGACGGCGCCGGAATCCAGGGGCAGCAGCGGCGAGTGCCGGAACGGGGAGAGCTCCATCAGCCACTCCGGGGCATTCCACAGCACGCCAAACTCACCAAGCGCGACGAAGAGCAGCAGCAGGGCCCAGACCGTCCCGGTGAGCCGGGGCGCCCAGCCGAACACCACAAGCACCGCAGCGGTCATGACCCAGGCCGCGGGGATCTGGGCGGCAGCGGCCAGTGTGACGCGGCCGAGTTGGTTGGCATCGGCCAGGACGGTGGCTGCGCCGGCCCCGACCGACACTCCGGCCAGCAGCATGAGCACGGCGACGCCGGCCAGCGCCAGGGCGAAATGGCTGGTCGCCCACCGCGGCCGGGTGGTGGCGGTGCCCAGCAGTGCCTCGACGTGGCCGTCGGTCTCCTCGTCACGGAGCCGGCTGGCCGCGGACAGTCCGTAGGCAGCGGCCAGCAGTCCCATGATGCTGATCTCCGCTGCAATGAAGGCATCCGTCATGGCCTGGGTTCCGCCCAGCATCATGATCATGTCCTGCGCGTTGGGCGAACTCAACAAGTCCGTGACGTTGCCGGCCAGCGATCCGATCACCACGCCGAACACCACGAAGGCGACCGCCCAGGCCGCCAGCAGCCGGAACTGGAGCCGCACAGCGAGGTCCCCGACCCCGCGGAGCGAGCCGCGAGCCGGGCCGGGGCGCTCCTGGCGCAGGCCGGAGCCGAGGTCCCGACGGGCGCGGAGTGCCAGGGCCACGGGCCCGAGTAAGGCGCACAGCACCAGAGGGAGGGCGAGCACCCACCACTGGTCCCCGGCGAAGGCCCGGATCTGCTGGTTCCAGCCGATCGGCGAAAGCCAGGACAGGGCGGAGGGCCCCGGTTCGGCGAGGTCCCCCACCGCACGCAGCGCATAGGTCACGGCAACGACGCCGAGGCTCATTCCCGTGGCCGCCCGCGCGCTGGCCGTCAGCTGGGCGGTGACCCCGGCCACGGCGCTGAATGCCATGCCGGTGGCGGCCCAGCCCAGTCCGAACGCGATCGAGCCGGCCGCCGGAAGTCCGCCGGCGGCCAAAGACACCGCAGTGACCAGCCCCAGGACAATGCTGGCTCCGAAGCTGACGGTGAGGGCGGCCGCGAGCGGCGCGTCGCGGCCCATCCGGCCGCCGCCCAGGAGCTCGAGCCGCCCGGACTCTTCGTCGCTGCGGGTATGGCGGACGGTAATGAACACCATCAGGACGGCGAGGATGGCAGCCATGAACGCCGTGTACTTGATGAGGGACAGGGCACCGAGGGACGTGGGGTCGTAGACCCTGCCGAAGAGGGCCACGAGCGAGGCCGTGGCATTCAGGGCCGTCGCGGCCTCGACCCGGCTCCCCACATCGGGGTAGAGCTCGGCGCCGGCCACCGCGGTTGAATACGTTGTCGCGGCGAATCCGGCGATCCACGCCGGCAACAGCCATCGGTCGCGGCGGAGCCCGAGCCTGATCAGGACTCCGGTCCCCGCCAACGTTTCACGCATCGGTGGTGCGTCCGCTGCTCGACCCGGCCGCGGCCACGGGCACCGCAGCGCCGTAGTGGCGAAGGAAGAGATCCTCCAGGGTGGGCGGCTGGCTGGTCAGCGCGACGAGTCCCGCGTCGGTCAACGCCCGCATGAACGGGGCTAGGCCGGACGGTTCCACTTGGGCGCTGACGCGGTGGTTCGTGACGACGACGTCGTGCACGCCTGGCAGGGCATCCAAGCCCGCCGGTACCACCGCGACATCGGCAGTGACGGAGGTGCGGGTCAGGTGCCTGAGTTCATCAAGCCGCCCCGTCTCCACCACCCGGCCCTCACGGATGATGCTCACGCGGTCCGAAAGTGCCTCGGCCTCGCTGAGGATATGGCTGCTGAGCAGTACCGTGCGGCCCTGGTTACGCAGTTCCCGGATACAGCCGCGGAAGGCCTCCTCCATCAGGGGGTCCAGTCCGCTGGTGGGCTCGTCCAGCAGGAACAGCTCAGCGTCGGTGGCCAGGGCAGCGACCAGGGCCACTTTCTGCCGGTTGCCTTTGGAGTAGGCCCGGGACTTCTTGGTCGGATCGAGGTCGAAGAGCTCCAACAGCTGGGCCCGCCGGGCCAGGTCCTGGCCGCCCTGGAGCCGGCCGAGGAGGTCGATCACTTCTCCGCCGGTCAGGTTGGGCCACAACGCCACATCCCCGGGGACGTAGGCCAGGCGCCGGTGGAGGCTCGCGACGTCGCGCCACGGGTCAAGGCCCAGCACCCGGATGGAGCCAGCATTGGCGCGAAGCATGCCCAGCAGCAGGCGAATCGTGGTCGATTTGCCGGAGCCGTTCGGTCCGAGGAAGCCGTGGACCTCGCCCGCCTCGACTGAAAAGTCCAACCCATTCAAGGCAACCACGGGACCGAACCGCTTCACAACGCCGACCATCTCCAGGACATTCGCCATGGGGGACACGATACGCCCGGGATCGGCAATCCCGCCCCGGCCGAATGACCCCTTCGCCCGCGGGCGGCCTGTCGCCGTGCTGTCACTCCGGCACCGGGGGACGTAGCCTAGCGGGCATGGAAGACCCTTACGATCTTGAACGGTTCGTGGCGGCCCAGGACGCCGGCGGAACCTACGGGCACGCACTGGCGGAGTTGCGGTCAGGCATGAAGAGGAGTCACTGGATGTGGTTCGTTTTCCCCCAGCTCGCGGGCCTGGGCCGCAGCGAAACCGCCCGGAAGTACGCCATCTCATCCCTGGCCGAGGCCCGTGCTTACTGCCGGCACGGCGTCCTTGGCCCGCGGCTGCGGGAGGCTGCCGCCGCAGTGGCCGAACTTCAGGGGCGGTCCGCGGCGCAAATTTTCGGCGGCATCGACACCCGGAAGCTGCACTCATCCATGACGCTGTTCCAGCGGGCCGCGCCCGGCGAAACCGTGTTCCGCGTCGTCCTGGACCGCTATTTCGATGGCCTGTCCGATCCCGCCACGGACCGGCTGCTGGAAGGCCAGTTGCGGGACGGACAACCCGGCGGCCCGGACCCGGCGGACGGTTAGCTGTCCGCGGCCAGCGCCGTGATCATCCGCTCCATGCGGGCGACGCCGGCAAAGCGGCCGGCGTTGTCCGTCACCAGCAGGGGGTCAAACCGGTTGGCCTGGGTCCGCGTCATGGAACGGGCCAGGGCTTCGCTGAGCGGCGTGTCCAGGTTGACCCGCATTCCCGGGCTCACGACGCCGAGGGCCGCCGCGGTGGGGTCGAGCACCGCAACGGGCCGCAGATGATCGCCCATCAGCACCACCGACTGCAGGGCCGGGTTGTCATCAAACGCGGCCGCCGCCGTCGCAGTGGTGGCGGCCGTCGTCGCGGGTTCCACGATGTCCCGGATGATGCTCTGGTGCGTCGCCGGGGGGTTGGACGCCAGACGGTGGGCAACGTCGAGATCGATTTTTTCCCACGCCGGTCCGGGCCGGGCCAGGCAATACCCCTGCACCAGGGGTACGCCGAGGGCGACGAGGGCGTCCAGTTCCTCCACGCGCTCCACTCCCTCGGCCAGGATCCAGGCATCGACGCGGCTGGCAAAGGTTCCGAGCATGGAGATCAGGGCACGCTTGGCTTCGTCACGGTCAACATCCTGGATCAGTTCACGATCCAGCTTGATCAGCGAGGGCCGCAGGGCCAGCAGGTGCCGGAGCCCTGCATAGCCGGCACCGGCGTCGTCGACGGCGATCAGCGCGCCGGCAGCGCGCAGCTGGTTGAGGTCGGGCTCAAGCTCCAGATAGGAGTCGATCGGGGTCTGCTCTGTCAGCTCGACCACCAGTCCGGCGAGGTTTCCCTGGCCGCGCCAGATGCCACGGATCTCCTCCGTCAACAGCAGCTCCGGTGAGACGTTGAGGGTCAGGAAGCAGTTCGGCGGCAATGTGGGACGCGCCGCGAGCGCCGCCCGCAAGGCTGCGGCCTCGAGCTCGGCTGCCAGGCCATGCGTGCGCGCGGCGGCAAACCACACCTCGGGATTTTTTTCGGCGAAACCCGGAAACCGGGCCAGGGCCTCATAGCCCACCACTGTGCCGCGCGCGGTATCAACAATGGGCTGGTAGGCCGCGGAAAGGCCGACACCCCGGCAGGCGGCCGCCAGTTGCTTCTCCCAATCCGGGCCCGGCGCGGCCCCGGCGTCGGGCGGGAGGCCGCCTGCCTCGTGAATCAACTAACGGGAACGATGGCTCTGTGGACCGACTGCACGACGTCGGCCGGCAGCTCCTCCAGCCCATGTGCGGACGCCGCGTGGGCGGCCACATTGACCAGAATTTCATCGTCGGTACTGCACACCCAGCGGGCGTCACAACCGGGAACCACATCACCACAGGCAAACGACTTCACGAATGCTCCTTCTTCTTCAACAGCGGACCGGACCACCCTACGTTGGCCCCGCACCGAAAACTGAGATTTAGCTTGCAGAAAAGCGGGGTGTTTGCCGGAACACGAACGCCCACAGAGTGCGAAGACGGCAATGTCACTGCTTGGCCAGGGTTCCGATCTTGTTACCGCTGTTGTCGTAGACGACAAGCACAGTCCCATCCACTTTGGCGGCGTGCGCCTGCGATAGCCACGTGTCGACGTCGTTGCAGGCCATCATGGTGGATGCGATCGGGCCGAAGTCGAAGGAATCGCCCGAAATCGATCCTTTGCCCGTCAAACGATTGCAGCCGTCCGTTCCTTGGAAGGAGCCGTCGTCGGTGATCGTCAGGTTGGGCTGACCTTTGACGGTCTGTCCCCAACTTCCGGCGAACGACTTCAGTGCCGGGCCGGAGCACCCCGTGATTGCCGCTAGCGCCATGCCGGCAACCAGCATGGCAACAACCAGCAGACCGCTTCGACGCAACCGACTCATGCCGCCATGCTAGTTGAGCTATTTCCCGCACGGAAGGATCATTCCGCCTCTCCGGGTCGCCTTCGGGCTCCTACCGGCCTGCCCCCCCTGCTTCGGCAGCGACTGCGGCCGCCTCGATGCGGGCCCGGTGCACGGCCCATTCCTCGGCGGTGCGCGGCGAAAGGTTCGGATCCCCGGGACGCTGGCCTGCGCTGCCGTCGATGAGTTCGCGGAGGATGTCGGCGTGTCCGAGGTGGTGGGCGGTCTCCACGCACATGTGCACGAGGATCTGCTGCAGGGTCACGTGCTTGCGCTCGTCCGGCCACCAGGGCACCACACCGGGCGCGTCGAGCGGGAGTTCGTCGATGGTGGCATCGCTGTGGGCCGCCGAGAGCCGGTGCAGCTCAGTGATCTGCTCCCGCGTCTCGCCCGGGGCTGCCCACATGTCCGCATCCGGCTCCGCGTCGTCGGCAAACCACGCCAGCTTCAGCTCGCTGGGACGGCCAAAGACCTCGCCAAAGTAGCCGAGTTCGACGCTGGCCACGTGCTTGACCAGTCCCAGCAGATTGGTTCCCGTGGGCGTGAGGGGCCGGCGCACGTCATACTCGCTGAGGCCTTCGAGCTTCCCGAGGAGGTCCTGCCGCCGGGTGCGCAGGTAGGTGTGCAAGATCGCTTTGTCGTCCATGACCCGCACTATACAGAACGCGCGGGCGCTGCCTGGCGGAACAGCGGGTTTCATAAAACGTATGGAATAATTGGCGCCAACGAGCCTCGGGGGGAGGCCCCGATCGACAGGATACCCAGGGTGAATCTCGATTCCGGTGCATATCGGGTCCGGCCCGCCGCAGTTCTCCTGGCCGCGGCTCTCGCCATTCTTTTGGCAGCCTGTTCTTCCGGCGCAGTGGCCCCGGACGGAGTTCCGGCGGCCCGGCCTGCGGCGTCCGCCCCCGCAACGTCCCCGGCGTCCGGAGGCCTGCGGGGGACGACCGAAGTGAACGGGTTCCTCCTGCCGATGCGCTACGCGGCCGTCGACGGCGACACCTGGGAGGGCATCGCCGCCCACTTCCGGATGACTCCGGAGATCCTCAGGAGCTTCAACGAAGCGGTGTCCGTTGCCGCAGGAGAGATTATCGACCTCAGGGGCGTGGACGTGCCCCAGCTAGGGGCCGGCGGCAGCGTGACCGGGCAGGACGGGCAGGGACGGCTCCTGTACAGGGTGGGCGCCGGAGACACTCCCTCGGGCATCGCGAGCCGCTACGGCGTCCCGCTCTATGCTTTGCGGATAGCCAACCTGAACCTGTTGACCGGAGGCGAATGGATTCCGCCCGCCGGCACCACGGTAACCATTCCGAATCCCCCGGCCGACTGAGCCGGGCCTTTGAGGCAGGCCTTTGCGACAGGCCTTTGCACTGTGGAGACGGGCCGTTGGGCCGCGGACAAAGAAAAAGCCTCCGGAACCTAATGGTTCCGGAGGCTTCTCCAAGGGTGGCAGATGAGGGATTCGAACCCCCGTAGGCGTTGCCAGCTGATTTACAGTCAGCCCCCTTTGGCCGCTCGGGTAATCTGCCGAACTTCAAAAGAAGATCACTCGCGGTTTCCAGTCCCGGAACGCCTGTTTCCAGTCCGTTCCGCTTCCAGCACCCGCGGGCAAGACAACTTTACAGAACTTCCGCCGAAGAATCGAATCGGCGCCTCAGCAGATCATAAAAGGGCCGAAAAAGGGCCAAAATCCGCGGAATTTCAGGCCTCGCCGAGAATCCGCCCCGCCAGCCTTGCCTCGAATCGTGCCGCCTGCTCGGCGGTGACCTGGTTCAGCTCGACGGCGCGGGCCAGGTCCGTGTGGACCCCGTCCATGCGGACTGATGCGTCGGCGGCCGGGCTCAGGATGATGGACGCCGCCAGCGCGGCGGCGGCTACGGAGCTCGCCGTCGCGGCCAGGGTGCTGGCAGCGGCGGCGGTGGTGCGGTTGACGTAGCGGACAGCCTTTTGGTGCATGTTCTTGCCTTTCAGCAGCGGTTCCAACTCTTGCAACTCTGGCCAGCCCGGCTTCGTTCCCGCCGTGATTGAGCTATGAGCGGACTGTGAAACCCGGGACGCAAGGCCGGCCGCCACATCGGGGGCATCCGTACTAGTCTGGAATGCAGACATCCCGGCCTCACGCAGGCACCCGGCAACCATCAGGAGGAAAGTCATGGCAGGCGAATCCACGTTCGACGTCGTCAGCAAGGTAGACAAGCAGGAAGTCGCCAACGCGCTGAACCAGGCGCAGAAGGAAATTGCCCAGCGCTACGACTTCAAGGGCGTCGGCGCCGAGGTCGATTTCAGCGGCGAGAAGATCTTGATGAAGGCCAACTCCGAGGAGCGGGTGCTCGCGGTGCTCGATGTGCTGCAGTCCAAGCTCATCCGCCGCGGCATTTCGCTGAAGTCCCTCGACACAGGCGAGCCCTACGCCTCCGGCAAGGAATTCCGGCTCGAGGCCTCCATCAAGGAGGGCATCGCCCAGGACCTCGCCAAGAAGATCAACAAGTTGATCCGGGACGAGGCCCCCAAGTCCGTCAAGTCACAGATCCAGGGCGACGAGCTCCGGGTGACCTCGAAGTCCCGCGATGATCTCCAGGAGACCATGAACCTGCTGAAGGGCTTCGACGAGGCCGACCTGCAGTTCGTTAACTTCCGCAGCTAGCGGCCCGTCCGCGGCGCAAATTTGCGCGTCGCGGAAAAGGGCTGGCGACGGTGTCGCCAGCCCTTTTGCGTGTCGCGGAACTACTCCCGCGTCGCCAGAGCCGCAGCCTGCCTCAGCTGAGCGGGCGCCCGGCCATCCGCTCCAGCCGGCCGATCCGCTCGGCCATCGGCGGGTGGGTGGAGAACATCTTGGCCACGCCTCCGCCTTTGAACGGGTTGGCGATCATCATGTGCGAGGCGTTGACCAGCCGCTGGTCCTGCGGCAACGGCGCCAGCTGCACGCCCTGCTCGATCTTGCGCAGGGCGGAGGCGAGCGCCAGCGGATCTCCGGTCAGCGACGAGCCGTCCTCGTCGGCGTCGTACTCCCGTGTACGGGAGATGGCCATCTGGATCAGGGATGCGGCGAACGGGGCCAGCAGGGCCATGGCGATCGCGGCGAACGGGTTCGCATTGCGGCGGTCCCCGCCGCCGAACAGCAACATCATCTGCGCCACCGAAGTGATGACGCCGGCGACGGCGGCCGCCACCGACGCCGTCAGGATGTCCCGGTTGTAGACGTGCATCAGTTCATGCCCCAGGACGCCGCGCAGTTCGCGGGCGTCCAGCATCCGCATGATGCCCTCGGTGCAGCACACTGCCGCGTTCTGCGGGTTCCGGCCGGTGGCGAAGGCATTTGGCGCCATGGTGGGCGAGACGTAGATGCGCGGCATCGGCTGGTTGGCCCGGCCGGACAGCTCCCGGACGATCTGGTACAGCTGGGGCGCCTCGGCCTCCGTGACGGGATAGGCCTGCATGGCACGGATGGCGAGCTTGTCGCTGTTCCAGTACCCGTAGGCCGTGGTGCCGACCCCGATCAGGGCCATGATCCAGATCGGCGCCGCACTGCGGGTCCCCGCGGCGATGAACGCCCCCAGGCCCAGCAGGACCGCCCACAGCACTCCGAACAGCGCCGCGGTCTTCAGTCCGTTGTGATGCTTGTGCACTGGTCCTCCTGATACGTGTACTGCAAGCTGATGCCCTGTAATTCACTGACCTACCAAGGAAAACGAACCGCTACGGCACCGGGTTCCGCGCGTCGTACCGCAGGAATCCGCACTCCTGGCGGGCCAATATCCAGGCCACAGCAATGCACAGCACGCCGCCGAGCAGCAGGACCCACCCCTCGTTCAAAAGTTTAGTCGCGCCGCCGGCCAGCATGTCCCCGATCCGGGGTCCGCCGGCGACCACCACCACAAAGACGCCCTGCAGACGCCCGCGCAGATGGTCGGGGGTGGAGGCCTGCAGGATGGTGGTCCGGAAGACTGCGCTCACGGAATCCGCGATGCCGGCCAGCGCGCAGCACAGGGCGGCGGGCAGCAGCCACACGCCCACGCCGTGGTCGCCGGAATGACCGGCCAGGACCACCACCAGGCCGAAGGCCGCCACCGAGCCGCCCCAGCCCATCACGGACCACACCACCGCGGCCCCCTGCCGGCGGACGCCGCCCAGCGGCCCCGAGAACAGGCCGGCCAGGAACGCCCCCACGGCCATCGAGGCCAACAGGATCCCCACCGTGGCCTCACCGCCGCCGATCATCAGCGCGCCGATGGCCGGCAGGAGCGCCCGGGGCTGGGCAAAGATCATGGCCACGAGATCGATCACGAACGTCATACGGAGGTTGGGCCGGGTGCCAAGGAAACGGAACCCCTCCACCACGGAACGGAGCCCGGCCGGCCTGGCGTGCTCGCCCGGCGGCATGGAAGGCAGTTTCAGGAGGGCCCAGAACGCAAACGCAAAGCTGATGACGTCGATCGTGTACGTCCAGCCGAACCCGGCCCACGCCACGAGCACGCCGGCCAGCAACGGGCCGGCGGTCATGGTCAGCCCGAAAATCATCATGCTCAGGGCATTTGCGGCCGGCAGCAACTCCTTGCGCACCAGCACCGGGATGATGGCGCTGCGGGCCGGCTGGTTGATGGCCTGGGCGCCGCTCTGCACCGCCACGAGCGCATAGAGCAGCCACACGTTGCCCACTTCCAGCCACGCCTGGAGGGCCAGCGCGGCGGTGGTCAGCCAGAGGACGGACGAGGCCAGGAGGGCCACGGTGCGGCGGTCATAGGCGTCGGCGATCGAGCCGCCCAGGAGGCCCCCAAAGACCAGCGGCACGAGGGCGAAGAGACTCAGCAGGCCCACGTAGAGGCTGTCCTGGGTCAGCCGGTAGACCTCCAGGCTGACCGCCACCAAGGTCAGTTGGCTGCCCAGGGCGGAGACGGCGGACCCAAGCCACAGACGGCGGAAGGCCGGACTTTCACGCAACGGCGTGATGTCCGCCAACAATTTCTCCACCGGGCAACTCTAGTGGCGAACCGGGAGTGCCCTGTGACACGGCCGGACAATATTAGCCACGCCTTATTGTGAGGCAGTCATAATAAGTGCTTGAATGAGGGTATGACGGATTCCTCGGGCACCCACGACGCATGGGCAGCCGCCCTGCGTGCCCACGGCCGCCGGGTGACCAAACAGCGCCTGGCCGTGCTGGCCGCCGTCGAACATCACCCGCATTCGCCGGCAGAGGCAATCCTTGCCGCCGCCCGGCAGGAATTGCCGGACCTGACCGCCCAGTCCGTCTACGTGGTCCTCGGGGACCTCACGGATCTGCACATGCTGCGCCGTTTTGAGCCCCCGCACTCCCCCGCGCTGTACGAGACGCGGGTCGGGGACAACCACCACCATGCCGTGTGCATCAGCTGCGGCCGGGTGGAGGACGTCGAATGCGCCGTGGGCCACGCGCCCTGCCTGACCCCGCACTGGAACGCGGACGCCAAGCCGATGACCATCCAGATCGCGGACGTGCTGTACCAGGGCATCTGCCAGGACTGCCAGCGCACCCAACAGCTTCCCTCCGAACGAAACTAAGAAACCCAACCCAAGGAGAACTATGACTGAGATCATCTCTGCGCCCGCCGTGTCCACGACACAGTCCGGGGCTCCCGTCACTTCCGACGCCCACTCCAAGTCCGTCGGCGCCGACGGCGCGATCATCCTGACCGATCACTACCTGATCGAGAAGCTCGCGCAGTTCAACCGCGAGCGCGTCCCGGAGCGCGTCGTGCACGCCAAGGGCGGCGGCGCCTTCGGTACCTTCAAGACCACCGAGGACGTCTCGAAGTTCACCAAGGCCGCACTGTTCCAGCCCGGCGTTGAGACGGACATGCTCATCCGCTTCTCCTCCGTTGCCGGCGAGGCCGGCTCCCCCGACACCTGGCGCGACCCCCGCGGGTTCGCCGTGAAGTTCTACACCACCGAGGGCAACTACGACCTCGTCGGCAACAACACGCCGGTGTTCTTCATCCGCGACGGCATCAAGTTCCCGGACTTCATCCACTCCCAGAAGCGCCTCCCCGGCACCCACCTGCGCGACGCCGACATGCAGTGGGACTTCTGGACCCTCTCCCCCGAGTCCGCCCACCAGGTCACCTGGCTCATGGGTGACCGCGGCCTGCCGGCCTCCTGGCGTGAAATGCAGGGCTACGGCTCGCACACCTACCAGTGGATCAACGCCGAGGGCGAGCGCTTCTGGGTCAAGTACCACTTCAAGTCCAACCAGGGCGTCAAGTCCATGACCGGCGACGAGGCCGAGGCCCTTGCCGGCGCCGACGGCGACTTCTACATCCGCGACCTCCAGGAAAACATTGCCGCTGGCAACTTCCCCTCCTGGGACCTCCACGTCCAGGTCATGCCGTACGAGGACGCCAAGACGTACCGCTTCAACCCGTTCGACCTCACCAAGGTGTGGCCGCACGCGGACTACCCGCTGGTCAAGGTCGGCACCATGGAGCTGAACAAGAACCCGGAGAACTACTTCGCGCAGATCGAGCAGGCCACCTTCGCGCCGTCGAACTTCGTGCCGGGCATCGCCGCCTCCCCGGACAAGATGCTGCAGGCCCGCATCTTCTCCTACGCGGACGCGCACCGCTACCGCGTAGGCACCAACCACGCCCAGCTCCCGGTGAACCTGCCCAAGAGCCAGGTCAACAACTACAGCCAGGACGGCGCCGGGCGTTACCACTTCAACGCCCCGTCCGTTCCGGTGTACGCACCGAACTCCGTGGGCGGCCCGGCTGCCGTTGAGCCCGGCGTTGCGGGCGGCGGCTGGGAGAACGACGGCGAGCTCACGCTCTCCGCGCACTCCCTGCACGCAGAGGACGGCGACTTCGGCCAGGCCGGCACGCTGTACCGCGAGGTGTACAACGACGGCGAGAAGGCCCGCCTGCTGGAGACCGTCACCGGCGCCGTCAGCGGCGTCAAGAACGCCAGCATCAAGGAACGCGCCATCGCGTACTGGACCAACGTCGACGCCGAATTCGGCGCCAAGCTGCGCGCCAACCTCGGTGCCGGCCAGGTTGAGTCCGACGCCGAGGCCGCCAACAAGGTCTGATGGTTGCATCGAACGTTGCCTGACGGCCGGCCTTGACGGCCGCCTGGGCGGCCGGTGACCGGCATTCGGTGACCGCTGGAGCCAACAAAACGCCCCGCCACGGACTCCCGTGGCGGGGCGTTTTGCGGTTATCCACATGGGTGCGCGTGCCCCTCGCCACCGCGTGCCGCGGCTCCGTAGGATTTGGGCATGACCGCATTCGCTGGCACTCCATTCGCAGGCATTCCAAGTGACGCCTTCCGGTTCTACGCCAATCTTGAACAGAACAACAACCGGGACTGGTGGCTCAAGCACAAGCCTGTCTACGAGGCCGCGGTGAAGGGGCCGCTGACCCAGCTGCTGGCCGAGCTCGAGCCACGCTTCGGACCGGCCAAGCTCTTTCGCCCCAACAGGGATGTCCGGTTCTCGCCGGACAAATCACCCTATAAGACCGCGCAGGGGGCCTTCGCGGCGGTGGACGAAGGCGTGGGCTTCTATATCCAGCTCAGCGCCGACGGCCTGCTGATCGGCGGCGGCTGCCACACCCACACTCCGGCCCAGCTGGCACGCTTTCGCGGTGCCGTGGACGATCCCGCCAGCGGCGATGCCCTGCAGGCAATCGTGCGGAAGGTCGAGACGGCAGGGTTCGCGGTGGAGGGCGAACGGCTAAAGACGGTGCCGCGGGGCTTCGACAAGGACCATCCCCGGGCGGAGCTGCTCAAGCACAAATCCCTCACGGCCGGCGTCAACGTGGGCCAGCCCGGCTGGCTTGCCGGTCCCGGGGCGGTGGAGGAAGTGGCACAGCGCTGGGAGCAACTGCGCCCCCTCGTGGAGTGGGAGGGCCGCTACGCTGCTCCCTGAGGTTCTGCTCAGATGTGCTGGCCGTCGGTGGCGAGGCGCCTGTCGAGGTTGTTGAAGAAGACCAGCATCATCAGCTCAAAGGCCTTGGTGGCTTCCTCTGGCTGGTTGTTGACGACGAAATCGAACTGCAGCCCGTAGAACGCGGCCGTGAACAGGCGGGCGTCGGTGTCGGCGAATTCCGGCTGGATGCCCTGGATGACCAGCCAGTCCCGGGCCTTCTCGTGCAACATCCGGAAGTGCTCCTGCGCTGTGCCGCGCGGCACCGCCGCCACAATGTCCTGCGCCGTGGCCTCAAATTCAAGCCGGGCCAGGTGCCGGTTGCGCTGCGCCATGGTCCACTGCCAGGACTCAAGCAGGAAGGCCCGCCACGCGTCCCGGTCGATGTCCCTGACGTCGGTGGCGCGGATGCTGTCCAGCCGGGATTCGATGCCGCGGATGATCTCGTTGATCAGCTGTTCGCGGTGCCCGAAGTGGTAGACCAGGACGTAGCTGCTGACACCCAGCCCGTCGGCCAGGCCGCGAAACGTCAGCTCCGCCAGGGTCTTGTCCATGAGGTAGTCGAGAATTGCCGACAGCAACTCTGATTTGCGTTCCGGTCTTGCTGGGCGGGCCATGTGTCCATCTTAGGGAGCGCCGCCCTGACGGAGCGGCGCCCGAACGCCGAAGTCGCCGGAGCCGTGCGGTTACGCCGGAAATTTCCGGCGAATTCGCACGGCTCCGGCGACTTCGATGCGGGAGGCCGACCGCTCCCTTCTCAGGAGCGGGTGAGCGCGTCCACGTTGTCCTCCGCGGGCGCTCCCGCCACGCTGGCCGTGCCGTTCACCGAGGCACGGGCCTCAGCGAACTTTTCATTCAGCCGGGAGTGGCGCTGGCCGTAGGCGAAGTAGATCGCAATACCGATCACGAGCCAGATGGCGAAGAAGATCCAGGTTTCCACGGCCAGGTTCGTCATGAGATACAGGCACAGGACCGCAGAGACGACCGGGAGCACCTTGCCGAACGGGACACGGAAGGCCGGCTTCAGGTCCGGGCGCTTCTTGCGCAGCACCAGGATGCCAAGGCTCACCATCACGAAGGCGGACAGGGTCCCGATGTTGATCATTTCCTCGAGCAGGTCCACGTTGGTCAGGCCGGCGACGAGCGCCACTCCGGCGCCGCAGATGATCTGCAGGCGGGCCGGCGTCCCCCGCACCGAGCTGGTCTTGGACAGGGAGCGCGGAAGCAGGCCGTCGCGGCTCATCGCGAGCACCACGCGCGAGAGGCCCATGAGCAGCACCATGATCACGGTGGTCAGGCCCACGAGGGAGCCAAAGGCAATGACCTTGGCGGCGTCGGTGTTGCCGACCGCCTCGAAGGCGGTGGTGAGCGTCGGGTTCTTGGCCTCAGCCAGCTGGGTGTAGGAGACCATGCCGGTCAACGCCAGCGACACCAGGATGTACAGCACGGTAACGATTGCCAGGCCGCCGAAGATGCCGCGGGGCAGCGTCTTCTGCGGGTTCTTGACCTCTTCGGCCGAGGTGGCGACGACATCGAAGCCGATGAAAGCGAAGAAGACCAGGGCTGCGCCGGCGAAGATACCGAGGGTTCCGTACTGGGCCGGGGCGGCGCCGGTCAGGAAGCCGAAGAACGACTGCTTGAGGACATCCGCGGCTCCGGTGCCTCCGGTCGGCTCGGAGGCCGGGACGAACGGGGCGTAGTTCTCGAACTTCACGTACGTGAAGCCGACGACGATCACGAAGAGGACCACCGCGATCTTGATGAGCGTGAAGATGTTGCCGACGCGGGCGGAGAGCTTGGTCCCGAGGACCAGCAGCACGGTGAAGATGGCAACGATCAGGAAGGCGCCCCAGTAGAGGTCGACGCCGCCCAGGGAGATCGACGGCGGAATGTCCACGCCCATGAGCGCAAAGACTTTGCTGAGGTAGATGCCCCAGTACTTCGCAATCACGGCGCCGGCAGTGAAGAGTTCGAGGATCAGGTTCCAGCCGATGATCCACGCCAGGATCTCACCCATGGTCGCGTAGGTGAAGACGTAGGCGGAGCCTGCCACCGGAATGGCCGTGGCGAACTCGGCGTAGCACATGATGGCGAGCGCGCAGGTGACGGCGGCGATCGCGAAGGAGATGGTGACGGCGGGGCCGGCAAAGTTCGCGGCGGCCTTGGCGCCGACCGAGAAGATCCCGGCGCCCACGGCAACCGCGACCCCCATGATCATGAGGTCCCACGTGCTTAGCGTGCGCTTCAGCTTGCGTCCGGGTTCATCGGCGTCGGACATGGACTGCTCGATGGATTTGGTCCGGAAAAGGTTCATTAGGAAAGTCCGCAATCTCGATAACTGGGGTGGAAACAGACCTATCCATCTTAGAGTCCATCCACTGGACGGCCATTTTTATCCCACATAGTGAGACGCAAAAGCGGGCCGTGCAGGTTTATCCTGCACGGCCCGCTTGCGCGTAGCTGCTCCGTTTCAGACCATCCAGGCCGCCTAGACCGGCCAGTTTTCCATCAGCGTCGAGCGGATCAGGAACCGCTTGCCTTCCGGCGCTTCTACCGAGAAACCACTCCCCCGGCCAGGAACGACGTCGACAGTCAGGTGCGTGTGGCTCCAGTAGTTGAACTGCTCCCGCGACATCCAGAATTCCAGCGGCTGGGGCCGCAGCCCGTCGGAAATGTCGAACAGGCCGAGCAATACGTCCGAGTCCCCCGTGATGAACTCCCCGGCGGGATAGCACATTGGCGAGGAACCGTCGCAGCAGCCGCCGGACTGATGGAACATCAGCGGTCCGTGCTGCACCCACATTTTGAGCAGCAGTTCCACCGCCTCCGGGGTGAGAGCCACCCGGGAGAAGTCCTCCCCGGGGAGGGTCACGGCGGCGTCGAGCTTTGTCGCTGGCATCAGAGTCCGTCCTTCATCAGTACTTGATGACCACTCGGCCGTCGATCTTGGCGTGCTTCATCTCGTCAAGGACGGCGTTGACTTCGGAGAGCTCCCTGGTGGACACCGTGGGGTGGATCTTGCCCTGGGCGTAGAAATCGAGCGCTTCCTCCAGGTCCTGGCGCGTGCCCACGATGGAGCCGCGGACCGTCAGGCCCTTGAGCACAATCTCGAAGATCGGCGCCGGGAAGTCCCCCGGCGGCAGCCCGTTGAATACGATCGTTCCGCCGCGCCGCGCCATCCCGATGGCCTGCCCGAATGCTGACGGGTGCACTGCCGTGACCAGGACTCCATGGCAACCTCCGGTTTCGCGCTGGATGACTTCGGCCGGGTCTTCGTGCAGGGCATTGACCGTCAGCTCGGCGCCGTGCTTCTTGGCCAGGGCCAGCTTGTCATCGGCGATGTCCACAGCCGCGACCCGCAGCCCCATCGCCACGGCGTACTGGACGGCGATGTGGCCGAGGCCGCCGATGCCGGAGATGGTGACCCACTGGCCGGGTTTGGCTTCGGTCATCTTCAGGCCCTTGTAGACGGTCACGCCGGCGCAAAGCACCGGAGCCACCTCGACGGGGTCCGAGCCGGCCGGGATCCTGGCCGCGAAGCGGCTGTCGACCAGCATGTACTCGCCGAAGGAGCCGTCCACGCTGTAGCCGGCGTTCTGCTGGGCCTCGCACAGGGTCTCCCAGCCCGTGCGGCAGTACTGGCAGTCGCCGCAGGCGGACCAGAGCCACGCGTTGCCGACGAGGTCGCCGATGGCCAGGTCCGTGACGCCCTCGCCGAGGGCGACGACCTCGCCGACGCCTTCGTGGCCGGGAATGAACGGCGGGGTCGGCTTGACCGGCCAGTCTCCCTCCGCGGCGTGCAGGTCGGTGTGGCAGACGCCGGTGGTCAGTACCTTGACCAGTGCCTCACCGCGGCCCGGCACGGGAACGGGGAGGGTCTGGATCCGGAGGTCCCTTCCGAATTCGGTAACTACCGCGGCTTGCATTGTCGTCGTCGTCGTCGTTGTCGTCGTCATGGCGAAATCCTTGCGTCATCAAACTTGGGTGTGGCTAAAGGGCGTGTGCAGTGAGCCGGCGTCCCTCCGTGTAGGTGCACAAGTGGTGCGGGCGGGGCGGATCATGCGCGATCCGCCCCGCCCGGGTCAGTGCGGCTTAGAAGAAGCCGAGCTTGTTCTCGTTGTAGCTGACCAGGAGGTTCTTGGTCTGCTGGTAGTGGTCCAGCATCATCGAGTGGTTCTCGCGGCCGATGCCGGAAGACTTGTACCCGCCGAACGCGGCCCCCGCCGGGTAGGCGTGGTAGTTGTTGACCCACACGCGGCCGGCCTGGATCTCGCGGCCGGCGCGGTAGGCGACGTTGCCGTTGCGGGACCAGACGCCGGCACCGAGGCCGTAGAGGGTGTCGTTGGCGATGCCCATGGCGTCGTTGTAGTCACTGAAGCGGGTCACGGACACCACGGGGCCGAAGATTTCCTCCTGGAAGATCCGCATCTTGTTGTGGCCCTCGAAAATGGTGGGCTGGACGTAGTAGCCGCCGGCCAGGTCTCCGGGCATTTCGGCCCGGGCACCGCCGGTGAGCACCTTGGCGCCCTCCTGCTTTCCGATGTCAATGTAGGAGAGGATCTTTTCCAGCTGGTCGTTGGAGGCCTGGGCACCGAGCTGGGTTTCGGTGTCCAGCGGGTTGCCCTGGATGATTTTCTCCACCCGGGCCACGGCGTCGGCCATGAAGGATTCGTAGATGTCTTCCTGGATCAGGGCGCGCGACGGGCAGGTGCAGACTTCACCCTGGTTGAAGGCGAAGAGCGTGAAGCCCTCCTGGGCCTTGTCGTAGAACGCGTCATTGGTGTCCGCGACGTCGTTGAAGAAGATGTTCGGGCTCTTGCCGCCAAGCTCCAGCGTGACCGGAATCAGGTTCTGGCTGGCGTACTGGCTGATCAGGCGGCCCGTGGAGGTTTCGCCGGTGAAGGCGATCTTGCGGATGCGGGGGCTGGAGGCCAGTGGCTTGCCGGCCTCGACGCCGAAGCCGTTGACCACATTGAGGACACCGGCCGGCAGCAGGTCGCCGATGAGTTCCATCAGCACCAGGATCGAAGACGGCGTCTGCTCGGCCGGCTTCAGGACGACGGCGTTGCCGGCGGCGAGGGCCGGGGCGAGCTTCCAGACGGCCATGAGGATCGGGAAGTTCCAGGGGATGATCTGGCCGACGACGCCGAGCGGCTCGTGGTAGTGGTAAGCGGTGGTGTCGTCGTCGAGCTGGGACAGCCGGCCCTCCTGGGCGCGGACGGCGGAGGCGAAGTAGCGGAAGTGGTCGGCGGCGAGCGGAATGTCGGCGTTGAGGGTCTCGCGGATCGGCTTGCCGTTGTCCCAGGACTCGGCGACGGCGAGCATCTCGGTGTTCTCATCGATCCGGTCGGCAATCTTGTTCAGGATCGCGGCACGCTCGGCCACGGAGGTCTTGCCCCAGGACGGTGCAATCTTGTGGGCGGCATCCAGCGCCAGTTCGATGTCCTCGGCGGTGCCGCGGGCCACCTCGCAGAAAGCCTTGCCGGTCACCGGGGTGATGTTCTCGAAGTACTGTCCCTTGACCGGCGCAACCCACTCGCCGCCGATCCAGTTTTCGTAGCGGTCCTTGAAGGTGACCTTCGAGCCCTCGGTTCCGGGCTGGGCGTAAACAGTCATTGCTAGCTCCTTTGCTGTGCAAGATGGGGGGCTGCAAGGCGCTTCCGGCCCCCGTTGCACCCAGCGTAGGCGCGTGAAGGTTGCAGTCAGGTTGCAACCGGAGTGAGCCAGGTCACTGGCGGGGCATTTCGGCGGTCCGCGACAGTCAGGCGCTCAGCTCGCGGTCCAGCCGTTCCAGATCGGCGACGACGGCGGCGCGCTTGGGCGAGCGCGGCGCCAGCAGCTTCAGCGCGGCGATGCGGACGTCGACATCGTCCTTTGCTTCGGGCAGCGCGGCGTATTTCAGGAGCGATTCCGCGCTGCCGTCCGTCAACAGGGCCTCGCGCATCAGCGCGGAGACCCTGGCCCGCAGCTCCACGATGCCGGGGGCCTCGGAGCGGGGCAGCACGGCGCCGCGGTAGATTTCCAGCGCTATCCGGTGGGCGCCGCGCTGCAGGCAGTCCAGCACCTGTCCGGCGTCGGGGACCAGGTCCAGCGGCAGCCGGTAGGGACGTGATTGCGGGACGGCATCGGGGTTGAGCTGCTGAAGTACCTTGCGCAGCCGCACCATTTCGGCGCGCAGCGTCATGGTGGAGGCGTCCCCGGGGTACAGGAGGGCGCAAAGCTCCTCGGCATTCAGCCCCGCCGGGTGGGTGCTGAGCAGGGCCAGGATCTCGCTGTGCCGGGCGGACATGGCCACGGTGCGGCCGTCAATGCTGAGCAGGGCCTGGTCGCGGCCGAGCAGCTGGAGGCTGTTGCGGTAGAGGCTGCTGGCGGCCGGTCCCCCGGCCGTTTTCGGCGTCGAGTTCCGCCGCCTGGACGGCGAGGACTGGCCGGCGGCAGCCAGCTGCAGCCGCTCGACCCGCAGATGCGCCTGGGCCGCGGCGACCGTCGCCTCTACCAGAGACAACGTATGCGGGGCCACGGCCGACTCCGTGCCGGTGATGTCCACAACCCCCAGCAGGGCCCCGGAATCCGGATCGTGGAACGGCACCGCCGTACAGCTCCACGGATGCACGGAGCGCTTGTAGTGCTCGGCGCCGGAGATCTGGATTCCCCGGCCCAGGGCCAGCGCGGTGCCGGGGGCGCTGGTGCCGACCGTCGCCTCGGACCAGTCGGCGCCCGGGACGAACATCATGCCCTCGGCCCGGCGCTGCAGGGCGGCGTCCCCTTCCACCCAGAGGAGCCTGCCGACCTCGTCACCCACGGCTACCAGCATTCCGCTGTCGTGGCTGGGCAGGACCAGGAGCTTGTGGATCACGGGCATGATGGCGGCCAGGGGGTGCTGGCGGCGGTATTCTTCGAGTTCCTCGCGGTCCATGGCCAGCGGCGCCTCGGGGTTGTCCGGGTTGGCCTGCAGCCGGACGGAGCGCTGCCACGATTCCTGAATCAGGGTGCTGATCCCGGGCAACTGCAGGCCCTCGGAGAACGCCATTCCACGGGAATCCAGCTGCTCATGGCCCGCGCTGGCATATTGCTGGCGCAGCGCTGCGGTGACTCCGCCTGCCGGCGGCAACAGTGCTGCGGGATGGACCAGTTTCCTCATTGAACTCCCACCGGACGGGCTCGACGGCGTGCCGAAGGCCGCCTCGTCCGGCCCAGTCTAGTTCCGCGCGGGGCGTTTGGAAACGCACCGGCCTGCCGCCTCAGGCTGTCACAGCCTAGCCGCGGGAAATCTCGATCATGTCCTCGCGCGGCACCACCTTGATGCGCTCCCGTTCGATGCCGTTGGCGGACTCCGCCGCGGACCACTCGGCGCCGAGGGCGAGCTCGTGGGCATCGAGCTTGATCCACCCTTCCCACGTGGTGTACTCGATGCCGCGCTCCTGGAGCAGGTCGATGATGGCCTGCGGGTCCGGGTTCTGCGCCGGCGGCAGCGTCAGCCGGTCCTCCAGCAGGAAGCCGATGGTCTCCAGCGCGTCGCCCTTGGTGTGGCCGATCAGCCCGACGGGGCCGCGCTTGATCCAGCCCGTGGCGTAGATTCCGGGCACGGGGTTGCCCTCGGCGTCGAGCACGCGGCCGCCTTCGTTCGGGACGACGCCGCGGCGGGCATCGTATTCCAGCTCATCCAGCGGCGAACCGTGGTAGCCGATCGCGCGGTAGACGGCCTGGACCGGGTAGTCGAGGAACTCACCGGTGCCCTTGACGTTCCCGGTGCCGTCCAGCTGCATGCGTTCGAACTTGATGCCGGCGACCTTGCCGGGGTTCGCGGCGTCGTCTGTTGTTCCATAGATTTCGACGGGGCTGTGCAGGAAGTGCAGGTGCAGCCGGCGCGAGGACGGTTCCTCGGCCTCGGCGTGCTCCTCGACGAGCCAGTTCGTGAGGGTGTTGACCATGGTCCGGATCTGGTTGTTGCTGCGAATGGCCTCGTCCGAAGCCTCGTCGAATTCGAAGTCCTCTGGATACAGGACGATGTCCACGTCCTTGGCGTGACTGAGTTCGCGCAGCTCCAGCGGCGTGAACTTCACCTGGGCCGGGCCGCGGCGGCCAAACACGTGGACGTCGGTGACCGGCGAATCCTTGAGCGCCCGGTAGACGTTGTCCGGGATTTCGGTGACCAGGAGTTCATCGGCGTGCTTGACCAGCATGCGGGCCACGTCGAGGGCCACATTCCCGTTGCCGATCACCGCAATCTCCTTGGCCTCCAGCGGCCAGTCCCGCGGCACGTCCGGGTGGCCGTCGTACCAGGAGACGAAGTCGGCCCCGCCGAAGGATCCCTCCAGGCCGATCCCGGGAATATCCAGGTCCGCGTCCTTGATGGCGCCGGTGGAGAAGATGACGGCGTCGTAGAACGCGCGGAAGTCATGCAGCGTCAGGTCCCGGCCATAGGTGACGTTGCCGAGGAACCGGATGTCGCCGCGGTCCAGGACCTTGTGGAGCGCGTTGACAATGCCCTTGATCCGCGGATGGTCGGGGGCCACTCCGTAGCGGATGAGGCCGTAGGGCGCCGGATACGCCTCGAAGAGGTCGATGCTGACCTGGAAGTCGCCGTCCTTGACCTCATTGGACTTCGTCAGGATGTCCGCGGCGTAGACACCGGCCGGGCCGGCGCCAACAATCGCGACACGGAGGGGACGGGAGGATGTGGATTCGGCCGAGTTGGACACCGGGAGCCCTTCTGAGTCTTAGGGACAGCGCCAGTAGATACAGCGCACAGGCCCCCATTCTAAATGTGACCGGCCCGCTCGCGCTCCGATTGGCAGGAATAGGCGCCGCGCAGGTGGTGTTATTGGTCTTGTGTCTAAGCCCGAAGGATCCTTGTCCCCCGCCCCATTGACAGCGCCGGCCGGCCCGGCCGCTGGGCCGGCGCCGGCGCGGCCGGGCGGACCGGCACCGGTGGACAAGGACACGACGGCGGGAATCCTGTTCGGTATCGGCGCCTACGGGCTCTGGGGGCTGCTGCCCCTGTACTTCTACGTCCTGCATCCGGCCGGCGCGGTCGAAATCGTCGCCAACCGGGTGGTCTGGTCCCTCCTGTTCTGCGTCCTGCTCATCACCGTCACACGGTCCTGGCGGGTGCTGGCTGCTGCTTTCCGGGACCGCACGGTGATTGGGCCGCTGTCCATCGCCGCTGCCCTGATCGCGGTGAACTGGCTGACGTACACCTACGGCGTGACCACCGGCCAGGCCGTCGAGGCCTCCCTGGGCTACTTCATCAACCCGCTGGTCTCCGTATTGCTGGGGGTCTTCGTCCTGAAGGAGAAGCTGCGGCCGCTGCAGTGGGCCGCCGTCGGCATCGGCTTCGTGGCCGTCGGGGTGCTGACGGTCTCCTACGGCAAGCTCCCCTGGATAGCACTGACACTCGCGCTGAGCTTTGGCCTGTACGGATTCGTCAAGAAGCGCGTGGGCCCGCGGGCGGAGGCGATCACAAGCCTTACCGTGGAGACGATCGTCCTGGCGCCTGTAGCTGCGGCCACCATGATCTTCCTCGCGGTCAGCGGGTCGGCAACTCTGGCCGGAAACGGTGCCGGCCATTTCTGGCTGCTGGTGGCGTCGGGCGTCATCACCGCGGTGCCCCTGCTGTTCTTCGGCGCGTCCGCCCGCCGTCTGCCGATGACCACGATCGGGCTGCTGCAGTACTTCGCGCCCGTCCTGCAGTTCATAGTGGCGCTCGTCGTGTTCAAGGAAACCATGACACCTGACCGGTGGGCCGGTTTCGGCGTCGTCTGGCTGGCGCTGCTGGTACTGACCGTGGACATGCTGCACACGGCCCGGAAGAACTCCGTGACCCGGAAACGGGCCCGCGCCGCCGCCTAGCACTACCGCCCCGGCGGGTTGGCGGCCTGCTTGCCCCTGCCGCCGTGCGTTAGTGTCATCATGAAGGGGATATGTCGGGGCGAAATTGAGGATTGCTGGTGCCACAAGAGGATCGTGAAACTCAGGGCGGGCGCGACATCTCGTCCCTGGACTTCGACAGCAACGGCATCTTGCGCCTTCAGTGGGCCCGCGGCGTGGTGATTGATGCCCCCAACGCCCAGCTGGCCATGGATCGTGTCAATGAGTTGTGCGGCGGCCGGCCCACGCCGCTGCTGATCGACATGGCCACCACGGAGTCCGTCAGCCGGGCCGCCCGGGCCGTGTTCGCCAAGCACTGCGACGCCTCGGCAATCGCGCTCCTCGGCTCCTCCGCCGTAGACCGGGTCCTCGCCAACTTCTTCCTCGGCGTCAATTCCGCGCCGGTTCCGACACGCTTTTTCACCAACGGTGAAGAGGCGGTCCGCTGGCTGACCTCGCAGGGCCATGACGGGGCGTGATGATGACCGCCGCCTCGAGGACCTCGTGGACGGCATCGTCGTACTGTCCTCGGGCGATCTGTCGAACCGGCTGCCGGTCTCACCGGCCCGGGACGGGATAGACGCAGTCACCACCGGCATCAACCTCCTGGCCGAAGAGCTTCAGAGCATGTACGAGGACCTGGAAGTCCGGGTCGCCGAGCGGACCGCGCTCCTGGAGGCGGCCAAAGCCGAACTCCGGCGCGTCATCAACACCGATGAGCTGACCGGCCTGGCCAGCCGCTCGCTGCTGCAGGAAAAAGTGGCCGAAGCCGTTGCCGGGGCCGGCACGGGACGCCAGCCGGCCCTGATCCTGATGGACCTTGATTCCTTCCGGCTCATCAACGACAGCCTCGGCCACGCCGCCGGGGACGCCGTGCTGCGCGAGACGGCCCTGCGGCTTAGCGCCGCGGCCGGACCGGGCCACTTGATCGCGCGCCTCAGCGGCGATGAATTCGCGGTGCTCGTCGCGGACCAGGACACGGAGTCCGTGCTGCAGACCGCTGCCCGGCTCGGCGAATCACTGAAGGACAGAATCGTTGCCGGCGGTGTGGCGGTCGCCCTCACGGCCGGCACCGGTGTCCGGCTGGGGGAACCGGGCCTGCGAAGCGAGGAACTCATCCGCGATGCCGACATCGCCATGCACGAGGCCAAGAAACGCGGCAGGGACACCCTCCTGGTGTTTTCCGCGGCCATGCACGAGGCCGCCAAGCAGCGGGTCCACCAGGTGGCGGAGCTGCGGACGGCACTGGCGATGGACCAGCTCGAGCTGGAGTACCAGCCCATCATGGACCTGCGCACCGGAGCGATCGCCGGCGCCGAGGCCCTGATCCGCTGGCGCCACCCCGCCTTGGGCCTGCTGGGGCCGGATACCTTCCTCGACGCCGCCGACGAGGCCGGGCTCACCGTGGAAATCGGCCACTGGGTGCTCCGGAACGCCATCGCACAAACCGGCCGCTGGAAGTCAGATCCGGGGCTTTCCGCGGACTTCAGCACGCACATCAACCTCTCCCCCGCGGACCTGCACCACGTCGATCTGGCACCCTACGTCGAAGGCCTGCTGGCCCAGCACGGCGTCGAGCCCCGCCATATTTCGATCGAAATCACCGAAACCGCGATCATGCGCGGCGGCCCCGAGGTGGCCGCCACCATGCAGTCACTCAATGACCTCGGCGTCCGGATCGAGATCGACGACTTCGGCACCGGCTATTCCTCCATCAGCTACCTGCGCACGCTCCCCGCCGCGCAGGCGAAGATCGATAAGTCCCTGCTCGACGGGCTGACTACGGACCGGCAGCAGGAATCCTTCGTCGCCGCCATCCTGCAGCTGATCCATTCGGCCGGGTTGGGCGCAGTCGCCGAAGGCATCGAGGACAGGGAGCAAGCCAACAGGCTGCGGCAGCTGAACTGCGAATTCGGCCAGGGGTATTTCTTCAGCCGCCCGCTCCCGGTGGCGGACATGACGGACCTGCTCGGGCACAGAGACGGCGCCGTCGCGTGAGCGTTCCGGCGGGCAGACGCAAGACAGGAAAACGCGTGCACAGGGTGGCGGACACTGTCCGGCTCGCGGCCAGGGTTGCCGTGCTCTCCCTGCACCGTCCGAGCCGCCCGGACCGGCGCTGGGATGCCTTCTGGCGCGGCGTGTCCCAGGGGTCCCTCCGGGAACCGGTCATCTGGGACGCCGCCCCGGGCGCCGGGAACGAAGAGATCCGGCACCACCTGCAGGTGATGGCCGGCGCGATGGACACCAGCCTTCCGGTGATCGATCTCGGCTGCGGGAACGGCACCATCACACGGCGGCTCACCGCCATCTTCGCCTCGGTCCTCGGCGTCGACGTCTCACCCCAGGCCGTGGCAGCCGCGCATTCCGCGCAGCCGCAGGTCGCGGGCCTCAGTTTCCGGAGCCTGGATGCCACGCAGCCGGCCGCGGCGGCTGCGCTGGCGCGCGAACTCGGCGACGCCAACGTCTTTGTCCGCGGCGTGCTCCATGTCCTCAGCCGGCGTCGGCAGGCACGCCTCGCAGGCTCCATCGAAGCACTCCTGGGCACCCGGGGCAGGATCTACCTCGTCGAAACGAACGTCCCGGGCGGCGCCCTGAGCTACCTGAGGGAACTCGGCGCCACCGGCAAGCGGATCCCGGGACCGCTCCGCCAGGCCATAGGCTCGTTGCCGAAACCGGGCCACTTCGGTGCCGGGCAACGCTCCCGCGTGTTTCCCCCGGACCGCTGGACCCTCATCGCGGAGGGACCCACCGTCCTGAAGACGGTGCCGATGGAGGCCGGTGGACCGCCCAGCAACATTCCCGCGTATTGGGCGGTCCTGGCCCCGGGGCCTCAGACCTCCGGGAAGGCATCCACCCGCTGGTAGTCGCGCGGGACCACGACCATGGGAACGGGGAGCGCCCGCAGCACCTTGAAAGCCGTGCTGCCAATGAACAGTTTGTGCTTCTCCGCCAGGCGGGAGGACCCGACGATCATGACCTCGCCGTCGTCCCATTCCAGGTCATCGATCGCTTCCTCGATCGTGCGGCCGTGGGCGACCTCCACGCTGACGTGGTGGCCCTCCGGCAGACGGTGCGCGGCGGCAGCGAGGACGGTGTTGGCGTGGATGTGGGCGGCGTTGACGTTCTCCCCGCCGTCCCCCTCGACGTCCAGTTCCACGAGGGAAACCAGCCGAAGCGGCACCCCGCGGCGCTCGGCGGATTCGATCGCGACGTCGATCGCCGCCTCCGCTCCGACGCGCTGGCCCACCGCGAGGGTCAGACGCGTGATGGCTTCGGTATGGCGGTAGCCGCGCGGCGCCAGTGCCACCGGAACCGGGGCAGCGTGCAGCAGGGCGTTGGCCACGTTGCCCACGGTATGGCGCTTGAACAGGCCGCTGCTGGCGGCACCCACTACGATCAAGCCTGCCCTGTACTCGAGTGCGGCCTCAATGAGGCCGGCCGCGAACGATTCTGCCTGTCGGACATGGAAGTGCGCCTCCAGCCCCTCAGGGACCAGTTCCATTCCCTGGCGTTCCGCTGAGCGGATCTGCTGCTCCGCGGCGCTGACCTGGTTTCCTTCCGGATTCATCGCCACATAGGGCGTGTGCCGATCCACCACATAGACCAGGTCGAGATGCGCTCCCTGCGCGCGGGCCATGGCTGAGGCCAGGGCAACGGCGTCCGCACCACGTTCGGTGGGTGTATAGCCGACTACGTATCGCATGTATGAACCCCTTTTGGGTCTGGGGCAGATGCCAGCTGCGCCCCGGGGGTTCCGGGCGACGTCGGCCGGTCTGCGTTCCTGCAGTGGATAGGAACGACTCTAGTCCAGCGGAACCTCAAAAAGGTGGTGACTTATTACCCTGACCAGCACAATCTTCCGGACCTACGCTGGAATGGTCGAGGGGAGCGCACCATGGACGCCATTCGCAACGGACGGACGCGGGCCGCGGGACTGGGAACCCTGACGCTGCTGCTGGTCCTGTCTGCCTGCACGCCGCCTGCCCCGCAGCCTTCCGCCGGCAGCCAGCCGCCGTCGCAGTCCCCGACCGCCTCCGCCGGCCCGACCGCCAGCCCGTCGCCGTCGGCAACCGGGGATGCCGACGAAACGGCACCGCCGCAACCAGGCGACAAGGTGATCTCCTCCACGGTCACCCACGACTGGTCCGTGCCGGGGCCGACCACCCCGTTCCACACGGACCACAAGAACCCTGTGCCGATCGCGCCCCCGCCGGCGGCACCGCTGCCGACGCTGTCCGCCATCGGCGCGGGCCAGCACCCCTCCGACGCGCCGCCGTACGACCAGTTGAGCTTCCGGTTCACCGGTGGCTTCCCCAGCTACGACGTCGAAATGGTCCCCGAACTCGTCGACGACGGCAGCGGCCTGCCCATCCCGATGCCGGGCACGGGAACCCTCCTCGAGGTGACCTTCCGCGGGGCCCAGTCACACACCGCGGACGGCACGGCCAGCACCGTGACCAGTGCGCCGCCGCCGGCAATCGGATACCAGGCGCTCACCAGCTACGCGCCGGCCGGGGACTTCGAGGGCGTGCTGAGCTACGGGATCGGCGTCGGCCGTCCGATGGGCACGATTCCGGAAACCAAGGTGCGGGTCACTGAGGTGGAGAAGATCGAGCAGGGCCAGCACCTGTACGTGGTGGCGATCCAGCTGGACGCGACCGCCTGGAAGTAGGACCGGATGCAGGGCCCGGATGCAGGGCCGAAAAAAGCCAGGCCGGAAACAGCGGAGGAGCCACGGACATGGTGTCCGCGGCTCCTCCGCTGTGTCGCCCGTTTTCGGGTAGCGCCGGCTCGCCGGGAAAGGATCGCCTTCCCGGCAGCTCATTGGGCCTTGGGCTAGGCGTTGGCCTTAATGGCCGCGGCCAGGACCCCGAGGCCGTCCAGCAGCAGCTCGTCGCTGATGACCAGCGGCGGCAGCAGCCGGATGACGTTGCCGTAGGTGCCGCAGGTGAGGATGATGACACCCTCCTTGAGGCAGGCTGCGGCGACGGCCTTGGTCAGCTCCGGGTTCGGCTCCTTGGAACCGGCCTGGACGAGTTCAATGGCCAGCATGGCGCCGCGGCCGCGGACGTCACCGATCACCGAACCGTCAGCAAGCTCAGCGGCGAGTTCGCGCAGCTTGCCGAGGGCGATCTCTTCAATGTGCTTGGCGCGGCCGTTGAGGTCGTACTGCTCCATCGAGCCGATCGCCGCCAGCGCTGCTGCGCACGCCACCGGGTTGCCGCCGTAGGTGCCGCCGAGGCCGCCCGGGTGGACGGCGTCGAGGAGATCGGCGCGGCCGGTGATGGCGGAGAGCGGCATGCCGCCGGCGATGCCCTTGGCCATGGTGATGATGTCCGGGACAACACCTTCGTGGTTCACGGCGAACCATTCACCGGTGCGGCAGAAGCCGGACTGGACCTCATCGGCGATGAACACGATGCCCTTGTCCTTGGCCCAGTCCGCCAGCGCGGGCAGGAACCCGTCGGCGGGGACAATGAAGCCGCCCTCGCCCTGGATCGGTTCGATGATGATCGCGGCAACCTGCTCGCCGCCAATCTGCTTCTCGATCATGGTGATGGCGCGCTTGGCAGCCTCGGCACCGGTGATCTCCGGGTTTTCCTCGCGGAACGGGTAGCTCATCGGCATGCGGTAGACCTCGGGCGCGAACGGGCCGAAGTTGGTCTTGTACGGCATGGCCTTGGCGGTCAGCGCCATGGTCAGGTTGGTGCGGCCGTGGTAGGCGTGGTCGAACGCGACGACGGCGTCCCGGCCGGTGGCCAGGCGGGCCACCTTGACGGCGTTTTCGACCGCCTCGGCGCCGGAATTGAACAGCACCGTGCGCTTTTCGTGGTCGCCCGGGGTGAGGCGGTTCAGCTGCTCGGCAACGGCGACATAGCCCTCGTACGGCGTGACCATGAAGCAGGTGTGGGTGAAGTGCTCCACGGCTTCCTTCACGGCGCCGACGACGGCGGGGTCCGAGGCGCCGACGCTCGTCACGGCGATGCCGGAGCCGAGGTCAATGAAGGAGTTGCCGTCGACGTCGTGGATGATGCCGCCGTCGGCGTCGGCCACGAAGACCGGGACGCTGGACGCGACGCCGGCGGCGACGACCGCCTTGCGGCGTTCGGTCAGGGCGACGGACTTGGGGCCCGGGAAGTCGGCCTGGACGCGGCGCTTCTGCTCGAGCCGGTAGGTGATGTCATGTGCGGTGGTGGTCATGGGAAGGCCTTCCTAAGCGTGCGGTTGAGGCGCGCGAGTTATGCGTCAGGTTGAGTTAGCAGCGTTATGCGTCGGCGTTATGCATCTAATGCAGACATGACGTGCTTGATTCGGGTGTAGTCCTCCACGCCGTACATGGACAGGTCCTTGCCGTAGCCGGACTGCTTGAAGCCACCGTGCGGCATTTCGGCGGTGAGGAGAATGTGGGTGTTGATCCAGACTGCGCCGAAGTCGAGGTCGCGGCTCAGGCGCATGGCGGTACCGTGGTTCGTCGTCCAGACGCTCGAGGCCAGGGCGTAGTCGACGTCGTTGGCCAGTTCCACGGCCTCGTCCTCGGTGCTGAACTTCTGCACCGTGATGACCGGGCCGAACGTTTCCTTCTGGACGATGTCATCGCTCTGCTTGGCGCCGGTGACGATGGTGGGCTCGAAGAAGAAGCCCTTCTCGCCCGCGCGGTGGCCGCCGGTCTCGATCTTGCAGTTGGCCGGCAGGTGCTCGACAACTGAGGTGACCGCGTTGAAGTGGTTGACGTTGTTCAGCGGGCCGAAGTAGTTGTCTTCGTCGTTCTGCGAGCCGGTGTGCAGGGTCTTGGTGTGCTCCACCATGGCGGCGACGACGTCGTCGTGCACCGAATCCTGGACCAGGACGCGCGTAATGGCCGTGCAGTCCTGGCCGGCGTTGAAGAAGGCGAACTCGGCGATCGCCGCGGCGCTCTTCTTGATGTCGGCGTCGGCGAACACAATGGCCGGGGCCTTGCCGCCGAGTTCCAGGTGGGCGCGCTTGAGTCCCTTGGCGGCACCCGAGGCGACAGCGATGCCGGCGCGGACGGAACCGGTGATGGAGACCAGGCCGGGGACCTTGTGCTCGACCATCATCGCGCCGGTTTCGCCGGTGCCCAGGACAACGTTCAGGACGCCGGCCGGGAAGATCTCACCGGCGAGCCGGGCCAGCACCAGGGTGGATTCGGGGGTGGTGTCCGAGGGCTTGAGGACCACGGTGTTGCCGGCGGCCAGGGCGGGCCCGATCTTCCAGATGGCCATGAGGAACGGGTAGTTCCAGGGGGCCACCTGCGCAACGACGCCGATCGGCTCGCGCCGCACGTAGGAGGTGTGGCCTTCGAAGTACTCGCCGGCGGACTTGCCTTCCATGATGCGGGCGGCGCCTGCGAAGAAGCGCAGCTGGTCGGCGCCCGCGGCCACTTCCTCAGAGGCGATCAGGGAGCGGACCTGGCCGGTGTTGCGGTGCTGGGCCTCCACGAGCTCGTCGCTGTTGGCCTCGACGGCATCCGCGAGCTTGAGCAGCATGAGCTGCCGCTGCCCGGGCGTGGTGTGCTTCCAGGTCTTGAACGCGTTCTTAGCTGCCGTCATGGCGGCGTCGACGTCGGCCTGCACCGAGATCGGCGCCTGCGCCACCACGTCACCGTTGGTGGGGTTCACGATGGGCAGCAATCCTGTGCCGGCGGGGGTGACAAACTCGCCGTTGATGAAGTTCTGCAAGGTTTGAACCACGGTGTACAACCTCTTTCTTACTGCCAATGACGGATGTGTGACTGGTCACGAGCCTATGTCAGCAGGCCAAGGCAGGGAATAGGCACCTGCACACCATCCCCGCAGAACTTTAGTGCGCTTGACCAGCACCCGGCTATCCTGAATCCATGGCCATTTCACTCGCAGCCCTACTGGGAGTTCCGTCCCTGAATCTCACCAAGGCCGGACTCGCCGAAACCACCTGGCACCAGGACATTCTTTGGGTGGCCGTCACCGAACAGGAGGATCCGCAGCGGTTCCTCAATGGCGGCGAACTGATCCTGACGACCGGTATGCGGCTCAAAAGTGCCGCGGAGCAGCGCCGGTTCGTGCGTCAGGTCCAGCGGGCAGGCGCGGTGGGCATCGGGTTCGGGGTCGGCCTGACGCACGACGCCGTTCCGCCGGCCCTGATCGCCGAAGCCAACCGGTGGGGCCTGCCGGTGGTGGAAGTGCCCTACGAGACACCGTTCATCGCGATCGGAAAGCTCGTGGCCGACGCCCAGTCCGCGGACCACCTGGTCAAGCTTGAGCGGCTCATCGCCGGGCACCAGATCCTGGCCCGCGCCCTGCTGACGGGCGGCGGCCTGGCCGAGCTCCTGAAACACCTGGGGTCGATGCTGCGCACCGAGATCGTCCTGACCCAGTTCACCGCCCAGCTGTACAACAGCGTTGCGGGCCACCCGGCGCCCAAGGCCGAGGGCTGGGCGTCCTATCCCATCCCCACGGGACGCCGCGATGCCTGCACCCTGTGGGTGAAGCAGCCGTTCGAGGACACGGGCATCGTGGGTTACGCCCAAAACCTGATCAGCGTTGAGCTCAACAACATGGTCAAGCAACGGCAGGCGCAGCGGGCGCTGGCGGGCCAGGTCCTCGACGACGTTATCCACGGGACGCTGGAGGCGTCCGAAGCCACCCGGCGCCTGGCCGGCGTCGGCATCAACAGCACCCGCAAGAACGTGGTCCTGCTCGCCGAATCGGCTGCCCACCAGAAGCAGCTGGGCAGCTCTTCGCTGCCCCAGCCGCTGGCCGCGGCGGTCGGCTCCGTCGTCGGGAAGGACCTCGTGGTGGTGGTGGCCGACGACGGCAGCGGTGCGAGCGCCCTGGCCCGCAGCCTCAGCGACCACCTCGCCGAGGCCGGGATCCATGCCACGATCGGCATAGGCGGGGCGTACACCAAGCCCAACGGCCTGCGCTGGAGCTATTTCGAGGCCCGCGACGCGGCCAGCCACGGGCTGCCGGTCAACGAGCCCGAGCGGCTGAGTCTGACCTCGCTGCTGCTCGCGAGCGAGGACGTTCCGCTGGCGGACATGGCCAACGAATCACTGAACCCGCTGCGGGCCTTCGACGCGGCGCACGGCGCCGAACTCATGGCCACGCTGGAAAGCTACCTCGGCAACAACGGCTCGGTGGCGGCCGTCGCCGAGGAACTGACGCTGCACCGCAATACGGTCCGCTACCGGCTGGCGCAGATCACCGAACTCACCGGATACGACCCCGCGCAGACAGCGGACCGGGTGCAGCTCTGGCTCGCGCTCGCGGTGCAGCGGCTCAGCGCCCGGCACCCGCGCTGACCGCGCTGACCGCGCTTCCAGTCCGGCCCGCAGGCAACGCGGGGTCACTTAGCGCCCATTGAGCGGCCCGGGATGGGCGCTACGTGACCCCGCGTTGCTTTCTGTCACTTGCAGAGATATTCGCCACTAAAGGCTGAGTCTCAAACATCAAACGTCTAACCTTTAGCTATGGCTAGCAGTACGGCGGTTTCCGCACTTTCCCAGACAGCTCCGCCCGGCGCGGTCCGCCCGCGGGGCGTGATTGTGGCCGGCGTCGTGGCGCTCGTGCTCATCGGGCTCAACCTGCGTGCCGGCATCACCGGAGCCGCCGCGCTTTTCCACGACCTGCAGGCTGTCCTGGGCTACGGCCCGCTGATCGCAGCGCTGCTCCCCTCGATCCCCACGCTGTGCTTCGCGGTGGCCGGCGCTGCCACGTCCTGGCTCACCCGGCAGCTGGGGCTGGAAAAGGCCATCCTGCTCTCCCTCGTGATGCTGGCGGCCGGGCTGCTGCTCCGCGGCGTCCCGTCCACCGGGATGCTGCTGGCCGGCACCGTGGCGGGGATGTCCGGGCTGGCCATCTGCAACGTGGCCATGCCCTCTTTCATCCGCGTGCACTTCGCGGACCGCACGTCCCTCATGACCGCCGTCTACACGCTGACCATGACCACAGGCGCCACTGCCACCGCCGTGCTGATCGTTCCGGTGGCCCAGGCCCTGGGCTCGCCGTCGGCGGGCGTCGGCGCGATCGGATTCCTGGCCTTGGGGGCGTGCCTCGGCTTCCTCCCGATCGCGGTGCACGCCCACCGCAACGCATCCCCCGGCAAGGCCGCCCGGGTTTCCCCGTGGCCCCTGCTGCGGACCCGCACCGGCGCGATGATCACGCTGGGCTTCACGGTGCAGGCGCTCCTGGCCTACGCCGTCCTCAGCTGGTTCCCCTACATGCTGGCCACGACGGGGCTCTCCGCGTCCGACAGCGGGCTGATGTTCGGGCTCATGCAGCTCGTCTCCGTCCCCGCCGGCATGATGCTGGTGGCCATCGGATCACGCCCCCGGATGCTTCGGACCGCGTTCTATCTGGCCACCGTGACCATGGCCCTCGGCGTCCTCTCGATGCTGGTCGTGCCGACGGACTGGGCTCCTTTGACCGCGGTGCTGCTGGGATTCGGACTCGGCATTTTCCCGCTGGTCATGGTGATGATCAGCCGCAGCGGCCGCAGCACGGCCGAGACCACCGCACTGTCCACCGTGGCGCAGTCCGCCGGGTATCTGCTGGCGACGCTCGGCCCGTTCGGCATGGGCCTGCTGCACAGCGCCACCAATTCCTGGACGTTGCCGTTGGCCCTGCTGCTGGCCGTGGCCCTCGGCCAGATCGCGGTGGGCCACCTGCTCTCGGCCGGACCGAAGGAGCTGCGGGCCAAGGAACTGGCAGCCAAAAAGCTGCGGGCCACCGCCCCGCACGCCCCGGAAGGAATCCGGCGATGACACTCACAGCTTCGCACCGGCCACCGCTGGCGGAGGAAATCACTGCCAAGCTGCGGGCCCTGATCCACTCGGGCGAGTGGCCGCTGCAGCAGCGCATTCCGGCCGAACCTGAGCTGATGGCCGCCTTTGGGGTCTCCCGTGGCACCCTGCGTGAGGCCATCAAAGCGCTGGCCCACAGCGGAATGCTCGAGGTCCGCCGCGGGGACGGCACGTATGTCCGCGCCACGAGCGAGATCGCAGGAGCCACGCAGCGGATGTATGAGGACCACTCCCAGGAGCACATCCTCGAGGTCCGGGTCGGGCTGGACACCCAGGCGGCCAGGCTCGCTGCACGCCACGCGACAGCCGACGACCTCACCGCCCTGCGCGGTTTGCTCACCGCCCGCCGTGCCGCCTGGCTCGCCGAGGACTACGCCGCGTGGGCCCGGGCAGACTGGGACTTCCATGCGCGCGTGGCGGAGGCGTCCGCCAACCCGCTGCTGCATGAGCTGTATGTCAGTTTCGGCAGCGTATTCCACAACGACCTGCTCCGCCAGCAGCGTCGGGGAGGCTTCAACGGCCTGCCGCACGAGGGCCACGACGAACTCGTGGCCGCAATTGCCGCCCGCGACGAGGCGGCCGCCGTCGAAAGCGTCACCCGGAACCTGAATTCCTGCGCGGAATGGCTCCAGGATTAACCCAAGGCTTTCCCAAGGTGCGCGGAAGATGCTCTGTCTCAGTGGCGGCCGCCACCCGCGCACCGGCCTCGCGGCCAGGCGGGTTTCCGTCATCATCGGCGTCAGCGCCGAGCCCGGACGGCCGGCCCCTGCGCCCAGCAGCAGGGGCCGGCTCGGCCGAGACACCCGGTTCCGGCGCCGCCCATTAGGGTCTTAGTGCCGTAGACCGGACCCGAGCCGCGGTCAACACTAAGAATGGCAGGACGCCGCACGAGGGTGCCCGCGACAAGTGCAGCCGCGCCCCAGTCCCGGGCCGGGGTGCCGGTCTCGTTGGATGACAGTCTCGCCGGTGTCGCAGTGTTGTGGTTTACCTCAGCAAGTACGTCGCGAGGAGGTCGATGGTGGGCAAGAAGAAGAAAAAGTCCAAGGGCTCCGACGAAGAGGACGGGCGCGCCGGGAAGAAGATGCCGCGCAAGAAGTACGAAGCGGAGATGGAGGTCCTGCAGGGTGAACTGGTCGCCATGCAGGAGTGGGTGAAGTCCACCGGAGCCAAAATCTGCATCGTCTTCGAAGGCCGCGACACGGCCGGCAAGGGCGGCACGATCAAGCGCATCGTCGAAAGGGTGAGCCCCCGGGTGTTCCGCGTGGTCGCGCTCCCCACACCGACCGAGCGGGAGAAGTCGCAGATGTACCTCCAGCGCTACATGTCTCACTTCCCGGCGGCGGGCGAGGTGGTCATCTTCGATCGCAGCTGGTACAACCGTGCGGGCGTCGAGCGGGTGATGGGTTTCTGCACCCCGGAACAGACCCAGAGGTTCCTCGACATGACCCCGATGGTGGAGAAGGCGATGGTCGACTCCGGGATCATCCTGCTCAAGTACTGGCTCGAGGTCAGTGCGGACGAGCAGACCAGGCGGCTCGAGAGCCGCATGGACGACCCCCGCAAGACCTGGAAACTCTCTCCGATGGACCTGAAGTCCTACAAACGGTGGTACGACTATTCCCGGGCCCGGGACGCCATGTTCGAGGCGACCGACACCGCTTGGGCGCCGTGGTACATCGCGCACAATGACATCAAGAAGCGCGGCCGGCTCAACGTCATCAGCCATATTCTCAGCCAGGTACCCTACGAGCCGTACCCGGGGCTCGACGTCGAGCTCCCCAAGCGCCAGAAGGCCCTCGATTACACCGAACCGGCACTGTCCGTGCGGCACATCCCCACCCCGTTCTAAGCAGCGCCCCGGCGATGAGGAGGAAGTCATGAGCGACGATCCCGGAGCAGTAGCTGGGGTGGCCCCGGCGGAGGCTGACGCGAGCTGGTACGCGCTGGCACCGGCTGAAGTGGCGGCCGAGCTGAAGGTGGATCCGGCTGGCGGGTTGAGCACGGGAGAGGCGCAGCAGCGGCTGCAGGAGTACGGACCGAACGCCCTCGCCGCCGCTAAGCAGGAGCCGGTATGGAAACGGTTCTTCAAGCACTATCAGGACTACATGCAGATCGTCCTTGTGGTCGCCGCCCTGGTCAGCTTGCTGATCGCGGAATACGGAACCGCCATTGGGCTTGCCCTGCTGACGCTGTTCAACGCGTGGCTGGGGTACCACCAGGAGGGCAAGGCCGAAGAAGCCGCCGCCTCCCTGGGGCAGATGATGAAGGCTATGGCCAAGGTGCGCCGCGACGGTGACGTTGTGGAGCTCCCCGCCGAACAGATCGTCCCCGGCGACATCGTGGTGGTCGATGCCGGTGACCGCGTCCCCGCCGACGGCCGGATCATCCTGGCGGCAACCCTCCAGATCGAGGAGGGCGCCCTGACCGGGGAGAGCGTCGCCGTCGAAAAGGACACCGAGACCATCGGCCGGCACGACGTCGGCATCGGCGACCGCCTGAACATGGCGTTCATGAACACGAACGTGACGCGGGGCCACGGCGAAATCCTCGTCACCACCACCGGCATGGGCTCGGAGGTCGGCCACATCGCCCACATGCTGTCCGGGCAGAAAGTGGAGAAGACCCCGCTCACCAAGCAGGTGGACCGGCTCACCATCTTCATCATTGTCGCGGCCCTCTTCGCGTTTATCGCCATCGTCGTGATGGGCCTGGCCTCCGGCGAGTCCTTCGCGGTGCTCTTCGGAATCGGTGTGGCGCTGGCAGTCGGCTCCATCCCGGACGCGCTGCCCGCCGTCGTCACCACCATCCTGTCCGTCGGGTCGGTCAATATGGCCAAGAAGAACGCCATCATGAAGGTCCTCCCTGCGGTCGAGACCCTGGGCTCCACCTCGGCCATCAACTCGGACAAGACCGGCACCCTGACCCTGAACCAGATGACGGTCCGCGAGATCACCACAGTGCAGCACCACTACACCGTCAGCGGTGAGGGCTACAGTTTCGACGGCCAGATCCAACGGACCACCGGGGACGCCGAGCGGGACCTGGACTACGTGATGTTCTCCTGCGCCCTGTGCAACGACTCCGATATCAACGACGGCGAGGTGGTCGGGGACCCCACCGAGGCGGCGCTCTACGTGCTCGCGCAGAAAGGCGGCGTGGACGTCAGGGAATTCCGCCGGAACAACCCGCGCGTGGCGTCGGTGCCGTTCGATTCCGACTACAAGTTCATGGCCACGTTCCACCGGATGCCGGGGGCCGATGGCAGGCCCGTGATCCGGGCCTACGTGAAGGGGGCACCCGACGTCCTCCTGAGCAGGTCCTCGTTCGGCCGGATGCCGGGCGGCCACGCCGAGCGCCTCACTGACGAAATGCGGGGCAAGGTGCTTGCCGAGAACGAACGCATCGCCAGCCAGGGCAGGCGGGTGCTCGCCCTGGCGCAGCGCGAGTTCGACCCGGCGACGTTCCAGCCTTCGGGCGACCTGATGGCGCTGATGCAGGATCTGGAGATTTCGGCGCTGATCGGCGAGGTTGACCCGCCGCGCGCCGAGGCGGTGGCCGCCATCGCCAAGGCAAAGCACGCCGGCATCCGGGTCCGGATGATCACCGGCGACCACGCCGTCACCGCTGCGGCGATCGCCGACGAACTGGGCATCAGGGGCCGCGCGGTGACCGGGGCCGAGTTCGCGGCGATGAGCGACGCGGAGGCCGACAGCCAGGTGGACGGGATCGGCGTGATCGCCCGTGTAGCCCCCGAACACAAGGTCAGGCTGGTCGAGGTGCTCAAGCGCAAGGGCAACATCGTGGCCATGACCGGCGACGGCGTGAACGACGCGCCGGCCATCGCGGCCGCCGACATCGGGATCGCGATGGGCATCACCGGCACCGACGTCGCCAAGGGCGCGGCCAAGATGATCCTGGCCGACGACAACTTTGCCACCATCGTGGCGGCGGTCGAAGAGGGCCGGCTCGTGTACGACAACCTGCAGAAGTTCATCCGGATCCAAGTCGCCAACCTGTTCATGTTCATTCTGGCGTTCATCGGATCCTCGGCCTTCGCCATAGCCGGCACGGCCCTGCTCAGCCCGGCCCAGGTGCTGTGGATCCACATGGCGATCGTCGCCCCGATTGGGGCGGTGATGGGCCTGGATCTCGCGACGCCGGGCATCATGGACCGCAAACCACGGCCCTTCAACCAGCCGATCCTCGTCCGGTCGATGATGGTGCGCCTGTTCATCGTCGGGCTTTTCATGGCGGCCGCGACGCTGATCCTCGTGCAGATCGGCAAAACCACCTACGGATCACTGGAGGTCGGCCAGACCATGGCCGTGGTGGGGCTGGGGCTGATGAACATCTTCGTGGCGCTCAATCTGCGTTACCCGACCGAGAGCGCCTTCGGGCCCGCCACGGTGTCCAACCCGAAGCTGCTCTGGGCGTTCGCGTGGGCCGTCCTCGGCTCGATGCTGATCACCCAGATGAAGGTGATGCAGGACCTGTTCGGCACGCTGCCGCTTTCCGGCCAGCAGTGGCTGCTCTGCCTGGTGCCGGGCGTGGTGCTGCTGTTCCTCGGTGAAATCTTCAAGATCATCCTGCGGGCCCGGCAATCGAAGGGCCGGGCCGCAGTCCCGGCTCCCCCCGTTCCGGCGTGAGAGTGCTGCTCCGGCGAGAGTGCGACTGCCAATGGTGAGGGCCGGAACGCGATGTTCCGGCCCTCAACAGTGGCGCATACCGGCTGTGCCGGGGCTAGCGGACGAGGCCCTTCAGGACGTTCTTAGGCCGCTGCATCTCGCCGTGCTTGGCGCCGAGCACGATCACCCAGCCGGCGAATACAGGGATGGTCCACTGCAGGATCTTCAGCTGCTGCTGCGCGGAACGGAGTTCCTCGGAGGCACCCGGCTTCGGCTCGGTGGCACCCTTGGCGCCCTCGGCGGCCAGCTTGTCCACCTTGGCTCCCTGCAGGCCCGCGTACAGGGTCACAGCGGCTCCGGCGAGGGTGACGACGGACTTGTAGACGCTCAGGCGCGTGACGCCGTCCTGCTTGGCCATCCGGCCCTTGTTCTCCCACATGACGGCGAGGCCCGAAAGAAAATGCGCCCCAAACGCCGCCGCCTGGTACGGCGCCCACTTCTTCCAGCCCAGGCTTGAGAGGCGGGTACGTTCCGCCGGGTCCTTGGCAGCAGCCGTGGCACCGTTGAGCCCAATGGCGCCCATCAGGGAACCGCCGAACCAGGCGGCTGCCGTCAGGTCGTGAATGGATCGGGCAACAAGATTACCTGCCATGTTGAGCTTCCTATCATCTGTCTTCGAATCCGAATCGCAGGGGCAGCAAGGCCGCCGGTCCGCGGCATGTCCACGAGCGGGGCCATGACCAGGCTATGGTAAGCACACTTACCAAAAACGCGGTAGTCCAAGCGGCTGCCACTTCGCCGCGCGTAGAATCGGCGCCATAGCCACACCGCCGTAAGGCACAACACCGGCACACCGCCCTAGGCACAACACCGGCACACCGGACCAGATGAGGAATAGCCGCATCACCATGGCAGAAGAAGAGTCCGGGATCGAAGCCGCCATCGGCGACGCCGTCGACACCGCGGAGGCGGCGTCGAACAGCACCGCGCTCGACGTCGTCGCCCGTTCCGGATTCGCGGTGATGGCACTGCTTCATATCGTGATCGGGGCCATCGCCGTCGCCCTGGTCCTGGGCGCGCCGGGCCAGGCCGAACCCACCGGCGCCATCGAACAACTCGCCGCCAACCCCTGGGGTCCGGTGGTCATGTGGGCGGCCTGCATCGCCTGCGCGGGCCTCGCGCTCTGGCAGCTGAGCGAGGCGACGCTCCGGGGCCGCCACCTGCCGCGCCGGGAGCAGTTGGGCAAACTCATTTCCTCCGGCTTCCTCGCCATAGCGTACGGGAGCGTCGGGCTGAGCTTCGCGGGCTTCGGGCTCGGCCAGCGCGGCGATTCGGGCGACTCGACCCGGGATTTCAGCACGGCCCTGATCCAGTCACCGCTGGGGGTTCCGGCCCTTGTCGGCCTCGGGCTCACCATCATGGGAATCGGCGTGTATTTCATCGTCAAGGGCTTCGGGAAGAAGTTCAAGGAGGAACTGCAGCACTTCGAGGGGACCCGCCGCGGCAGGGTCATCAGCGCCCTTGGAGTCACCGGGCACGTCTCGAAAGGGCTGGCGCTGATCCTGACCGGGCTGCTCTTCGTCGTGGCCGCGGCGACCAACAATCCCGGTTCCTCCACCGGCCTGGACGGCAGCCTCAAGGCGCTCCGGGACCACCCCTTCGGCCCGTACCTGCTCCTGGCGATCGGGGCGGGCTTCATTGCCTACGGCGTGTTCGCGCTGGTCCGGGCGCGCTTCGGCCGGATGTAGCCGCCGCCCTGGGTGGGGATTTTCTTGTTTGGCATCCGCCCGCGGGACTATCGTGGAGCTACCCCGGGCCGGGCTGGGACGGCCACCGGCGGCAGGTCTCGCAGAGGTATGGCATGAGCTACGTTCCGGTGAGCAGACGCACCCTCCGACGGCACCGTGAATCTGAGCGGTCCACGCGGCGGCTCGTGGCCGCCCTGTCTGCCGCGGCCGCCGCGGCCTGGCTGCTCTCGGTCACGTTGTCCACCGCGGTCCATGTCGACACCTATGTCCACCACGTCGCCGTCGTGCTGCACGTGCTGTCGATGGTGGTGGCCTTTGGCGCCGTCGTCCTGATGGACTGGCACGGCTTCCTGTGGCTGATCGGCAGACGCGACCTGGCCGAAACCATCAGGCTCGACGGCGCGGCGACACCGCTGATCTGGGGCGGCCTGGCCGGCATGCTGGCCACGGGCGTGTTCCTGAACCCGCACCTGAGCAACCCGATGACGGACCTCAAGCTCGCCGCCGTCCTTGTGCTCAGCCTTAACGGGATCATGCTCATTCCGCTCATGCGGCGGCTGGCCAGGCTGACTCCCGATGCCTCGTTCAAGGACCTGACCGCCGGGCAACGGGTCCATCTGCTGCTGTGCCTGGTGATCTCGCAGCTGTGCTGGTGGACGGCGATTGTCATCGGGTTCAAAAACGCCGAGTTCTGAGGTGCCGCCGGGCCGCGCCCGGGTACTAGCCGGCGGCCTTCCGCAGCGGCACCACGTCGCCTTCCTGGTACAGCAGGGCGCGGATCTCGGACTCGGCGGAATCCAGCCGCCTCGGGTCGATCGTTTCCCCGGCCGCGAAGTGGTCCAGCAGCCGGGGATCCACGTAGCTTTTCCGGGCGATCGACGGTGTGTTGCCCAGGACCGCGGCCGCGTCCTGCATGGCCTGGCTCACCGCGCTCTTCCGGGCCGAGACCTTCGTCTGCGGGCCGCTCTGCGCCAGGCTGACCGCTGCCGCCGCCGTCCCCCGCAGGGTGCGGAAATCCTTCGCGGTGAAGTCCTCCCCCGTGCGCTCCTTGACGTACTCGTTGATGTCCGCGCTCGACACCGGATGCCAGCTGCGGCCATCCTTGTAGGCCAGCAGGCGGGCGTTGCCGCCGCGGCGCTTGAGCTGGCGCACGACGGCGGCGAGGTCGGCGTCGTCAATCCGCGACTCCCAGGTCTTGCCGCTCTTGGCCGGGAAGCTGAGCCGGAGTTCGTCCTTGCGCACCTTGACGTGGGCGCAGAGCAGGGTGGCGAGGCCATGGCTGCCGTTTTCGTTGGTGTAGCGCTCCGAGCCGACGCGCAATGATCCGCTGTCGAGCATCCGAAAGGCGGCCGCCAGCACGCGTTCCCGCGTCAGCCCTTCGGAGCGCAGGTCCATGGTCACCAGGCGGCGTGCGGTCGGCAGGGTCTCAGCCAGCTGGAGCGAACGGTCGAACTTCAGCCGGTCCTTCCGTTCCCGCCAGCTCGGATGGTAGATGTACTGCCGCCGGCCCACCGCGTCCACTCCCGTGGCCTGGATGTGCCCGTTGTCGTACGGGGCGATCCAGACGTCGGTCCAGGCCGGCGGGATCCCGATGCCCTCGAGCCGTTCCCGCACGGGGCCCGGCGGCAGGGTAGAGCCGTCCAGGTCCTTGTAACTGAACCCGGTCCCGGCGGGGACCCTGCGGTATCCTCGGCCGGACGCGTTGCTGTGGCGGAGCCTCATTGGCCGGCCCTGGGCGAGTGTTCATCCATGACGGTAAGCCTACTGACTACCGCCCGGGTTTCCACGTAAATCAAACAACGCGGGGTCACTTAGCGCCCATAATCCCTTCCGGGATGGGCGGGAAGTGACCCCGCGCTGGTCTGCGTCGTTGTTCTGTGTTGCTCTGCGTTGCGGCTAGACCTCGACGGCGGCGCCGCGGGAGATCTCCACCATGTCCTCGCGGGGCACCACCTTGATGCGCTCGCGCTGGACGGCGACGCCGTGCGACCCGCCGGCAGCGGTGGCCTTTTCACCCAGGGCGCGCTCGTGCTCGTCCAGGGCCAGCCAGCCTTCCCAGCTGGTGTACTCGACGCCGCGGCCCGCCAGGAGCTCGACGATCGCCTCGGGGGCGGGCGCCGCGGCCAGCGGCAGGTTTTCGCGGTCCTCAAGCAGGTAGGTCACGGTTTCGAGGGCGTCACCCTTGGTGTGGCCGATCAGTCCCACCGGACCGCGCTTGATCCAGCCGGTCGCGTAGATCCCCGGCACGTGGGTGCCGGCGGCGTCCAGGACCCGGCCGCCGTCGTTCGGGACGACTCCCTTGCTGTGGTCGAACTCGACCTCGGGGAGGGCGGAACCGAAGTAGCCGATGGCGCGGTACACGGCCTGGACCGGGTACTCGACAAACTCGCCCGTGCCGCGGGCGTTGCCGTTGCCGTCCAGTTCGGTGCGCTCGAACTTGATCCCGGCGACGCGGCCGGGCGCGTCGGCGCCGTCGGTTTCTTCTCCGTAGATCTCGACCGGGCTGTGCAGGAAGTGCAGGTGCAGCCGGCGGGACGCGGTGAGCTCGGAGAGGTCCTCGGGCTGTTCGGCGATCCAGTTGGTGAGCGTGCCCACCATGGTCTTGGTCTGGTTGTTGCTCTGGATCTGCCGGTCCGATTCGGCGTCGAACTCGAAGTCCTCGGCGTAGAGGATGATGTCCACGTCCTTGGAGTGGGAGAGTTCGCGCAGTTCCAAGGGCGTGAACTTGACCTGGGCGGGCCCGCGGCGGCCGAACACGTGCACGTCCGTGACCGGCGAGGACTTCAGCCCGGTGTAGACGTTGTCCGGGATTTCGGAGACCAGGAGGTCGTCGGCGTGCTTGGAGAGCATGCGGGCCACGTCGAGGGCCACGTTGCCGTTGCCGATTACGGCGATTTCTTTGGCCTCCAGCGGCCATTCGCGGGACACATCGGGGTGCCCGTCGTACCAGGACACGAAGTCGGCGCCGCCGTAGGAGCCCTCGAGCTCGATGCCGGGGATGTTGAGGTCCGCATCCTTGATGGCGCCGGTGGCGAAGATGACGGCGTCGTAGTGGGTGCGGAGGTCATCGATGGACAAGTCCGTGCCGTAGTCCACGTTGCCGAAGAACCGGATGTCGCCGCGGTCCAGGACCTTGTGCAGGGCGTTGACGATGCCCTTGATGCGGGGGTGGTCGGGGGCCACGCCGTAGCGGATCAGACCGTAGGGTGCCGGGTAGCGGTCGAAGAGGTCGATGCTGACGGTGAGCTCGCCGCTCTTGACGGCCTCGCTCTTGGTCAGGATGTCCGCGGCGTAGACGCCGGCGGGACCGGAGCCGACGACGGCGACGCGCAGCGGGCGGGCGGCGGTTCCTACGGGGGTGCTAGTTGACACGGCTGTGTTCCTTTTTTCTTCTGCATCCGTTGCTCCACAAACGCCCTTTGGGGCTTGATAACGGCAGTTGTGGAGCAATCGACGGGTGTTAGGGGGTCAGTACGCGGGTCTTGGTGGTGCGGGGAGCGTTCGGGGAGGTGGTGCTGTAGTCCGCGGTCTTGAAGTGCGACGGCGCGAACGGGCTGACGCGGACCACGTCGCCGATCACGATCACGGCGGGATTCGCTACGCCTGCGGCCTCCGCCTGGTCCGCGATGGTCCCGAGGGTTCCGATGGTCACCCGCTGGTTTGGCAGGTATCCATTCTCTACGATGCCAACAGGCGTCTGAAGAGGCAAACCGGCGCGGGCCATGGAGGCTGCGGAATCGCGCAGCTGGCCCACACCCATGAGCAGGATCACAGTGTGGTCGGCACGGGCCGGGACTTCCGAGAGTTCCTCATGGCCGGTGACCACACTGAAGCCTTTGGCCAGCCCGCGGTGCGTGACCGGGATGCCGGCGGCGGCGGGGACGGAAATGGCCGACGTGACGCCGGAAACCACTTCGACCTCGACGCCGTGCTGCCGGCAAAATTCGGCTTCCTCGCCGCCGCGGCCCAGCACGTAGGGGTCACCGCCCTTGAGCCGGACCACGCGGTGGCCCTGCAGGGCTTCCTCGACCAGGATCCGGTTGATTTCAGACTGCGGCACCGGATGGTGGCCGGGGGTCTTGCCGACCTCCACCACACGGACATCGGGGGCCAGTTCGGCCAGGAGTTCACGCGGGCCGAGCCGGTCCGCCACCACGACGTCGGCCTGGCCAAGGAGCCGGCGGCCGCGGACGGTGATGAGTCCGGTGTCGCCGGGACCGCCGCCGACGAGGGCCACGGATCCGGGAGTTGCCCCCGTGCCGGAAACTCGGTGCCGGCGCAGCGGCAGGTCTCCGGTGGCCAGGGCGGTGGCGACGGCGTCGCGCAGGGCCATGGCGCGGCGCGGGTCTCCGCCGGCGTTGACGGCGATCTTGACGTCGTCCACCACGGCGACGGCGGGCGTCCAGGCGGCGGAGGCTTCGTGGTCGGAGGCGTTGACGCACCAGATGCGCTGCGACTCGGCGTCGGCGGAGACCTGCGCGTCCACGGCGGCGTCGCCGGTGGCGGTCTGGACGAACCAGACGCCGTCGACGTCGGACCGCCGGTACGGGCGGGGCTCCCAGTTCAGGAGGCCGGCGTCGGCAAGTTCAGCGAGCGCCGGGCAGGCGGCCGGTGCCACGACGGTGACGCGGGCTCCGGCGTCGAGCAGCCCCTTGGTGCGCCGGGCGGCCACCGGGCCGGCGCCGACGACCAGCACGGGACGGCCGAGGAGGCGCAGGGCCGTGGGGTAAATGTCCTGAATTGCCATGCATCGACGATAGGGCGGCGTCACATAGCGGAACAACGGTGCGGCAACACCAGTTCACGCAAGGTAACGCCGCGTCACATAATGGCAATCGCCGCTCCTGATCTGCGGCGGCCGGGGGCACCCCTATTTCACGGCGATGAGTTCGATCAGCTTGATGTCGGGATCCTTGGCGAGCAGGGCGGGACCGTGTTCGCCGAGGGCGGCGGGGATGGCGCCGCTGAGGTGGGCCTGACGGTCCTCCTCGGTATCGAAGGTGTCGAAGATGCCGAAGGTGTTCTCGTTGACCCGGAAGGCATACCAGGTGCGCGTTCCGGGCTCGTTGAGCACTATTTCGCGCCCTCCGATCAGGAAGTCCCAGACGTCCTGTTCCTTCCCCGCTTTGGCTTCGACCAGGGCCAGCACGCCAAATTTTGCCGCCACAGCGACCTCCTAGGAATCGGGCTTTGCATCAGCCGTGGAAGGGGCCGCAACCCGGCCTCTAGGCGTGAGTGTAGGCCCGTGCCTGTACCCGGGCAAGGAGCCATCGAAAAAGCAACGCGGAGTCACCTACAGCCCATAAACCAATGGATTATGGGCCGTAGGTGACCCCGCGTTGCTTTGGAGGAGCTGGGTGGCTGGCCTAGCGGGTGCTGCCGGCCAGGAGGCCGCGGCGGCGGAGCAGCCGCTTTTCAATCGGTGCGAACACGAGCAGCTCGATCAGGATTCCGACGGCGAGGATCAGCAGGATGGCGGATATGACGATGGTCATGTCGGACAGGACGCGGCCCTGGTCCAGCATGGAGCCCAGACCGAAGCCGATGGTGCCGCCGACGGCGATGATTTCCGCCGCCATGAGCGAGCGCCAGGAGAACGCCCAGCCCTGTTTGAGGCCGCCGAGGTACCCGGGCAGGGCCGCCGGCAGGATGATCTGCAGGGCCAGCTGAAGCCGGGACGCACCCAGGACCTTTCCGACGCTGCGGTACTGCGGCGGAATCTGGTCCACACCGGAGATCAGGCCGTTGATGATCGAGGGAATCGCACCCATGAACACCACGAAATACACGGTGGCATCCGTGATCCCAAACCAGAGAATAGCGGCCGGTACCCAGGCCACCGACGGCAGGACCTGCAGCCCGGAGATCAGCGGCCCGAAAGCGCGCCGCAGCGGTGCCACCTGGGCCAGCACGAGACCCACCGGCGTCGCGATCACCACGCTGATCAGGAAGCCCACGACGCCGCGCTGCAGCGAGGTCCAAACGGCCTCTTGAAGCTTGCCCTCCCCCCACAGGGTTCCGACCTGGCCGATGACATCCAGGGGGCCGGGCACGACGTCGCGCCGCTTGAAGCCGAGGGAGACGTACAACTGCCAGAGGATGATCAGCACCGCGAGCGCGGCCACCGGCAGCAGGATCCGGCTCCAGTCGATGCGGACCTTGCGGATGGAGTCTGACTGCAGGGAGTCGAGGCCCGCTTCGAGCTCGCGGAGGTCTTCCTTGCCGGTGGAGGAACGGGTCAGGGCGGCGTGGACCTTGCGGGTCTCCACCGGCGCTTCCGCCACGGGAAGCTGGTTACTTGGCATGGCGGCGGATCTCCTCGCGTAGCCGGGCGGTGATTTCGCCGGTGAGCTGGCCGGCCAGTCCGGCGTCGGTGCGGTGCTCTTCGCTGACGTGCCATTCCCGCACCACGCGGCCGGGCCGGGAGGAGAGCAGCAGGACGCGCTGGCCCAGCCGGACGGCCTCGCGGACGTTGTGGGTGACAAAGACGATGGTCCGGCCGGTTTCCTTCCAGATCCGTTCCAGCTCGTCATGGAGCAGGTCCCGCGTAATCGCGTCCAGGGCCGCGAACGGCTCGTCCATGAGCAGCAGCTGGCGGTCCTGGGCCAGCGACCGGGCCAGGGAGACGCGCTGGCGCATCCCGCCGGAGAGCTCGTGGGGCCGTTTGTCCCCCGCACCGCCCAGGTGCACCAGGTCCAGCAGCTCCCCCGCCCGGACCCGGCGGTCGGCTTTCCCGACGCCGCGCAGCTTCAGGGCCAGCTCGATGTTCTCCCGCGCGGTCAGCCAGGGAAACAGTGCCGCGTCCTGGAACATGAAGGCGGCGCCGTCGCTGGGCACTTCCAGGGCGCCCGACGTCGGGGCCTCCAGTCCCGCCATGATGTTGAGCAGGGTGGACTTGCCGCAGCCGGAGGCACCGAGCAGGGCGACGAACTCGCCCTGCCCGATGGTGGCGTTGACGTCGTCCAGCACCGGGGCGCCGGCGCCGAAGCGCTTGCCCAGGTGTTCCAGTACGACTGGCATGGTCTGGTCCTTACTGTTGTGGCGGATGGCTGGGGGCCCGGGCGCTAGTCCTTGCCGAGCCCCTCGGCGGAGATCTTCTTGCCGGCACTCTCACTCAGAACGCTGTTGAGCGCCGTGAGGTCGAAGATGCCGTTGATGTCGGCCTGCTTCGTGGTGCCGGCGTCGACGCCGTCCTGGAGCAGCTTCTTGTACGTCCCAGCGAGCGGGTCGGTGGTGAAGAGAATGTTCTTCAGGGACCGGTCGATGACGTCGGCCGACAACGCCTTGCCTGCGGCAGCCTTGAGTCCGTCGTTGAGGGCGGTGGCTTTCTCGGCGGCGGGCGCCGCGTTGAGCCAGTCCACGGATTCGACATGGCCCTTCAGCAACGCCTGCACCGTGGCAGGGTGCTCGGCCGCGAACGTCTTGTTGACGATCAGGACGGTGGTGACGAACTCGCCCTTCTCCCACAGGTCCTTCTCGTCGACCAGGACCTTCGCGTCGGCCTGGAGCACCAGGCGGGAGGCCCAGGGCTCAGGCAGCCACGCGCCGTCGAGCTTGCCGTCCTGGAACAACTTGAGGGTCTGGGCGTTCTCGGTCGGGTTGATCGAGACGTCGCCGCTGCCGTCCGTGGAGGTCTTGAACCCCTGCTTGCCGAGCCAGGCGCGGAGGGCCACGTCCTGGGTGCCGCCGAGCTGCGGCGATGCGAGCGTCTTGCCCTTGAGGTCGGCCGCCGAGTTGATGCCGGGCTTGACCACCAGCTGCGCTCCGCCGGCCGCGGCGCCGGCGATGATGCTGATGGACTGGCCGTTGCTCTTGACGTAGGAGTTGATGGCCGGGTTGGGGCCGATGTAGGTGGCGTCGATGGCGCCGGCGTTCAGGGCCTCGATCGCGGCCGGGCCGGCGTTGAACACCTGCGTGCTGAGCTTGGTCGCCCCGAGGTCCTTGGCGATGAACCCCTTGTTGACACCCACCAGGGCCGGGGCGTGGGTGATGTTGCCAAAGTAGCCGAGCCTGAGCTCCGCGGCCGGGCCGGCGTCCGCCGTTGCCGCTACGGGGGCGGTTTCGGGGCTGCGGGACAGCGAGGATGCAACTGCTGCGCCGGCGCCGATCAGGAGCACGAGGCCCGCGACCAGGGCGATTTCCAGGGTGCGCTTGCGTTTGGGTTTGCCGGTCTCGCCGGCGACGATCCGGGTGGTGCCGGGCTGTGTGCCGGGCCCGGGGTTTTCGGGGGTGTGTGACATGGGTGAAGTCCTGTTCTGGGGTGTGTGCGGAAGGGCCGGGCGGATGGTCAGCGCCGGCGACATCGCCCCTGGAAGTCCCTGCGGGGGAGGCCGGGGAACCGTTCCTGTGTCTTCATTCATTCACCATAGGGAGTGTCATATTCGGGGTTCAACGGCCCGGAAACCGGGGGTCACGCGGGTTCACGCAGCGTCACATTCGGCCCCAAAAGACGGCAGCTTGTTTCCCGGATAGCCGCCCATGGCGACCGACCGGGGAACAAGCTGCGCCCATGTGACACGTGGCCTAGATCGAGTAGCGCTCGTCCTCGTGGTCGCCGGGGTGGTCGTTGACCAGGCCTGCGGCGAGGGTGTTGCCGTCGAGCGGGTCGATCACGAGGAACGCCCCGGTGCGGCGGTGGTGCAGGTAGTTCTCCAGCGGCAGCGGCGCGGCGAGCCGGAGCTGCGCGTGCCCGATGTCGTTGAGCTCCAGGGTGGTGGTCGGCTCCAGGCCGAAGCTGGCGAGGTCGAGCCTGCCTGTCACGTTCCGCACCAGGGCCTGGACCGTGCGGGTGCCGTGCTTGACCAGGACCTTGGAGCCCTCCCGGAGCGGCTTGGGCGAGAGCCAGCACAGGGCGGCGTAGAGGTCTGCCGATGCCTCGCGCACCGTCCCGGCCGCCGCGATCGTGTCACCGCGGGCGACGTCGAACTCATCGGCCAGGCGCAGCGCCACGGACTGCGGTGCGGCCGCCTCGGCGAGCTCGCGGCCCGCGAAGTCGATCCCGGTGATGGTGGTGGTGCGCGGGGCCTGGCCCGGGGTCAGGATGCTGACCTGGTCCCCCAGTTTCACGGAGCCTTCGGTGATCTGGCCGGCGTAGGCACGGTAGTCGCGGTAGGCCTCGGGATCGAGGCCGCCGGCGATGGCGTCCGGAGCCAGCGCGCCCTGCGGCCGTATCACCAGCTGGACCGGGAAACGGAAGCTTTCGAGGTGGCTTTCGAGTTCGTCGGCGGCCGGCAGCGTCTCCAGGACCTCCAGGAGCGCCGGGCCGTCGTACCACGGTGTCCGCTCCGAGCGGTCCACCACGTTGTCGCCGTCGAGGGCGGAGACGGGGACGACGAAGAGATCGGAGACACCGCCTGCATTTGAATCGTCACGGCCGAGACCGAGTTCGCGCCCGACCTGTTGGACGTCCGCCTCGATCCCGCGGAACACGTCCTCGCTGAAATCCACGAGGTCGATCTTGTTCACGGCGACGATCACGTGTGCCACGCGCAGCAGCTGCAGCACGGACAGGTGCCGGCGGGTCTGCTCGAGGACACCCTTGCGGGCGTCGATGAGCACGACGACGGCGTCCGCGGTGGACGCGCCGGTCACCGTGTTCTTGGTGTACTGCACATGCCCGGGGCAGTCCGCGAGAATGAAGCTGCGCCGGTCCGTGGCGAAGTAGCGGTAGGCGACATCGATCGTGATGCCCTGCTCGCGCTCCGCGCGCAGGCCGTCGGTCAGCAGGGCGAGATCGATCGCTTTTGTGCCGGTGGCCCCTTCACCGCCGAACCCGCGGTCCGCCGAGGTGCGGGCGACGGCGTCGAGCTGGTCGGCGAGGATCGCCTTCGAGTCGTGCAGGAGCCGGCCCACCAGTGTGGACTTGCCGTCGTCGACGGAGCCTGCGGTGGCGAAGCGGAACAGCGTGGTGGGCAGCGCCGCGGCAACGAGGTCCGGGCCCGGGAGAAACGTTTCCGTGCTCATTAGAAATAGCCGTCCTTCTTGCGGTCTTCCATGGCGGCCTCGGAGATGCGGTCGTCGGCCCGGGTGGCGCCACGTTCGGTGATGGTCGAGGCGGCAACCTCAATGACGACGTCGCGCACCGTGGCGGCGGCCGATTCCACGGCGCCGGTGCAGGACATGTCGCCGACGGTCCGGTAGCGGACGGTCTTGGTGATGACTTCCTCGTGATCGCGCGGCTGGGAGACCTCGCCGACGGCGCGCCACATGCCGTCGCGGGCGAAGACTTCGCGGCGGTGGGCGTAGTACAGGCCCGGCAGCTCGATGTTCTCGCGCTCGATGTAGCGCCACACGTCCAGTTCGGTCCAGTTGCTGATGGGGAACGCGCGGACGTGCTGGCCCACCGTGTGCCGGCCGTTGTAGAGGTTCCACAGCTCGGGCCGCTGGTTGCGGGGGTCCCACTGGCCGAACTCGTCGCGCAGGCTCAGGATCCGTTCCTTGGCCCGGGCTTTGTCCTCGTCGCGGCGGCCGCCGCCGAAGACGGCGTCGAACTTGTTGCGCTGGATCGCATCCAGCAGCGGCACCGTCTGCAGCGGGTTCCGGGTTCCGTCCGCACGCTCGGCCAGCTCACCGGAGTCGATGAACTCCTGGACGGAGCCGACGACGAGCTTCAGGCCCAGCCGTTCCACAGTGCGGTCGCGGAAGTCGATGACCTCGGGAAAGTTGTGGCCGGTGTCCACGTGCAGCACCGGGAAGGGCACCTTGCCGGGCCAGAAGGCCTTCGTGGCCAGGTGCAGCATCACCACGGAATCCTTGCCGCCGGAGAACAGCAGCGCAGGCTTCTCGAACTCGGCGACGACCTCGCGGATGATGTGGATGGCCTCGGACTCGAGGGTGTCGAGGCTCGAGAGGCGTGAACCTGCGACGCCGATTGCCGCCCCCGCCCCTGCGCCGCGCGGCTGATCTTCGATCAGCCCAGCGCGCGGCTCCGACAGGCCCGATGCCACTCCCTGGGCGGCAATCGGCGTCTCAGCTGCGTCGTTGTCCAGCACCGACAGCTCCAGGTCCTCGTTGGTGATTTGAGTTCTCATACGTGTAGTCCGCATTCTGTCTTGTCGGTTCCTGCCCAGCGTCCGGCGCGGGGGTCGTCGCCGGGCGCCACCTTGCGGGTGCAGGGCTGGCAGCCAATGGACGGGTAGCCCTGTGAAAGCAGCGGGTTGACGGGAAGAAGGTTGTCGTCGGAGTACTGCACCAGCTGGTCGAAAGTCCAGGCCGCCACCGGGTTGACCTTGACCAGGCCATTGGCCTCGTCCCAGGTGACCAGCGGCGTGTTGGTGCGGGTGGGCGCCTCGTCGCGGCGGACTCCGGTGAACCAGAGCTCGTAGCCGGCCAGGGTGCGGCGCAGCGGCGCCACTTTGCGCAGTGCGCAGCACTGCGCGGGGTCGCGGGCGAAGAGGTCCTTGCCCAGGAGCCGGTCCTGCTGCTCCACGGTGTTCTCCGGCAGCACGTCCACGACGTTGACGCGCAGGTTGGCCGCGACCTCGTCACGCGTCGCGTGCGTCTCCGGGAAGTGGTAGCCGGTCTCCAGGAACAGGACGTCGACGCCGGGGAGCTGGTCCGCGACCAGCGCCGGGAGGACCGCATCCGCCATGGAGCAGGCGACGGCGACAGTCGGCAGCTCGAAATTGCGGGCCACCCAGGCGATGACATCGCGGGCCGGGGCGTCCCAGCCGAGCTCGGCGGCGCCGGCCTCGGCGAGGACCTTGAGCTCGTCGTGGGTGCGGAGTGCTGCGGTCACTGTAGATCACCCTCCTCCGCGGCGAAGGCCCACTCGGCGAAGCTTTGGCCCTCGGAGCGGTCGGCGACGAACTTGCGGACCACGCGTTCCACGTAGTCGGGCAGTTCCCCGGCCGTGACCTTGAGGCCGCGGACGGTGCGGCCCAGGCCTGCCTCCTCGCGGCTGTCGGACGCGAGCCCGCCGCCGAGGTGGACCTGGAAGCCCGGGGTGGGATCGCCGTCGGACGTTGGCAGCATCATGCCTTTGAGGCCGATGTCCGCCGTCTGGATCCGGGCGCAGGAGTTGGGGCAGCCGTTAATGTGCAGGGACAGCGCCTGGGGCAGCTGCTTGCTCTCGGCGAGGTCGGCGAGCCGGCGCTCCAGCTCGGCAACCGCCGTCGCCGCGGTCACCTTCGTTTCCACGATGGCGAGCTTGCAGAACTCGATGCCGGTGCAGGCGATGGTGCCGCGCCGGAACACGGACGGGCGGGCGGACAGGCCCAGCGCGTCGAGCTCGGCCACGAGCGGGTCCACCTCATCCTTGGGCACGTCGAGGACCACGAGTTTCTGGTGCGGGGTGGTGCGCAGGCGCTGCGAGCCGCGGGCCTCCAGGGTGTCCGCGAGCTTGACCAGCTGGCTGCCGGAGAGGCGGCCGGCCAGCGGGGTGGCGCCGATGAAGAACTTGCCGTCCTTTTGTTCGTGCACGCCAATGTGGTCGCCGGGCGTGGAGGGCTTCGGGGCGGCCGGGCCGTCGGCGAGCTTGTAGCCGAGGTATTCGTCTTCGAGGACCTGGCGGAACTTCACCGGCCCCCAGTCGGCCAGCAGGAACTTCAGCCGGGCCTTGGTGCGCATGCGCCGGTAGCCGTAATCGCGGAAGATGCTGGTGACGCCGAGCCACACGTCGGCGGCCTGGTCCGGCCGGACGAAGGCGCCGAGGCGCTTGCCCAGCATGGGGTTGGTGGAGAGCGCGCCGCCCACCCAGAGGTCGTAGCCGATGCCGAGTTCGGGGTGGACCAGGCCCACCAGGGCGACGTCGTTGATCTCGTGCACCACGTCCTGGCTGGGGTGGCCGGTGATGGCGGTCTTGAATTTGCGCGGCAGGTTGGCCAGTTCCGGGTCGCCGATGAACCGCTCGGCGAGTTCCTGGATCAGCGGTGTGGGATCGATGATCTCGTCCTTGGCGATGCCCGCCACCGGGGAGCCGAGGATGACGCGGGGCACGTCGCCGCAGGCTTCCGTGGTGGACAGCCCCACGCCTTCGAGCCGGCGCCAGATTTCGGGCATGTCTTCGACCCGGATCCAGTGCAGCTGGATGTTCTGGCGGTCCGTGAGGTCGGCCGAGTCGCGGGCGAAGTCCACGGAGATCTGGCCGATGACGCGCAGCTGCGCGGTGGTGAGCGCACCGCCGTCGATCCTGACCCGGAGCATGAAGTACTTGTCTTCTAGCTCGTGCGGCTCAAGCGTGGCGGTCTTGCCGCCGTCGATCCCGGGTTTGCGCTGGGTGTAAAGCCCCCACCAGCGGAAGCGGCCGTGCAGGTCGGTGCCATCGATCGAGTCGAAGCCGTGCTTGGAGTAGACGGACTCAATACGCTCGCGGACGTTGAGGCCGTTGTCTTCCTGTTTCCAGGTCTCGTTGGCGTTCAGCGGCGTGGTGCCGTCCACTTTCCACTGGCCGTGCGGCTTTGCGGCCGGGCGGGGAGGGCGCTTGGTGCGGCCGGCGGCAGCCTCGTCCGTGGACGCTCCGGCTAGAGCTGTATCAGTCATGCATCGACTGTAGGGGCGGCCGTAATCCCGTCACAAAGGGTCAGAAACGGGGAGTCACCTAGGGCAACATTTCGTCACGAACCGCCGGAAACCCTTGAAGTCGCCCTGCGGCTGTGCATCTGCGCGGACCGTCAGGGCCGGGGCTGCGGGGCCCCGGCCAGCGCCGCGTCGTAGCGTTCCAGGGCAATTTCGGCGAGGACCGGGGAGGGCAGCAGCGGCGCCGTCACCAGGTCCGCGCCGGCCTTGGCCAGCTGGTCATGGAAGAAGCCGGGCGCCAGGAGATACGAGGCGATGACGACGCGACCGCCAAGGTCCACCGCTCCGGCCGACTCCCCCGCGCCGGCACCGCCGGCGGCCTCCTCGCGGAGCATGGCGACGGTGTCGGGAACCGAGGGTTTGGCGGAGGCGCCGTAGGCGGCCACGATCCGGTTGGAACGCAGGGCACGGAGCTGCTCCGTGAGTTCCTCGACATTCTGTGCGGCGCTGGGATCGGAGGACCCGGCGGCGGCGAGGACCACGGCGTCGTTGTCCGTTACCCCGGCCTCGCGCAGCCGCGCATCGAGCAGGGCTGCGAGCCGCGGATCCGGCCCCAGCGGCGCCGCGGCCAGGGTGTCCGGCCGGCTCTTCACGGCGCGGGCGATGTCCACCTTAACGTGGTATCCGACGCTGAGCAGCAGCGGAACCACGACGGCGGTTACCCCCGCCGGGAGGCCCGCCACGACGGCCGGCAGGTCCGGGTCCTGCACGTCGACGTAGGCCTCGCGGACGTCCAGCCCGGGACGGAGCCCCGCGATGCCGTCCCGGAGCGCGTTGACCTCCGCGGCCCCGTGCGGGCTGGACGTGCCGTGGGCGCAGGCGATCAGGATGGGGGTATTCATAGCCGTTAGCGTAACCTTGGAGCCGCCCTATCCGCCCCCTTGCAATCGACCGGGACGCTTCATGACCTTCTCCTTCAGCCTTGTCCTGGTCTGGCTTGACCTCGCCGGCGTGTTCTTCTTTGCGGTCTCCGGCTCATTGCTAGCGGCGCGGAAGCAGTTCGACATCATCGGCTCGCTGCTCCTGGCCTCGGTGGTGAGCCTGGGCGGCGGCGTCATCCGCGACATCATCATCAACGCGGGCCCGCCCGCCGCCTTCACCAACCCGGCGTACCTGGCACCGCCCCTGTTTGCCACGGTGCTGGTGTATTTCCTGTTCTCCAGCGTCCAGCGCTTCACGTCGCTGCTGATCCTGTTCGACGCCGGCGGGCTGGCCCTGTTCTGCATCACCGGCACACTGAAGGCGCTGGCCGCCGGGATGAATCCTGTGGCCGCCGTCCTGCTGGGTGTCACGACGGCGGTGGGTGGCGGCCTGCTGCGGGATATCACCGCCAACGAGGTCCCGCAGCTCTTCGACCCCAGGGATCTGTACGCGCTGCCGGCGTTCGCCGGGTCGGCGTCGACCGTGATCCTGTCCCTCACGGGGACCTTCACCGCGGTGAGCGCCTGCGCCGTCGCCGGGGTGGTCTTCGCCTTCCGGGTCACGGCCTGGCGGCGCCACTGGTACGTTCCGCTGGCGGTCCGCGGCTGGCACCGGCTGGGCCTGGACACCGCGGAAAACGACCGCTGAGGATTAGCTAGGATAAGACCATGACTGACATGTTCCTCGAGAAATTCCGCGCGCTTGTCCCGAAGTATCTCGAAGACGAATGGCAGGAAGAAGATGGCCTCCCGGCCGAGGAGCTCGACGCCGCCCTCGCCGAGCACCAGTTCCAGGTCCCGATGGTCCTGCGCGAGTTCTACCTGGCAGTCGGCGGCTGCGAGGACATCATGGAGGCCTACCACTACTTCTGGGACCCCGAAGAGCTCGAAGTCGATGACGAGGGCTTCCTCATGTTCCTCGAGGACGAGGAAGAGCAGTTCACCTGGGGCTTCCGCGTCGGGGACCTCAGCATCCCGGATCCCATCGTGTACCGCCGCAACAACGCCCGCGGCCAGTGGAAGAGCGAGGAAGGGACCTTCTCCGAATTCGTCTTCGACATGTTCGAGTGGGCCTTCAACGACGAGGACGAAGACTAGGCTCCACGGCCCTCTCCTCCCATCTCCCGCCGACTCTCCCCTCTCTCCTGCGGTCGCCGATTCTCCCCTCTCTCCTGCGGCCGCCGACTCTCCCCTTGTTTGGCGTCCCCCACCGGCGTGTCCGGCGGAACCGCCGGCATTCTGTGGCAACGGGATTCCATACGTGGGGAAATTCCGCGGATGACCCTGCCGCGCAGCACCTGCCACACCTCATCGATCACCTTCTGCGGGTTGTAAACGACGTCGTGATATCCGTACCGGAGGACGGCGTAGCCGGTCAGGATGCTGGCGTTGTTCCGGCCCCGGTCCTTCTTGACCTGCGCGCGCTCAAGATGGGTGCTCCCGTCGATCTCCACGATCAGGAATCCTTCAAGCAGGAAGTCCACGACGCCGATCCCCGGCAGGTGCACCTGCGTCTGGGTGTAGGTTCCCTGGCTCCGGAAGAGCAGCCTGGCAACGACCTCGATCGCCGAATCCGCCGTGCCGTCAACCAGCTCCAGGACTGCACGGGCGGCCCCGTTCCGGTTTCCCGGCAGCCGCTGGCGCAGATAGTCCAGCGAGGTGCGGCCCTGCAGCAGGGCACTTTCCACCATGACCGCCGCATCCACCGGGGGCAGGCAGCGCAGCGCGTGGAGCAGAGCGTCGGTGAGTCCGGCCACGGGGCGCGGGTATTCCGTCGGGACCAGGCTGCCGCGGTGGATGACCATTCCGGGCGCTGCGCCGTGCGCGCACAGCAGGTGCAGCCGTGCGGGCTCGTGGAGGCGCCATATGTCGTGGAACGGCGCGGCGGAGGCGCAGGTGAGCATGCCGTTCGCGAGCACGGCGGCCACGAAGTCCGCCCGCGCCCCGGGCAGCGCCACCACCCCATGGCGGAGGCGGCGAATTTCCCCGGCAGCCACGGCAGCGCGGATCCTGTTCGACGTAAAACCTGCCTGCAGCAGCGTGGCCGTGCGGGCAACCGAGCCGGCGTATTCCAGATAAACCTTAACGTCCATGGGGCAAGCACACACGCGGCATGACAGCCCCGGGGGCCACAACATCGGTTATGTGGACAACTCCGCACCATCCGCGCCGCTGATATTCCCCGCTTTGACCATGTCCGACGGCGTGTCCCGCCAGCGACCGGCGTGTCCCGAAGCTGTCCGGCCAAAGGTGGGGAAACTCAGCGCGACAACGTCCGGCAATACATCGAAATCTTATGACAAGAAATTTACAGATAGGTCTGGACGCTATGACATAACTGTCATAGAGTTGTTTCTGGGTTCACCAAATGCCTCCGGTGGATCTGATGCGAACGGAGAAATGGCCCCGGTTCGGCACAACGGAAGACTCGGACGTTGTGAGGAACCGGGGCCATTCCGTTTAAGCCGGAAGCCAGGTTAATCGTCAGGCTGCACCCAGCCGGAAGAACCGGCCGGGGACCTAGCTGCTGCGGTCCACTACGGCGTGGGCGAAGCTGGTCAGCGAGGCCTTTACGACGCCTTCGGGCAGCGGGGCAAGGGCGGCAATGGCCTCATCGGCCCAGGTGCGTGCCACCACCCAGGACTGTGCAGTGACGGGGTGCTCCCGGAGTCCGGCCACGGCGGCGGCCAGGGCCTCATCCGAGCTGAGGTCACCGTCTATCAGCGTCAGCAGTTCGACGGCGGCCTGGTCGCCGTCGCGGGCCGCGTTGCGCAGCAGCAGCACGGGCAGGGTGGGCACGCCTTCGCGCAGGTCGGTTCCCGGCGACTTGCCGGACTTGACCTTGATCCCGGTGACGTCGATGACGTCGTCGGCGAGCTGGAAGGCAACGCCCACCTTCTCGCCGTACTCGACCAGGATCGGCTCGTAGGCTTCGTCGGCGCCGGAGAAGATTGCACCCAGCTGCCCGGAGGCGGCCACGAGCGAGCCGGTTTTGTCCGCGATGACGGAGAGGTAGTGCGCCAAGGGGTCCTCGTCCGGGCGCGGTCCCACGGTCTCGTGCAGCTGGCCCAGGCAGAGCCGTTCAAAGGTGCGGGCCTGGATGCCAAGCGCCCGGGACCCGAGCTCCGAGACCAGGATGGAGGCGCGCGCAAAGATCAGGTCGCCGGTCAGGACCGCGACGGAGTTGCCCCAGACCTCGTGGGCCGTCGGCGCCCCCCGGCGGAACGGCGCGGAGTCCATGACGTCGTCGTGGTAGAGGGTGGCGAGGTGCGTCAGCTCGACGACGACGGCGGCCTGCACCACTGCGGGCAGGGAGGCGTCGCCAAGGTGGGCGCACAGCAGGGTCAGCAGCGGGCGGATCCGCTTGCCGCCGGCTTCCACGAGGTGGCGCGACGTTGCGTCAGCCAGGGGATCGGAGTTGGCAATGGCTTCGCGCAGCTTCTTCTCGACGCGCGCCAGGTTGGTGGTGAGCGCCGGGCCCAGCTCGGCGTCGCCCGCGATGGCCGAGAAGCCTGCCGGCAGTTGGAGGCCGGTGGCGATCGCGGTGGTGTTGAGGCTGGGTTCAGCGCTCGGCAGGCCGTGTCCGGCGTGCGTCCAGCTTTGGTCTGCAGAGTTGGTCACGGGTTAACCCTAACTTTTTGTTGCGGAAACCGCGGAGTTGGCGCCGGAGTGCGGAACGCTGTCCGTGGTGGACGCGGCCTTGTTGGACGTTGCCTGATTGGACGTGGCGGGAACCAGGGATTCCAGGACCCGGATGACCCGGTCCTCGAAGCCCTTGGCGGCGGGATCGGTAAGGTTGGCCAGCATCCGCACCACGAAACGCATGAGCACGGGGACAGGCATACCGGTCCGGAGGGCCAGTTTCATGACGGCCGGCTTGCCGATCAGGGCGGCGAACGCCCGTCCCAGTGTGAAGTGTGAGCCCCACTGCTGGCGCACGTAGTCGGCGTACCGGGCAAGGTGCGCGTCGGCGGCCCTGGAAGCCTCCGTCCCGGTCCCCCAGCCGGCGGACGCCGACCGGGCAGCCGCGTCGGCGATGAATTCGGCCGCGAAGCGGGCGGACTCCATGGCGTAGGAGATGCCCTCGCCGTTGAACGGGGAGACCATGCCGCCGGCGTCGCCGAGGAGCAGCAGCCCCGGAGAATAGTGCGGAGTGCGGTTGAAGCCCATGGGCAGCGCGGCGCCACGGATTTCGCCCACCTGGTTGTCCGGGGTGAAGCCCCAGTCGGCGGGCATGCCGGCGGTCCATTCGCGCAGCACCTGCTTGTAGTCCAGCTTGCCGAAGTCCTTCGAAGAGTTCAGGATGCCCAGGCCCACGTTGGAGGTGCCGTCGCCGACGCCGAACACCCAGCCGTAGCCGGGCAGGAGTTTGCCGTCGCGGCCGGGAAGCTCGAGCCAGCCTTCCATCCAGTCGTCGTCGTGCCGCGGCGAGGTGAAGTAGGTCCGCACGGCCACGCCGAGCGGCCGGTCGTCGCGCTTGCCGATGCCCAGGGAGACGGCGGTGCGCGTCGAGTTCCCGTCGGCGGCGAGGACGACGTCGGCGCTGAAGTCGCGCGTCTCGCCGGTCTTGCGCCCGGAGTTGTCCAGCAGCGCTGCGCGCACGCCGGTGACCCGGCCATCCTCGGAGCGCAGCGCCTCGGTGACGCTGTGGCGTTCCAGCACGACGGCGCCCGCGGACTGGGCATGCCGGGCGAGCTGTTCGTCGAAGCCGAGCCGGGTCCGGATCAGCCCGTACTGCGGGAAGTCGGCAACCTCCGGCCAGGGCAGTTCGATCGTGCGGCCGCCGGCGATCAGGCGCAGGCCCTTGTTCCGCCGCCAGCCGTCGGCTTCGGGGTGGGCGAGTCCCAGCTTCTGGATCTCGCGGACCGCGCGCGGGGTGAGTCCGTCGCCGCAGACTTTCTCGCGGGGAAAGCTGGTTTTCTCCAGCACCGTGACGTCAATGCCGGCTTTGGCAAGGTAGTAGGCGGCGGTGGATCCGGCCGGGCCCGCCCCGACGATCAGTACATTCACAGCAGGGATCGGCTACCGGCCGGGCCGGGTGATGTTGCGGCGCAGCTTGGCCACGGGTCCGGTGTGGGCGGCCAGCGCCGCAGCGCCTGCGGCAGGGCCGGTTGAGGGGTCTGCCGGTTTCTGGGCCCGGTGCACGGCGACGATGCCGCCGCTGAGGTTGCGGTAGGTGACGGATTCCCAGCCGGCCTCCTGCAGCCAGGCCGCAAGGTGGTCCTGGTCCGGCCAGGCGCGGATGGACTCGGCGAGGTAGACGTAGGCGTCGGGGTTGGAAGAGGCCTTGACGGCGATGGCCGGCAGGGCCCGCATGAGGTATTCGGTGTACATGGTGCGCCACAGCGGCACCACGGGCTGGGAGAACTCCGCAATGACCAGCCGGCCGCCGGGCTTGGTGACCCGCAGCATCTCGGCCAGGGCCTTCTTCGGCTCGTTGACGTTGCGCAGGCCAAAGGAGATCGTGCTGGCGTCGAAGGTGTTGTCCGCGAACGGCAGGCGGGTGGCATCCCCGGCGATGAAGTCGATGTCAGGGCGGCGGCGCTTGCCGACCTTGAGCATGCCGAGGGAGAAATCGCAGGCGATGACGTTGATGCCCGCGTCGGCGTACGGCTCGCTGGAGGTGCCGGTGCCGGCGGCGAGGTCCAGGACGTGCTGGCCGGCCGATACGCCCATGGCCTCCACCACCACCTTGCGCCAACGCCGCGTCTGCCCCAAGGACAGGACATCGTTGACGACGTCGTATTTGGGGGCGACGTCGTCAAACATCGTGGCTACTTCGTCCGGACGCTTATCCAAGGATGCTCGGTTCACCCTGACATTGTCTCAAATGATCGGCGCTCCCACGAACGGGCCGCCAATTGACGCGGCTTTCACCTGCGGCAACGGCCGCGGCGGCCCCGCACAGGCCCGGCCGGCCCGTGTATATCCACCCAATGGGCGATCACGGGCTAGTGTTATGCCATCATGACGAGCACGTTCCGCACCTTGACAGTCCCCCTCGATGCCGAAACTTTCCCCGGGGGCCTGCCGTCGTTTCTGGTCCGGGACGATGTCCTCTGCTGGACCCGCCGCGAGGCCGGTCTCGTGGGCTTCGGCGAGATAGCCCGTTTCACCGCCACCGGACCCGAGCGGTTCCTGGAAGCGGACATCTGGTGGCGCCACCAGGTCCTGGAGGCAGACATCCAGGACAGTGTGGGCTGCCCCGGCACCGGCCCGGTCGCCTTCGGCTCCTTCGCCTTCTCCAAGGCCTCCGCCCATGAGTCCCGGCTGCTGGTCCCGGAAATCGTCGTCGGGCTCCGTGACGGCCAGGCCTGGCTGACCCAGCTCACGTTCGACGACGGCGACCTCACCGAAGCCGGTGCCCGCGCCGCCCTGGACCGCTGGCTTCACAGCACCAGCGCCAATCCCGGCTCAAATCCCCGAGCCAGCGCCAATCCCGGGACCAGCGTGACCGTGGTGGATGACCGGGTGCCGGCACCCGCGCAGGCCGGTGGCGCCGTCGTACGTCCTTTGCCATTGGCCGCAGGGGCAACGTTGCACACCGGCTCGCTCAGCGAGGAAGACTGGATGGCCGCCGTTGCCGCCGGCGTCGCGGAGATCCGGACCGGCGCCCTGGAAAAGCTGGTGCTGGCGCGGGACGTCGTGGCCACCGTCCCCACCGGCGTCAAGGCCGCCGAGGTGCTGCGCGAACTGTCGGCCCGGTACCGCGAATGCTGGACGTACGGGGTGGACGGGCTGGTGGGGGCCACTCCGGAAATGCTGATCCAGGTGGAGGGCCGCACCGCGCAGGCGCGCGTCCTGGCCGGCACCCTGGACCGCCGCGACGCCGATGGCATGGCGGGCTCGCCGCTGGAATTCGCCGAACGGGTGCTGGCCGGCTCCGAGAAGCAACGGCACGAACACGACATCGCAATCCAGTCCCTGACCACGCAGCTGGCCCCGTTTTCCGAGGCCATGAACGCGCACAGCGAGCCCTTCATCCTCGAACTGCCCAATGTGTGGCATCTGGCCTCGGACGTCAAGGCTGAGCTGGCTGAGGTGGAAGGCCACGTCCCCACGTGCCTGGCCCTGATCAACGCGCTGCATCCGACCGCCGCCGTCTGCGGTACCCCCACCACCGTGGCCGGGGCGCTCATCCGCAAGCTCGAGCACCTGGACCGCGGCCCGTACGCCGGGCCGGTCGGCTGGCTCGACGCGGCCGGCAACGGCGAGTGGGGCATCGCCCTGCGTGGCGCCGTCATCGAATCCCCGCACACGGTCCGGCTCTATGCGGGCTGCGGCGTGGTGGACGGCTCGGTTCCCGAGACTGAGCTCGCCGAGACGTGGGCGAAGTTCCGGCCGATGCTGGAGTCGCTCGGCATCAGCAACTAGTGTGCGGGGCTCGCGAGGCCCAAGATGCGGGTGGGGCCCGTGACGCCGGCCGGGCCGGCGAATCGGCCGTCGGACTTGCACCGCAGGAACTGGCGAAACGGACAGGAATCCGGGATCACAGACAGATCGGGCACTAAAGATATTGCATTCGGGTCTGGTTTAGTTATCCAATAGTGAAACTTAGTTTTCTGTGACGCACATCTCTTGTTCGGCGATACACTATAAATCGGCCTCGTTACGCATCCCTCCGGCAACAAAAGGTAAGAAAATGCAGATCTCCCCTTCGCTCCTGAGCAACCCCGCAATGAAGGTCGCCACGGTGCTCGCCGTCGGCGCATTGGCCTTGACGGCCTGCACGAACGCCTCCGAGACCGGCCCCTCCGGCGCGGCTTCCGCTTCGGGCAGCGCCGCGGCCAGCTTTGACCCCAGCACGGTCCAGAAGGACGACGCCCTGGCGGCCATGTTGCCCGAGTCGATCAAGTCAAAGGGCACCCTGACCGTGGGCTCGGATACCTCCTACGCCCCCGCGGAATTCCTCGGCACCGACGGCCAGACCCCCGTGGGCTACGACGTCGACATCGCCAAGGCGATCGGCGCGGCGCTGGGCCTGAAGGTCCAGGTCCAGACGGCCGAATTCACCGGCATCCTTCCGGCTCTCGGCCCGAAGTACGACCTCGGGGTCTCTTCCTTCACGATCAACCCGGAGCGGCTTGCCGCGGTGAACATGGTCAGCTACTACCAGGCAGGTACCGGCTGGGCCGTTCAGAAGGGCAACCCCAAGAAGATCTCCCTCGATGACCTCTGCGGCAAGTCCATCGGCGTGCAGACCGGCACCATCCAGGAAGATCCGGACCTCTCGGACCGCAACAAGAAGTGCACCGCCGAGGGCAAGCAGCCCATTAACATCGTGACCCTCAAGACCCAGACGGACATCACCACCCGACTGGTCAACGGCAGCATCGATGCCATGGCCGCCGACTCCCCCATCATCGGCTACGCACTGACCCAGACCAACGGCCAGCTCGAGAAGCTCGGCGAAGTCTACGATTCTGCTCCCCAGGGCATCGCCGTCGCCAAGTCGGACACGGCCCTGGCGGACGTCGTCCAGAAGACCATGACCAAACTGATGGAAGACGGTTCCTACAAGAAGATCCTTGAGGGCTGGGGCGTCACCGACGGTGCCATCACCAAGTCCGAGGTCAACCCGGCGGTCGCGTCTTGAGCCTCCCCACAACCGGATCCGCAGCAGGGGCAGAGATGGACAGCCATCAGGACCCTCACGCCGCACCGGTACTGAACAATGCAGTACCGGTACGGCACCCCGGCCGCTGGATCAGCGCCATCATCATCGTCGGCTTCCTGCTTGCCTTCCTGCAGAGCCTGTTCACGAACCCCAACTTCCGCTGGGACGTCGTCGGCACCTACATCCTGGACACCAAGGTGGTCCAGGGCGTCGTCTGGACCCTGTTCCTGACATTTGCGTCCATGGTCCTGGCCATCGTCCTGGCCATCCTCCTGGCGTTCATGCGGCAGTCCGACAACCCGGTGTTCCGCTGGTCCAGCTGGACCTGGGTCTGGTTCTTCCGCGGCACCCCGATCTACACCCAGCTGCTGTTCTGGGGGCTCGCCACAGTTCTCTATCCGACGATCGTCCTCGGAATCCCGTTTGGTCCTGCAACCTTCACCTGGGTGACCTCGGACCCCACGCACGGCCTGATCCCGGCCATCCTGGGCCTGGGCCTGAATGAGTCCGCGTATCTCGCAGAGATTTTCCGGGCCGGCCTGAAGTCCGTGGACCAGGGCCAAAGTGAGGCCGCCGAGGCCCTGGGCATGACGAAGGGCAAGATCATGCGGCGGATCATCCTGCCGCAGGCCATGCGCGTCATCGTGCCGCCCACCGGCAACGAGACAATCGGCATGCTGAAGACCACGTCGCTGGTCCTGGCGGTGCCGTTCACACTGGACCTGACCTTCGCGACCAACGCCCTGGCCAACCGGATTTACCTTCCCATTCCGCTCCTGATTGTCGCCGCCTTCTGGTACCTCGTCATCACCAGCATCCTGATGGTGGGCCAGCACTTCATTGAGGCGCACTACGGCAAGGGCGTGGACAACCGGGTTCCGGCAGCGATCAACCCCGCCGCCGCCAAGGCGTCCGCAGCCGTGGCCCCCAGCGCCGGGGCCGAGCCGGACCTCAAGATGGACTTCCCCGAGGAGGAGGCGAAATGACGATCACCACAGAGCAGCCCCTGGTCAAGATCGAGGGCCTTCACAAGTACTACGGCACACACCACGTGCTGCGCGGCATCGACCTGACCGTCAACCAGGGCGAGGTGTCGGTTGTGATCGGCCCGTCCGGTTCCGGCAAGTCCACCATGCTCCGCTGCGTGAACCTGCTCGAGACCATCAGTGCCGGGCGCATTTCCGTGGGCGGCGACCTGATCGGCTACCGCGAGGTCAAGGGCAGGCTCCATGACCTCAAGACCAAGGAAATCGCCGCCCAGCGCCGCGAGATCGGCATGGTCTTCCAGCGCTTCAACCTGTTCCCGCACAAGACCGCGCTGCAGAACATCATGGAAGCCCCGGTCCAGGTCAAGGGCCAGTCAAAGGCCGTCGCCCGCAAACGCGCCCTGGAGCTGCTGGACCGGGTGGGGCTCGGCGACCGCGCCGGACACTACCCGTCCCAGCTCTCCGGCGGCCAGCAGCAGCGCGTCGCGATTGCCCGGGCCCTGGCCATGGACCCCGAGCTCATGCTGTTCGATGAGCCCACGTCCGCGCTCGACCCTGAGCTCGTGGGCGATGTCCTGAACGTGATGAAGGACCTCGCCAAGTCGGGTATGACCATGATCGTGGTGACCCACGAGATCGGCTTTGCCCGGGAGGTCGGCGACCGCCTGACCTTCATGGACGGCGGCATCGTCGTGGAGTCGGGCGACCCGCGGGAGGTCCTGGCCAATCCCCAGCACCCCCGCACCAAGGAGTTCCTCAGCCGCGTGCTGTAGTTCCGGATTTCCGCACCGATTTAGGGCAGCCGCTACGTGGATCCACGTAGCGGCTGCCCTTTTTCGTAGCGGAAACGTGCGCTACGTCTGCGGGAGGCCCTCCACTGCCGTGGCCACCGCGGCCCGGATGGCGCGGTGCAGTTCCCCGAGCCGGTGCCGGTCCGTGCGCACCTCGATGATGCTGCGGCCCTCCGGCGGGCCGGACAGCGCCTCGGCGAGTTCCGCCGTCGTGCCGACCAGGCGGTGCGGGACGCCGTATGCCGCGGCCAGCGCGGCGAGGTCCACCCGCTGCGGGGTGGCGAAGAGGCGTTCGACGGCGTCGCCGTAGCGCCCCGCCGCGGCGACGGTGCCGTGCTCCAGGAGCCCGAAGATGGCACCGCCGGCGTCATTGAGCACCACGATCCGCAGCTGCGGTTCGGCCTCGCCGGCGCCGAGCAGGAGTCCCCCGGCGTCGTGCAGGAACGTCACATCCCCCATGAGCACGGTGGTTTCCTGGCCGCCGCCAAGCGCGATCCCGGTGGCGGTGGACGTGGTGCCGTCGATCCCGGCCAGGCCCCGGTTGGCGAACATGGTGGCCTGGGGTTCCGCGGGCGGCGCCCCGGCGAGGTCGACGTCGCGGATCCCGTTCGAGGAGCCCAGGACCAGCTGCCCGCGGGCATGTTTCCAGACTTCGGCGCCCACCGACGGGCCGGTCGCGGCCGGGGATGCGGCCAGGATCAGGTCCACGGCATGCTGCGCGGCGGCTCCTGCCAGCAGCCAGGCATCGAGCCAGGCGGCAGCTCCGCGGCCGGCGAAGTCCGCCAGGTCCGCCAGGGTTTCCAGCGGCAGTTCGGTGCGGCGGCCGGGTTCGTACCAGGCCACCGGAACCGGCTGGTACAGGGCCGACGGGACATCGGCCCGCTCCAGCAGCGCGCTCACCGGCCGGGAGAGCGTCGGCCGGCCGAAGAGGACCACGCGTTCGATCGGCTGTGCCGCGTCCGCGCCGAAGTGCTCGATCAGCAGCCGGTAGGGGCCCACCGCGTTGGGGCCGAAGCGGGCGTTGGAAGACGGCTCGGCCAGCAGCGGCAGGCCGTGCGCGCGGGCGAAAGCCTCCGCGACCGGGCCGGCGTCGTGCCCGGCCAGCACCACGGTGCGCCGTTCCGGCAGCGCCGTCGACGCGGCCGGAAAGTCCAGGGCCAGGGGGTTCCGGGCGGCCCGGTAGATGCCGCCTCCGGCGGCCGCGGGCAGCCCGTCGCCCACGGCCGGGACCAGTGGGTCGCGGAAGGCGAGGTTCAGCTGCACCGGCCCGGGCGGGGCGTCCTCGAAAGCTCCGGTGGCGGCACTGAGGGCCGTTTCGACGGCGCGCTGCGGATCGCTGCCCGCGGGCACGTCGACGGCGAAGCGGACGTGGTCGCCAAAGAGGTCCAGTTGCACGGTGGTCTGGTTGGCGCCGGTCCCCCGCAGCTCCTCGGGCCGGTCGGCGGAGATGACCACGAGCGGCACCGCGGCGTGGTTGGCCTCCATGACGGCCGGGAGGAGGTTGCCGACGGCGGTCCCGGACGTGGTCAGGACGGCGGCGGGCGCACCGGCGGACAGGGCCAGGCCCAGGGCGGTGAAGCCGGCGGACCTTTCGTCGATCCGGACCAGCAGCTCCACCCGTCCGGCGGCTTCGGCCTCGGCCAGGGCGTAGGCCATGGGCGCCGAGCGCGATCCCGGGGACACCACCACCTGGCGCACACCGGCGGCGAGCAACGTGCCGACGGCGATGCGCGCAGCCTCCACCGCGGTCAGGCCGCCAGGAGCGGATGAGCCGGCAGCGGAATCCGCCGGACTCACATGTTCTCCGGCGTTTCGATGCCCAGCAGTTCCAGGCCGCCGGAGAGGCGGCGCAGAGCCAGCGCGCACAGGGCCAGCCGCGAGTCCCTGACGGATTCCTCGGCCTTGAGCACAGGGCACTGGTCGTAGAACGTAGTGAAGAGCTGTGCGAGCTCAAAGAGGTAGCCGCAGAGCCGGTGCGGCTCCAGCGCGTCCCGCACCTTGTTCAGCGTTGCGTCGAACTCCAGCAGGTGCAGGGCCAGCGCGCGTTCTGCGGGTTCGACGACGGCGATCGCCGTGGCGGGGCCGCCGGATGCTTCGGCTGCCGGAGTGCCGGCCGCCGGAGTTCCCGCGGCGCCGGCTGACGGCGAGCCGCCGTCGCCGGTGATTTCTTCCAGTACCCCGGCTTTGCGCAGGATGGAGCGGATCCGCGCCGCTGCGTACTGCACGTAGGGTCCGGTGTTGCCGCTGAGGGCGAGCATGCGGTCGAAGTCGAAGACATACTCGGTGTCGTGGCCGGTGGATAGGTCGGCGTACTTGACGGCGCCGATGCCTACCTGGCGGGCGGTCACGGCCCGCTCCGCCTCGCTGAGCTCGGGCCGGCTCGCGTCAATGACGGCGCGGGCACGGTCCACGGCCTCTTCGAGCAGGGCCATGAGCTTCACCGGGGCGCCGGAACGGGATTTGAGGATCTTTCCGTCCTCGCCGAGCACGTTGCCGATCTGCACGTGCACGGCCTCGACCGTCTCCGGAAGCCAGCCGGCGTCCCTGGCCGTGGCCATGACCATGCGCAGGTGGACGTTCTGCGGGGCGCCCACGACGTAGAGGATCCGGTTGGCCGCCAGGTCGCGGACCCGGTAGCGGATGGTGGCGAGGTCCGTGGTGCCGTAGCCGTAGCCGCCGTCGGACTTGCGGATAATCAGCGGCAGCGGCTGCCCGTCGCGGCCGGTAAATCCTGCGGGGAAGGTGCACAGGGCGCCGTCGCTGATCCGGGCCAGGCCGCGTTCCTCGAGTTCCTGGCACAGCTGTGCCAGATGCGCGTCGTAGGAGCTTTCACCGGCGATGTGGTCATCGGTAAGGCTGATGCCGAGGGTTGAGTAGATGGCGTTGAAGTAGCGCTTGGACTGGGCGACCAGCCGCTGCCAGACGGCGAAGGTCTCCTGGTCGCCGCCCTGCAGGGCAACGACGCGGAGCCGGGCCCGGGTGGCGAAGCCGTCCTCGTCGGTGGCGGAGGCATCGAACTTGGCCCGGGCGGCCTGGTAGAACGCGCTGGGGTCCTCCACCAGCAGCGCCGCCTCCGGGGAGTCCTCGCCGATCTCCAGCCAGTGTTCGATCAGCATCCCGAACGGGGTGCCCCAGTCACCGATATGGTTCTGCCGGATCACGGTGTCGCCGAGGGCTTCGAGCACCTTGACGAGGCTGTCCCCCACCACGGTGGTGCGCAGGTGGCCGACGTGCATTTCCTTGGCGACGTTCGGGGAGGAATAGTCGACGACGACGCGCTGCGGTGTCGCGGCGGGCGTGACAGCCGTGGCCGGGGACGCGGCCTGGACCGACTCCGCATTGAGCAGCTCCTCGATCCAGGTGCCGTCAAAGCTCAGGTTGATGAAGCCGGGCCCCGAGATTTCCACACTGGTGCAGATGCCGTCCAGGTTCAGGGCGTCCACGATCCTGGCGGCGGCGTCCCGCGGCGGCAGACCGGCCTTTTTGGCCAGGGCCATGGCGGCGTTGATCTGGATGTCGGCGAACTGGGAGGGCCTGACCACCGGATCCGTCTGCCGGAACTCTTCGCCAAACGCGGTGGCAATTGCAGCCTGGACTCTGGGGACAACCAATTCGGCCGGATTATTCACAGTCCCAAATTATCAGTTCGGCAAAAACCCGACGCTCCCTCACGTCCCGCCGGCAAAAACCCGACGCTCCCTCACGTCCCGCCGCCAAAAACCCGACGCTCCCTCACGTCCCGCCGCCAAAGTAAGGGAAGTGAGGGAGCGTGGGAAGGAAACCTGCCAAACGTGAGGGAGCGTGGCGGGAGGAACCTAGCCGCCGGTGCGGAACACCTGGACCACGGACGGACGCGGGGCGCGCACCTGGCCGGGCTTCGGTGTGGCGCCGGCCGCGACGTAGTCAGGGAAGTACGAGTGCTGTTCGGCGAAGGTGCCTTCCTCGCCCGGGTGCTGAACGGCAACAAAGACGGTTCGCTCCTCGTCGTGGATGACCGGGCCGCAGGTCTCGGCGTCGCGCGGGACGGCGAGGAACTGCTCCACCCTGCCGCGTTCGGCACCGTCCAGGGTCACTTTGAAGAGCCCGTCGGCGTAGCCGATGCTGGAGGGCGCGCCGTCGGTGGAGATCCACAGGTTGCCCACGGAATCGAAGGCCACATTGTCCGGGCAGGAGATCGGTGAGACCTGGCTGGCAGGGAACCCGGCGAAGTAGGTGGCGGAGTTCTTGGCCGGATCGCCGCAGACCATCAGCAGGTTCCAGCCAAACGTTGTGGAGCCCTGGTCCCCGGTCTCGGTGATTTCGACGATGTGGCCGTCGCGGTTGAGGGTACGGGGGTTGACCTCGGTTGCACCTTCCTTGCCGGGCTTGCCGCGGTCCGCGTTGTTGGTGCAGACCACGTAGACCTTGCCGGTGTGCGGGCTGGGCTGGACGTCCTCGCAGCGGTCCATCTTGGTGGGGCCCACCTTGTCGGCGGCGAGGCGGGTGTACACCAGTACCTCTTCCACGGACATCCCGGCCACCTTGGACTGTCCGCCCACCACGAGGGGCAGCCAAACACCGGCGCCGTCGAAGGCGCCGTCGGCCGGAAGCTTGCCCGCTCCGTCGAACCCGTCGGCCGGGGAATTGCCGGTGAACTTCGCGACGTACAGGTCGCCTTCCGAGAGCAGCGTGAGGTTGTTCCTGCGGTCCTCCGCCGTCTTTCCGGGCCGGTACGTGCCGGCCGAAACGAACTTGTACAGGTAGTCGAAGCGCTCGTCGTCGCCCATGTAGGCCACCACGTGACCGGACTTGGCGACGATCACGTTGGCGCCCTCGTGCTTGAAGCGGCCCATCGCGGAGTGCTTGCGGGGCGTGGAGGAGGGATCGAAGGGATCCACTTCCACGATCCAGCCGAAGCGGTTGGCCTCGTTCTGATATCCGGGGTTGCGGGTGTCGAAGCGCGGGTCATCGAGTTCCCACTGGCGGGCGGTGGGCTTGCTGGTCAGGCCGTAACGCTTGTCGGCGTCGGAGGTTCCGGGCGCGGCGAAGTAGCCGTTGAAGTTTTCCTCGCCGGAGAGGATCGTGCCCCACGGGGTGGTGCCGCCGGAGCAGTTTCCCAGGGTGCCCTGGATGGCCCGGCCGGAGGGGTCGGCGGCGGTCTTCAGCAGCGGGGACCCGGCGGCGGGGCCGTCGAGCTCGTAGGTGGTGTCGGTCAGGAAACGGCGGTTCAGCCCGGCGCCCCGGACGTAGCTCCAGGGCTTGTTCTTGTTCGCACGCTCCAACTCGACCACCGTGAGGCCGTGGGCCGCACGGCCGATCGCGCGGGCCTCGGCGGCGTCGAATCCGGCCGGCAGCATGATGGACTCGTTGGTGTATTCATGGTTGGTGAAGAGCACGGCCCGGCGGTCCTTGGAGCTATCGATCGGCAGGATGTCGGTGTAGTCGTTGTTGTAGCCGAACTGGCGGGCCTGCGCCGCCGCGCTCTGGTGGTCCAGGTCGAAGGCCGGCGAGTCGTTGAAGAGCGGGTCGCCCCAGCGGATGACCGGCTGCCAGGTGAACCCGGCCGGGACGGTCAGCTTGTCCACGCTGGCGTCCACCGGAGCGATGGCGGTGAACTGCAGCTTGGATTTTCCAAACCCGTCCTTGGCGGCAGCGGCGAGGCCCGGGCCGCCGTCGGCCACTGCCTTATCAGCGGACGTCACGGCGTTGCCGAGGACGACGGCGAGCGCGCCGGCGGCGCCGAAGCCCAGGGCGGCGCGGCGGGACATGGTGGCGGAGGCGATGTCCCGGAAGTAGCTGTTGGTGCTGGTGTTGCAGACCTCGCCCGAGCAGGCGTTGTCGCACTTCAGCGCACAGGTGACAGGGCTTCGCTTGCCTTTGGTGTGGCCGAGCATGGGGAGCAGGGAAAATTTGCGTCCGGAGGTGACAGACATGGAGAGACCTTCCATGGGGTGAGTTGCGGTCGCGCCCACCCTTCCAGCCGCTGGCTACCGAGAGGCGTCTGTCAGATGAAGTCCCGGTGAATGCTTCGCCGTGCCGCCGAACCCATCGGTTGCTCCGTAATCGCCATTTTCGAGGTCCTGAAGGGCCGTTACGGAGCAGTCGATGCGGCCAGTACGGCATGCACCCGCCGCAGCCGGTCCAGCCACCAGTCCCGGCGTTCCGGCGAGGCGGCGTGTTCGGCCATCAGCTCGGGTGCCGGGCGGACGTCGCGCAGGGCGATCGCGCCGTCGTCGGGTACCAGCGGATCGTGAGTGACATCGGCGGCGAGCAGGGAAACCGTGCCCAGGCCGCAGGCATACGGCAGCTCGGGCAGGGCGGCGGCCAGGGCCAGTCCGGCCCGGATCCCCACCGAGGTGTCCAGCGCCGAACTCACGACGGCGGGCAGCCCGGCCTGCGCCACGATCCGCAGGGCACGCCGCACGCCCCCGAGCGGGGCCACCTTGACCACGATCAGGTCCGCGGCGCCGGCCCGCGCCACTTTGAGGGGGTCGTCCTCCTTGCGCACGCTCTCATCCGCGGCGATCAGCACGGGGACGCCGGCGGCCCGGAGCAGCCGCCTGACCTCGGCGAGGCCTGCGATCTCGGGCACGGGCTGTTCGGCATATTCGAGCCCGACGGCGGCGAGCCGGGTCAGTGCCGCAACGGCCTCCGGCACGTCCCAGCCGCCGTTCGCGTCCACCCGGATCACGGCGTCCGGCAGCGCCGCCCGGACGGCCGCCACCCGGGCGGCGTCGTCGTCCAGGCTCTGGCCGCGCTCCGCGACCTTGACTTTGACCGCGTCCACCCGGCCGAAGCGGGCCAGGATATCGGGCACCCGGTGCGCCGGCACGGCAGGAACCGTGGCGTTGACCGGGATGCTGTCCCGCAGGGGCTCCGGGAACCCTTCCCAGCCGGCCTCGATGGCGGCCGTAAGCCAGCGGGAGGCCTCGGGGTCGCCGTATTCGGGAAAGGGACAGAATTCGCCCCAGCCCAGCGGCCCCCGGAGCAGCAGGGCCTCGCGCTGCAGGATGCCCCGGAACTTCACGCGCATCGGCAGGCTCACAACGTGGGCACCGGCCAGGAGTTCATCAAGGCCGGGCAGGGGCGCGGCGGGACGTGCCGGGGGGTCCATGGGGAGGGCAGGCATGGAGCCACTGTACTGGGAATGCACTGCGGGGAATGCACTGGGAGAAATGTACAGCGGAGCTTTCCCGGACACCGGTCGGGGACGCAGGGCGCGGGAACGCGGCACCGGGAGCCGGATATGGACCTTGATTGGGCCGGCGTCGACTGGGGGTGAGTCCCTGGTCCAGGAAACTCGTCTCCGCCGGCCCCGCTCAAGGAGCGCCGTGCCGGGGACAAGCCGCGCCAGCACACACCCGACTCTACAAATCCCGGCCCGGCGGCGCACCAGTAGTAAGTACTCGTTTATTGACGGGCACTACCCTCCGCGCCGCGCGCCGGCCCTTCAGCTGGCGCGCAGGGTTCTATGGGACTCTTAATGGCATGACTTTTCGGCAGGAACGCACCCCTTGGGACCCGTCTGCCCCGGTCTATGAAACAGAGGCCCAGAGAACCCAGGCCCGGGAGATCCCGGCCCAGGAAACACAAGTCCTCCCGGCGAGTGCGCCCGAGACGCCAGAGCGCAGCACGCGGGACCGCACAACACCGGATCCGCAGGCGCGGTGGTCCCCCGGCAAGGCCACGGCAGCCTTGTTCGTGCTGGCCACGGTTGCCTGCGTGGCCGCGCTGGCCGTCACCTATGTCTTCTTTGTCCGTACCACCACGGGCCAGTTCATTGACGAATCGGCCCTCGTGGAAGCCGTGGCGCTCAGCGGGACCGCGGGCAAGGCCGCCACCAAGCTGTTGGACTGGCTGCCGGCGCTCTCCGTGGTGATCGCGTCGGTTGTGGTCGTGTTCGTCACCATCTTGCGGCGCCGCTGGTCTGCGGCGGTGATTGCGATTGCGGCGTGTGTGGGCGCCAACCTTGCCACCCAGATCCTGAAGGACTGGCTTCCGGTCCGGCCGTACCGCGGGGTTGAGACGCTGGAGCTGAATTCGCTGCCCTCGGGCCACACCACCATGGCGGCCTCGGCCGCCGCCGCCGTGTTCCTCATGGTTTCGCCGCGCTGGCGGCCGCTGGCCGGCTATCTGGGCGGCAGCTTCGCCGTCGCCACGGGCGTGTCCACGCTGATCAACCAGTGGCACCGGCCCGCCGATGTGATGGCGGCCTTCCTGGTGGTCGGGGCTTTCATGATCCCGGCCGGCTGGCTGATCATCCGCCGGGGCCCGGGCTGGAACGTCTGGAACGGCTACAACGAACACTGGGCCTCGGCCAGGGTATGGGTGGCGCTTCCCGTCCTCACCGGTCTCGCCGCGGCCGGGGTGGCGGCCGTCGCCTTACTGAGCATCGGCCCGGGCGGCCAGGAGGTCAGCACATCCAGCTACTTTTGGGCCGGCACGTCCCTGATCGTCATTGCCGGCTACCTCGCAACGGTGGCCGGCGTGTGGCTGTTCGGCCTGGCCGCCCGGCAGCCGGACCCACGACGGCGGGACAGGCCCCTGCACCAGGAACGCTAGCGCGGCGCACGTAGGCCCGGGAACAACAGCGCGCCCGTGCCCACGCAGATCCTGCGATAGCTACTTGAGACGTGCGCAGATGTCCACGGCTTTGCCTCCGCTGGAGTCCACGGAGAGCACGTTCACGGTCGCCGGCGAGTCAATGGTGAGCTTTAACTGTCCGGTGTACTGGAAGGCCCCGGCCCCGGGCGCATCTGTCGGAAAGAAGATAAACCCAAAGTGGCCTGCGGCGCTGAACGTCCAAGTTTTTCCGTCCGGATTTTGGGTGAATTTGGCCACTGTTCCGGCCGTGTTTACCCTGTACGTCTTCCCGTTGCTCAAGTTGGTATAGGTCAGTATGACTCCCTTGCCAACCTGAAAGAAGTTGCCGTTCTTGAAGTCAATCCGTGTAATCTTTCCGCCGGTGCCGGAGACGCCCAGATCAAAGCCGCACGCTAGGTCGGCCGGAACAACAAAATCCGGCGGGTTGGGCGGACGTGTGACAGTTGCACCCGCGGGCGAAGCAGCAAATAGCAGAGCCGCTGTTGCGGCCAGGGGCGCGAACCAGCGGGACTGTTTTCCTAACATGAGCATCTCCTCATTTTTTTGCGTCGAAACGCATCACCCATCCGGGCGGAGACCATGCGCTGCAAATAATCACGGGCGGACCCTGACTGCGGCACTCGTGCCGCCCACGAAGGGCCGGTCTCGATGCACCGGCGCGCTTCCCCGACCTTACTGAGCCCACGCAGGCGTCGCCCGAGTAGTCGCTACCTGATAATCACTGCCTGCTTGGGCGCCGGCGCCCAAGCAGGTCAGTAGTTCCGGCGGTGCTTGAGCCGCGGAATGGTCACGGCGAACACGGCCGCGGCGGCGAAGCCGATCACACCGGTCGCGGCCACGCCGGCCCCCAGGGACACGGCGGCGGTGACGGCGGAGAGCAGCACGGGCCCGCCCGTCGCGCCGGCGTCGGCCATGAAGCGCCAGATGCCGAGGAACTGGCCGCGGCCGTTGTCCGGCGAAAAGTCGGCCCCGAGCGTCATGTTCAGGCCCGAGCTGATCCCGTTGCCGAAGCCGATCAGGAGTGCCGCCAGCATGAGCGAGACGAAGCCCGTGCTGAGCGGAATCAGCACCATGGCCGTCCCCATGATCAGTGTGGACGGCACGGCCACCCATTGCCGGCCCTTGCGGTCCATCAGCTTTCCCGCCGGATAGAACACCAGCATGTCGATCGCCCCGGAGATCCCGTAGATCAGCGAGGCCTGGGTGGGGTCCAGGCCCAGATGATCGGCCCACAGCGGGATGGCCACCTGGCGCGAGGCGCGCAGCCCGCTCAGCAGCAGCACCCCGGCCCCCACGCTCAGGAAGACGCCGGCGTGGGAAACGGCGACGCTGCGCAAGGTGGGCTGTTGCACCGGAACGCCGTCGGCCGGTTGCGGCTTCGCCACGAGGTCGGGGATGGTGACCGACACGGCCGCCGCGGCGGCCATCGCCACGACGCCGGCCCAGTAGGCCCCGCTGATGCCGGCAAACTGCATCACGGCGGCGCCAACGAACGGGCCGATGAAGATCCCGATCCGGTTGACGCCGCCGAGGGTGGACAGGGCCCGGGCCCGGAGCATGACCGGCACGGCCTCGGTCAGGTATTTCTGCCGGGCCAGGCTGAATACGCTGGCGGCCATGCCGACCACCACCATAGCCGCCGCCAGCACCCAGAGACCTCCGGAAAACAGCGGAGCGACCGCCGCCGCGGCGAGAGCGAACGCGCTGGCGGCCGCGGCCCCCACAATCGCCCAGCGTTCCCCGAATCTCAGGGTGATCAGTGACGCCGGCAGGTTGAAGAACCACGATCCGAGGCCGATCAGCGTCACAATCAGCGCGGCCCCGGCCACGGAGGCGCCGAGATCACGGGCGGACAGGGCGACCACGGGCAGGATCGCGCCCTCCCCCAGGCTGAACATGAGGGCCGGCCCGAACGCGGGAACGGCGATGCTGCGGAGGCTGAAGGGCGCGAGGCGTGTGGTGGTCATCCCCTTCATCCTAGGCACCCGCCGCGGCCGTCCCTGCCCTAAGCGTCGAAGTGGGTGCGGACTTCCTCGCTGGTGAGGTGCCGGAGCACGTCCTCGGCGACTTCCCGGAGCTTTTGGTTCCGGTTGCTGGAGACCCTGGTGAGGATGGCCATGGCCTGGTCCTGGGAGCAGCGGTTCTGGGCCATGATCACGCCGCACGCCAGATCGATGGAAGTGCGGTGTTCCATGGCCGCCTGGAGATCTTCGGCCCGGGATTGGAAGGTTCCGAGCCGCACGGCCAGCCGGAGGGCGCGGCCGGCGAGGTCGGCGAATCCGGCCGCCTCCGCAATGATGTCGTCCGTGAACAGCCCGGTGTCCGCCCCGAAGAAGTTCAGGGCCGCGGCGGCGTCGTCGCCGATTTCCAGCGGAACGCCCAGCGTGCTGCGGCACCCGTTGGCGGCAAGTTGCCGCTGGTAGTCGGGCCAGCGGGGATCGGCGTCGACATCCGCCAGCAGGACCACGGACCTGGTCCGCAGCGCCTCGATGCAGGGGCCGTCGCCGAGGGTCTGTTCGATGCGGTCCAGGGTGACCGCCCGCGGGCTGCTGCCCGCGACCGTCATGGTGCGCTTGCGGCGCTGCAGGGTCACGCCGCACTCAATCTCGGCGCCGGTCGTGCGGCTCAGCGTGGCGGCCGAGAACTCCGCAAGGCGGCCCAGGAAGTCCTCGACGTTGTCGGTCCCCAAAAGCAGGTCCTGGAGGTGGCGGGCGGCGTCGACCCCGAGTGAGTTGTTGGCCATGCTCAAATGTACCGCGGAGGTCGGCACGGGTCGCGCTTAGACGTATCCGTCGACGATTGCCGCGGCGATCTCCCGGTACGCGCGCCGCGTTTCGGGGCGAAGCACATCAAGGGTGACGAGGTCGCCGTCGGCCACTCCGCGGTCGTGCGGAACCGCGATCAACTGGCGGCAGATGCCGGACAGGTGTTCTTCGATGGCGTCCTTGTCCACCCGGGTGGACACCTCGTCCTTGTCGGTGATGACCACGACGGCGTTGCGGGCCAGGTCTTCGTAGCCGTGGCTGGCCAGCCAGTGAAGCGTGCTGCGGGCCCGCTTGGCGCCGCTGACGGCATAGCCGGCCGCGATGATCAGGTTGTCCGCGGACTGCAGGATGCCGCTCATGGCATTGTGGGTCACGCCCGTGCCGCAGTCGATCAGCGCCACGGAGTAGTAGGCGGAGATGAGCTTGCGGATCCGCAGGTATTCCTCGGCCGTCAGCGAATCTGAGACCTCGGGGTCCTGCTCGCCGGCAATGAGGTGGAGCCTGCCGGCGTGGTGCATGTAGCGGGCCAGGGCGGTGAGGGAATCGACTGACTCGATGTTCCTGAGCAGGTCCGTGATGGTGCGCGGGCTCTGCTGCTGGTAGATCCCCTCGCCGAGGGCGCGCTCGACGAGATCGCCGGAATCGGGGTTGGCGTCGATGGCGCACGGAGGATCGCCGCGGAACTCGGCCAGGGTCAGTCCGACGCCGACCGTCGTGGAGGTCTTCCCGATGCCGCCCTTGAGGCTCAGGACGGCCGTGTTGTAGCTGCCCTGGAGCTGCCGGGAGATGCGCCGGGCCAGTTCGTCTTCCTCACGCTGCCTGGCGCTCGGGCCAAGGTTCAGGCCGCCGCCGGTCAGGTTGTAGAGGGCACCGCGGAAACCGCCGACGGGCCGGGGCTTCTGCTCGCGGACAAAAAGACCCGGTGAGCTGATGAAGTCGGGCAGCGGGGCGTCGGCCAGGGCCGCGGCTTTGCTGGCCGAACGGGTGGAACGGGTGGGCTGGGCGGGCACGGCAGGTGCGGCCTCGGGGGCAGGCGGCTTCAGCACGGGATCCTTGGACGGTTTGGCAGGCTGCGGGCGCGCCGGCGCGTCAGCGGCAGCGGCGGCCTCCGCCCAGGAACTGCTGGGGGCTGTTGGGCGCTGTTCGGCCTGGTTGCTCGAAATGATGGGCATGGTTCCTGTCCAGGCGTCGGAGTCGTCGCCGCGGCGGCGGTCTCTCCGACGCGGGAGTTGGGCCTGCTCTGCAGCTGTTTCAGCTTCAGCGAGGGCGTTGGCGGTCTTGTTTTCGACCGGTTCTGGCATGTTCGTTCCCCCCAGGGATCACAGCGCAGACCGCTGCAGTGCTCGATTGACATCGTTCAAGGAACAAGTCTAGGGGCAGTAATGAGCACACTTACCATTACCGCCATTTTCTCGGCCCTAGCGGTGGGCCCGCGTGTCCTGCAGGCGCTTGATGAACCAGCGCGACTGTTCGGGGCCGTACGGCAGGATCGGGATGGCCTTGGTGGCGTCGTCCGGGGTTTCCCGGGTGGCCTGGATCGCCTGCCGGACCGCGGTGGTCATGGTGTTGGCCATGGTCTTGACGAACTGGTCCGAGCACGGTTCGCCGTGGCCGGGAATCAGGAATTCGTAGCGGTGCCGCAGCGCGGAGAGGTGCCGGAGGGCGTCGGCCCAGTCTTCCGGGAATGAGTCCTCGAAGGACGGGTGGGAACCCTGTTCGACGAGGTCGCCGGCGAAGAGGGTGCTTGCCGTGCCGACCAGGAGGTCGCCGTCGGTGTGTCCGCGGCCCAGATAGAACAAGGTGGCGGTCTGCCCGCCAAGATCCACCAGGACCGGCTGGTCCTTCACGATGGCGTTGGGAACCACCAACTCAGCGTCAGAGCCCTGACCGGCCGCCATTTCGGGTTCCGCGGAGGCCACCAGCCGGCGCTGCTCGTCACCGTTCTCCTCGATTTCCGCGGCGCAGTTCTCGTGAGCCCAGAACTCCGTGACGCCCTCACTGGCGAAGACTGCGTTGCCGAAGAAGTGGTCATAGTGGGCGTGCGTGTTGACCACGACGAGCGGCAGCCCAGTCTTTTCCCGCACGGCAGCCAGGATCTCGCGGCCCTGCCGGGGCCCGCCGCCGGTGTCGATCACCATGGCGCGTTCGGTGCCGACCACCAGACCCGTGTTGAGCAGGGAACCTTGAGTTGTCAGTACGTAGTTGTCCGGACCGACCTCGAGCCATCGTGACATTGAATCTCCGTATTTCCGACGCTTTTCCGGCATTGTTGGTCCAGCGTTGTTGGTGCTGTACAGGCCTCGATTCTACCCGCGCTGGCTGGCATTTCCCTTCAGGGCATGCCCGTCCCGTCCCTGTGGCGGGTATGCCCGGACCCCTCGTCGTGGCCCGCGCGGCGGTGTAGCCTGTGGGCTACTTCCCTCGATGAGCCAAGTGCTCCACCGAACGAATGGGGGTGGCTCCCGTTGAAATCCGGCACGTCCCTGGAGCGGATGGTGTTCTTCAGCGATGCCGTCTTCGCCATAGCCCTGACCCTCCTGGCCCTGGACCTGAAACTGCCTGAAGGAATTCCCGCGGACCAGGTGGACGACGCCTTGGTTGCTGCCCTGCCGCAGCTGCTGGCGTACGCCCTGTCCTTTGTCATCATCGCCAAGACGTGGATGTCCCACCACTCCGACTTTGCCCTCATCCGCCGCTTCAATGCGAACCTGGCCTGGCTGAATCTTGCCCTCTTGTTCTTCATAGCCATGCTGCCCGGTCCGACGTCGATCCTCAGCGACTACGGGGACGACCCCACCCCGTGGCCGAGCGTCCTGTACGCCGCCAACATTGCCGCTGTCTATTTGATGCTGGCGGCCATCTGGGGCTATGCGAAGCATGCGGGGCTCATGGACCGCGAGATGGCCGCCCACGTCCACCGCCGGATCTTTTATGCGCGGATTGCCGTGGCGCTGGTCTTCCTGCTCTCAATTCCCGCGGCGTTCGTCCTCAAGGCCTACACGCCGTTCGCGTGGCTGCTGCTCCTGCCGGCGTCGTGGCTGGCACGGTGGCTTTCGGCGCGGCAGGGGACGGCAGGGGCCGCCGGGGCCGCACAAGAGTGATTGCGCGGCCCCTGTCCCCTCAATCGGGATGCAGATCCCCGGTTAAGCCTCACATGTCCGCGAGTGCCGACCCCGGGTTCTCGATCGCGTCCGCGACGTAGCGCAGGAAGCCGCCGGCCGCTCCGCCGTCGCACACCCGGTGGTCGAACGTGAGCGTCAGCTCGGTGACCTTGCGGACGGCGAGCTCGCCGTTGACCACCCAGGGCTTGTCGATGATCCGCCCGACGCCGAGGATCCCCACCTCGGGGTGGTTGATGATCGCGGCGGAACCGTCAACCCCGAACACGCCGTAGTTGTTCAGCGTGAACGTGCCGCTGCCCAGTTCCGCCGGGGTCGCTTTGCCCTCGCGCACGACGGCGGTGAGGCGGCGGATTTCGGCGTCCAGTTCGCGGGCGCTGAGCTTGTCCGCGTTCCGCACCGACGGCACCATCAGTCCGCGGTCGGTCTGTGCCGCGAACCCGAGGTTGACGCCGTCGAAGGCCACAATCTCCTGCATCGCCCCACCCGCGGCATCCTCGGTGGTCACGATCCGGGTGTTGAGCTCCGGGAACTTCTTGAGCCCGGCAGTGACAAACCGTGCGATGAAGGCCAGCAGGCCCGGGGTGTTGTGCGGGTCCGCCTTTTTCAGCGCGGCACGCATCTCCACCAGCGCAGTGGCGTCCACGTCCACCCACACCGTGGCTTCCGGGATCTCGGAGCGGCTGCGCGACATGTTCGCCGCGACGGCCTTCCGCACTCCCCGGACCGCCGTGCGTCCGGAAATGCCCAGCCCGGTGCGCGCGTCGGTGCCGGAACCCGCGGCAGGCGCGGCCGGCGCGGCAGACTCCGCAGCAGCCGGACGCTCAACCACCGGCGACGGCTTGATGACGGCCTCGACATCGCGCCGCATGATGAGCCCGCTGGCCCCCGAGCCGTGGAGTTCCCCCAAATCAACCCCATGGTCGCGCGCCATCCGGCGAACCAGCGGAGAAATAACGGCCCCCAGTTTCCCGGGAACCCGGGTGCGCAGCAGCACCAGGTCATCGGCAGCCTTCTCCTCAGCCGAAACCCCGGAAACCGGCTCGGCCAACGCAGCCCGCTTAGGAGCCCGGGTCCGCCGGGCAACCCCATGCCCGCCCGGAGTCCCATAACCAATCAGGACATTGCCGGACCCGGCCTTCTCCTCCTCGCGATAAGCCTCAGCCGCAACAGCAGCAGCAGCAGCAGCAGCAGGCGAGTCAGCAACAACGGCCGGCGCCTTACCCGCAGACCCAGCCGACGCAGGCGATGCCGCCACGGGAGTGGCATCGGGCCTGTCGGAGCCGGACGGCATGCTGCTTGCAGCAATGCCGTCCGGCGAAGGGGCGGGGGCGGCATCGCCTGTGGCGGCGCCACCAGCGGCATCATCCGTGCCGGCCCCACCGGGGGCGGCATTGCCTGTGGCGGCGCCACCAGCGGAAACGGAGGAAACAGCAACACCAACCGGCATCACAGAGATCAGCGGCTTGCCGACGTCGAGCGTCTGGCCGGGTTCGCCGTGCAGCACGGCCACGGTGCCGGCGTACGGGGAGGGCACCTCCACCATGGACTTGGCGGTCTCCACCTCGGCGATCGGCTGGTCCACGCGGATCTCGTCGCCCACGGCCACGAGCCAGTTCACGAGCTCGGCTTCGGTGAGGCCTTCACCCAGGTCCGGCAGGAGGAATACTTTCGGTTCGCTCATGGTCAGTCTTCCCACTGGAGGTCGTCAACGGCGTCGAGGATGCGGTCCACGCCGGGCAGGTAGTAGTGCTCAAGCTTCGGCGCCGGGTACGGCACGTCGAAGCCGGTGACACGGCGGATCGGTGCGGCCAGGTGGTGGAAGCAGCGTTCCTGGACCCGGGCGACGATCTCGGAGGCCACGGACGCGAAGCCGTGGGCTTCGGCGATCACCACGGCGCGGCCGGTCTTGCGGACCGAGGCGCAGACGGTCTCATCATCGAACGGCACGATCGAGCGGACGTCGATCACTTCCAGCGAGCGGCCTTCCTCGGCGGCGGCGGCCGCTGCGGCGAGTGCCGTCGGAACGGACGGACCGTAGGCGATCAGCGTGGCGTCGGTGCCGGGGCGGGCGACGGCGGCCCGGCCCTCGGAGGACGTGCCGCGCTCGGTGTTCGCGGCGTGCTCGGCGCGCAGCACGTCCAGGTCCACCTGGTCCTTGGACCAGTAGAGCTTCTTGGGCTCCATGAACATAACAGGGTCATCGGAGTCGATGGCTTCGCGAAGCATCCGGTAGCCGTCGGCCACGGTGGCGGGGGTGAAGACCTTCAGGCCGGCGGTGTGCGCGTAGTAGGCCTCGGAGGAGTCGCAGTGGTGCTCCACTCCCCCGATGCCGCCGGCGTACGGGACCCGGATGACCATGGGCAGCTTGACGGCGCCCTTGGTGCGGTTGTGCATCTTGGCGACGTGGCTGACGATCTGTTCGAACGCCGGGTAGGCGAACGCGTCGAACTGCATTTCGATGACCGGGCGCATGCCGTTCATGGCCATGCCGACGGCCATGCCGACGATTCCGGATTCGGCCAGCGGGGTGTCGAAGCAGCGGCTCGTGCCGAAGGTCTTGGTGAGCCCGTCCGTGATGCGGAAGACGCCGCCGAGCATGCCGACGTCCTCGCCGAAGACCAGGACCGAGGGGTCCGCGTGCATGGCGTCCGCCATCGCGGTGTTCAGGGCCTTGGCCAGGGTTATGGTCTGCGGGCCGGCCTGCTCGGCCGCAACAGCAGCTTTGGCGGCGGCGCGGGCGGTCGCGGCGCTGACGTTGCCGTTCGCCTCGGAGGACGTGGTGATGGTAGGGCTCATTTCCCGGCCTCCCTTGAGGTGGATGCGGCGTCGCGGGCCAGTTCGTCGGCGAGCATGGCGGACTGTTCTTTCAGCTGTGGTGTGGGGGTGGAGAAGACGTATTTGAAGAGATCCTGCGGTTCCACCGGGACCTCTTCGCTGAGGCCCTCGCGCAGCTGCGTGGCTACCGCCTCCGCCTTGTCGGCGATCACGGCGGCGCGGTCGTCGTCCAGCAGGCCGCGGTCCGTCAGGTAGGTCTGCATCCGGCTCAGCGGGTCCTTCGCCACCCATTCGGCGACTTCGCTGTCCTGCCGGTAGCGGGTGGCGTCATCGGCGTTGGTGTGCGCCTGCATCCGGTAGGTGTGCGCCTCCACCAGCAGCGGGCCGGAACCTTCCCGGGCGAGCTTGACGGCCCGGCCGAGGACGGCGAGCAGTGCCACGATGTCGTTGCCGTCCACGCGTTCGCCGGCCATGCCGTAGCCCACGGCCTTGTGTGCCAGGGAGGGCGCAACGGACTGGTGCGCCAGCGGTACGGAGATCGCGTACTGGTTGTTCTGGACGAAGAAGACCACTGGCAGGTGGAAGACGGCGGCGAAGTTCAGGGCCTCGTGGAAATCGCCTTCGCTCGTGGCGCCGTCGCCGCACATGGCCAGGACCACGGTGTCCTCGCCGCGCAGCTTGGCGGCGTGGGCAACGCCGACGCCATGCAGCAGCTGGGTGGTCAGCGGGGTGCACTGGATGCCGACCTTGTTCTTGGCGGGGTCGTAACCGCCGTGCCAGTCGCCGCGGAAGAGCGTCATCGTCTGGACCGGATCCACGCCCCGGGCCATGACGGCTACGGAGTCGCGGTAGGTGGGGAACAGCCAGTCACCCTCGGCAAGGCACAGTGCGGCGGCAACCTGGCACGCCTCCTGGCCGTGGCTCGAGGGGTAGACGGCCATGCGGCCCTGCCGGACCAGGGCGGAGTTCTGGTCATTGACGCGGCGGCCGATGACGAGCTGCTCGTAGGCGGCCATCAGTTCGGTCTCGCTGGGCAGGCTGTACTCGTGCCCCGGCTGGGTGCCCTGTTCCGTGTGGGGATTCAGGGTTCCGTCCGGGCCCACCATCTGGATCTGGTGGCGTGCGGGCAGCATGTAGTCCTCAACGGTGATACCGAACTTGCTCACGGCATCACCGGCTGGATCTTGTTGCGCGGCCTGCTGCGCAGCTGGCTGCGCAGCGTGGTCTGCGGAGATCGTCATTGGTCCGTCCTTCTGTAGCCACTAATCTTTCCCAGTATGCCTCCAGCCGATGTTTCGTATCCAGCCCCGCGGCAAATCGTGGAGATGTCCACAAATTTGCCCTAATCTGGAAGACAAATCGTAAGTGTGAGCTGGATTACCGGCGGGAGTCGTAGACGAATGGCAGAGCTCGAATCAGAACAGGTGGCGGTACCGCTGGACGATGTGGACCGGAACATCATCGCGGAGCTGACCCGGGACGGCCGGATGTCGGTGACACAGGTGGCCGAGAACGTCCACATTTCCCGCGCCCACGCCTACACCCGGATCGCCCGGCTCACGGGCGAAGGCGTCCTGACCAAGTTCACCGCCCTGGTGGATCCCATCAAAGCCGGGTTGAAGTCGTCTGCCTACGTCACGCTGAAAGTGCGCCAGCATTCCTGGCGCGAGTTGCGCGAACTCCTGCGCGCGATCCCCGAGGTCCATCACATCGCTCTGGTCGGCGGGGACTTCGATGTCATCCTGCTGGTGCGCGCCGTGGACAACATCGATCTTCGCCGGGTGATCTTCGATCAGCTGCAGTCCATGCCCGGAGTCCTGGACACCCAGACGTTCCTGGTGTTCGAGGACCTGGACACCCGCTAGCTGACGAATGCTTTCATCCAGGCCCGGAGCTCTTCGCCGAATTCCACCCGGTCGGCTGCGATCGAGATGACCGCCTTGAGGTAGCTCAGTTTGTCTCCGGTGTCGTACCGGCGGCCCCGGAAGACCACCCCGTAGACGCCTCCGCCCTCGCAGTCGGACACGGCAAGGGTCTGCAGCGCGTCGGTCAGCTGGATTTCGCCGCCGCGGCCGGGCGGAGTGTCCTCCAGGACATCGAAAATCTCCGGATGCAGGATGTACCGGCCGATCACGGCCAGGTTGGACGGGGCCTCGGCGGCGGCAGGCTTCTCCACGAGCCGGTTGACCCGCACATGGTCCTGGCCCGGCACAACCGAAACGTCGGCGCAGCCGTAGGCACTGATTTCCGCCGGATCCACCTCGATCAGGGCCACAACCGAGCCGCCGGTCCGGGCCTGGACATCCATCATGGCGGTCAGCAGCTCGTCCCGCTCGTCGATCAGGTCATCGCCCAGCAGGACGGCGAACGGTTCGTACCCGACATGCTGGCGGGCGCAGAGGACGGCATGACCGAGCCCCTTGGGGTCGCCCTGGCGCACGTAGTGCAGCGGGCCCAGGCGGGAAGCGTGGCGGACGGCCTCCAGCCTGTCGAAATCACCCTTGAGTTCGAGGGCGTGCTCCAGCGAGGGCTCGCGGTCAAAGTGGTCCTCCAGCGCCCGCTTCTGGCGCCCGGTCACCATGAGCAGATCCGTCAGCCCGGCCCGGACGGCTTCTTCCACCACGTACTGGATGGCCGGCTGGTCGACCACGGGCAGCATTTCCTTTGGCATCGCCTTAGTTGCCGGCAGGAACCGGGTTCCCAGTCCCGCCGCGGGTATGACAGCCTTATTTACAGATTTCCCCAGAGTCATAACCGAACATTACAAGCGGGTTCCGGAAATGAGAATGCTTCGAAGCAAAGACGAGTAGCCGGGAAATGCGTTTCCGGGTACCCCGACCGGGCCGGCCCTCAGCCCTTGAAAACCGGGCTGCGCTTCTCCTGGAAGGCCCGGAAACCCTCGGCGTAGTCCTCGCTCTTGCACAGCCGTGCCTGTTCTGCGTTTTCCTCTTCCATGGCCTCCCACAGCCCCAGCCGCTGGTCCCGGATGTGCGCGACGAGCTCCTTGCTGGCCCGGAACGCACCCGTGGCGCCGGTGGCAACGTCGGCCACGATGGCGCGGGTATTCTCAAGCAGTTCCGCCACGGGCATGGCCCGGCTGAACAGGCCCTGCGCCACGGCGTCGGCGCCGCTCATGAGCTCGGCGGTGTAGATCAGGTCCAGGGTCCTGTGCATGCCGAGGCGCTCGGTGAAATACCAGTGCCCGCCCGAATCGAGGGTGGCGCCGAGCTTGGCGAACGGTGAGCCGACCTTGGCATTCTCTGCCACGTAGACCACATCCGTGGCCAGCAGCAGCCCCAGCCCCACACCCAGGCAGGCGCCCTGGGCGGCGGCGAACGTGGGCGCGGGGAAGGCGCTCATTTTCTTCAGCAGCGGCTGGACGAGCCCGCCGAGGTAGGCCTGCGCGTCATCGCTCTCCGGTTTAACGCCGGCAATGTCACGGCCGGCGCAAAAGGCCCGGCCCTCGCCGCGGAGCAGCAGCGCCCGGACCTCGCCGCGCCCGGCGGCGTCAGCGGCGTCGTCGTACGCCCGGGACAAATCCGCGAGCGCCTGCTCGTCGAGGGAGTTGAGCTTGTGCGGGGCGTCGAGTACGACCTCGGCGACGCCGTCGGCAATGGAGAGGGAAATCATGGGGCTCCTTGGATTCGAAAAGGCCTGGACGTCGAAAAACCTTAGACGTCGAAGTCGACCGTGACTTCCGGTGTGGTGGGGTGGGACTGGCAGGTCAGGACGTAGCCCTTGTCGAGTTCATCCTGCTCCAGGGCGTAGTTCTCGTCCATGGTGACGTTGCCGCTGACCACCTTGGCCCGGCAGGTGCCGCAGACGCCGCCGGCGCAGGCGAACGGCACATCGGGGCGGACCCGGAGCGCGGCGTTGAGGATGGACTCGCGGGCATGGGTGGGGCTGGCCACTTCGCCCTGCAGCCCGTCCAGCTTGAACGTGATCTTGTAGGTTTCCTTGGATTCGTCCGTGACCACGGGCCGGCCGATGTTGCCCTCGGGGCGTTCCGGCTTGCCGGAAGTGAACAGTTCGAAGCGGACATGCTCCGGGGCGACGCCGCGCGCGGCGAGGGTGTCCCGGCAGAGCTGGACGAGTTCGAACGGGCCGCAGAGGAACCATTCGTCGACGTCGTCGGCGTGGATCGCTGTGCCCAGCAGCGCCTGCAGCTTCTCGGCGTCGATCCTGCCGCTGAGCAGCGGCGCGATCCGCTGTTCACGCGAGAGCACGTGGTGCAGCGCCAGCCGGGCGGGGTATCTGTCCTTCAGGTCCGCGAGTTCTTCCAGGAACATCACGTCCATCGCGGCCTTGTTGGCGTAGACGAGGTCGAAGCGGGTTTCCGGGTGGGCCGCCAGCAGGGTGCGGGCGATGGCGATCACCGGGGTGATGCCGGAGCCGGCGGCAATCGCCACGAAAGATCCGGTCTCCCCCGCCAACTCTTCCGGATGGTTCATGGAATTCATGACATTCTGTTCCACGGACTTGCCGTCGCGTCCGTGCTTGGAGACAAAGGCTCCCATGGGGCTCATGACGTCGAGGACGTCGCCGGCCTTGAGTTCGGCATTGGCCCACGTGGAGAACAGGCCGCCGAGGTCTTTCTTGATGGCCACGCGGATTTCGCTGCTGCCGTCCGCGAAACTGCGCGGTTCGGCGCAGATCGAGTAGCTGCGGCGGATCTCGTGCGGCTGGCCGTCGGCGTCGGGCAGGGTGGTGCGCAACGCGACGTACTGGCCCGGCAGGTAGTCGAACTGGCCGGCGAGCTCGGCCGGGACCCCGAACGTCACCTCGATGGCGTCGTCGGTGAGACGGCGGACTTCGTCCACCGTCAGGGTGTGGAAGGACGCACGACGGCGGCCGGTGGCTGCGGCCGACTCCGCGGCGGTCTGGCGGACAACCTTCATGGAAGCACCTGTTCCTTACAAGACTTTGAAGTAGTCGAACGGTTCCTTGCAGTCCTGGCACACGTGGAGGGCCTTGCAGGATGTGGAACCGAAGCGGGTGAGTTCTTTGGTGTTCAGAGATGAGCACTGGGGGCATTTGACGGCGAGCGAGAGCCGGACCGGGCCGGCGTGCCGGGCTGCTTTTCCGTCAACAGCCGCCCGGCCGGACGGCGGGGCTATCCCGTACTGTTCCAGCTTGGCCTTGCCGTCGGCACTCATCCAGTCAGTGGTCCAGGCCGGCGAGAGGACTAGTTCGACCCGGACGCTCGGGTACCCCGCGCGGTGGAAAGCCGTGGTGAGGTCATCCCGGATGGCGTCCATGGCGGGGCAGCCGGAGTACGTCGGGGTGATGATGACCTGGACGGCGGGAACCATCCCGCCGTCGTCAGTGCTTGGTTCCGTCGAGACCTGGACATCGCGCAGGATGCCGAGGTCCGCGATGGTGAGGACCGGGATTTCGGGATCGCACACGGTGGCAGCGACCGCCCAGGCCTTCTCCCGGGCAGTATTGCCCTTGGCGGCGTTGCGGCGCTCGGCGGTTTCCGGATCGGAGACAAACATTTCCATGGTCCCTACCAGTTGGCTCCGGGGTACTCGCGGGCGAGCACCTGCATCTCGGCGAGGATGTAGCCGAGGTGTTCGGAGTGCAGGCCGCGGCGGCCCCCGCCCGGTGATGGCTGGACGTTGGGGACCTCGAGCTCGGCTTCGGCCAGGATCTCGCCGGTGAGCCGGTCGAAGTCCTCGCGCAGGCTCGACGGCTGCGGCGCGGCGCCGGCTTCGCTGAGGCGTCCGGTGAGTTCGTCGTCGCGGAACAACTCATCGACGAAGGGCCAGACGACTTTGAACGCCTGGATCATGCGCCGGCGCGATTCGTCCGTGCCGAGGGCCAGGCGCAGCACCCACTGGGCACTGTGGTCCCGGTGGTAGTCAACTTCCTTGACCGCCTTGGCGGCGATGCCGGCCAGGGTGGAGTCGGTGGAGGACGTCAGCCGGCGGTAGAGCTCGAACTGATAGTAGCTGACCACGAACTGCCGGGCGATGGTGACGGCGAAGTCCCCGTTCGGCTGCTCGAAGAGCGCCGCGGAGCGGAACTCGTGCTCGCGGCGGAAGTAGGCGAGATCGTCTTCGCTGCGCCCATCCAGGCCGCCGGCATAACTGAGGAAGGACCGGGCATGGCCCAGTTCGTCCAGGGCGATGTTGCCGAGGGCGACGTCCTCTTCGAGCTCCGGCGCGCGGGAGATCCAGTGACCCAGGCGCTGGGCCAGGATCAGTGCGTCGTCACCCAGGCGCAGGGCGAACTCGGCAGCGTCCTCGCTCGGCTTCGCGGAGCCGCGGTTGACGGCGAGAGCGATGTCTTCCGGACGGAGGGCGTTGCCAGGGGTGATGCGGGTGGCGCTCGCGGTGCCGTCACCGCTGGCGCCCGCACCGGATACGCCGACGGAGATGTCGCCGTGGCCGCTGTCGTGCATGTCTGTTTCGGGAGTGGTGCTCACAGGTGCTTCACGCCCTCGCTCTTGGTGTAGTACGTGGCGTGGCGGTAGTCCTTGCCCTGGGGGGATTCAAAGAAGGAACCCTTGGAATCGGGGTCGCTGGAGGCGATGGCCTCGGCCGGGACCACCCAGATGGATACCCCTTCGTTGCGGCGGGTGTAGAGGTCCCGGGCGTTGCGCAGGGCCATGGCCGCGTCGGGCGCGTGCAGCGATCCTGCATGGACGTGGGACAGGCCGCGGCTGGAGCGGACGAATACTTCCCAGATGGGCCAGACGTTTCCTGCGTGGGGTTCGGTTGGGGCCACGGCGACAGGGGTCCCCGGCCGAGCTTGCGAGGTTGGGGATTCGTTGGGGATCATGCTGCGGATTCCTTCTGCTTGCGGCTCTGCTTCTCGGCGTAGGCGGCGGCGGCTTCGCGCACCCAGGCGCCGTTCTGGTGTGCCTCGCGGCGCCGTTCCAGGCGCTGGGCGTTGCAGGGGCCGCGGCCGGCCAGGACTTCATGGAATTCATCCCAGTCCAGCGGCCCGTGCTCCCACTTCTTGGTTTCCTCGTTGAACCGGATGTCCTTGTCCGGAAGCGTCAGGCCGAGGACCTTGACCTGCTCCATCATCATGCCGACAAACCGGTTGCGGAGCTCGTCATTGCTGAACCGCTTGATGTTCCAGGCCATGGACTGCTTGGAGTTGGGCGAATCGTCGTCCGGCGGGCCGAACATCATCAGGGCGGGGGCGTACCAGCGGTTGACCGCTTCCTGTGCCATCTGCTTCTGCTCGGGGGTGCCGTTGGAGAGTTCCAGCAGGATCTCGAAGCCCTGGCGCTGGTGGAAGGACTCTTCCTTGCAGACCCGCACCATGGCCCGGCCGTAGGGGCCGAAGGAGGCGCGGCAGAGCGGCACCTGGTTGGCGATCGCGGCGCCGTCGACCATCCATCCGATGGCACCCATGTCGGCCCAGGTGCGGGCGGGGTAGTTGAAGATGGAGGAGTACTTGGCCTTGCCGTCCATCAGGTCCTGCATCATCTGATCGCGCGGCTGGCCGAGGGTTTCAGCAGCGGAATACAGATAGAGACCGTGGCCGGCCTCGTCCTGGACCTTGGCCATGAGGATGGCCTTACGCTTCAGGCTCGGGGCGCGGGAGATCCAGTTGGCTTCGGGCTGCATGCCGATGATCTCCGAGTGCGCGTGCTGCGAGATCTGGCGCAGGAGCGTTTTGCGGTAGGCCGGGGGCATCCAGTCACGCGGCTCGATCCGGGAATCTTCTGCCATGACCTTGTCGAAGTATGCCTGGCCCTCGGCGTCGAGCCGGGCCGCGTCCTCGGGGCTCAGTTCATGCCGTGCCTGCGATGGCTCGGCGGGCACTGACTGCAGGGTCTGCGATGCCATGGTTGCTCCTAATGATTTCGGATAAATAATTACCGACCGTTCGTTCAGGATATGCGGAAGGCCGGAGATGCGTCAAGGACAGGAATCCGTGTAACGCTGGTTGCATGGATCTGGAGGTGTCGGCCGCGCTCACCATTCCCGCGTCGGAACTCCGCTGGCGGTTCTCGCGCTCGTCCGGGCCAGGCGGCCAGCACGTCAACACCTCGGACAGCCGCGTCGAACTCTCGTGGAACGTCGCGGCCTCGACGGCGCTCTCGGATGGTCAACGGCTGATACTGGCCACCCGCCTTGAACGGCGCCTCATCGCCGGAGTGATCACCGTGACCGCCGCCGAGCAGCGCTCCCAGCTGCGCAACCGCGAGATCGCCCTGGCCAAGCTCGCCGGCCTCGTGGCAGAGGGTCTTGCCCCCGAGGCCGCCCGCCGCCGGGCGACCAAACCCACCCGCGGCTCGAACCGTCGACGCCTCGCCGCAAAGGAACAGCGGGCAGCGACGAAACAGCAACGACGGCGGCCGTCCGCCGAATAGCGCCGTCCAGCCATCCAGCCGTCCAGCCAGTCATCCAGCCAGCGGGAAACGCGCGCCCGTGCCCGGGGAACGATAAGCTCGGACATTACGTCGCCGCTAAGCATCACGAAACGGAAAATGGAAGCCTTGGAGTCGTCCCCACCCATTCGGATCCTGACCGTCTGCACAGGGAACATCTGCCGTTCCCCCGTCGCGGAACGCCTGCTCCAGGCAGGACTTGACCGGATGAAACCCGGCGCCTTCGAGGTAGAGAGTGCCGGCACCCGGGCCATGGTGGGCGAGCCCGTCCAGCCCAGCTCAGCGGACATCATCCGGAGTTATGGAGGAACACCGGACGGCTTTGCCGCCCGGCAGTTGACGCCGACGATCCTGCGCGACACCGATCTGGTCTTGACCATGGCCGCACATCACCGCGGCGAAGCATTGCAGATGGATGCCTCCCTGCTCCGGCGCACGTTTACCATCCGCGAGTTCGCGCGCATGCTGAGGGTCCTGGAACAGCGCGGCAGCACCCAGCGGGATGGCACGGCGGACCCGGCGGTGGACCTGAGAAGCTTTTGGCGCGAATTGCCCGCCCGGGCCGCTGCGGTCCGGCACCTGACACTTGCCCAGGACGTTTCAGAGGACGACGTCGTGGATCCCTACGGGCGCGGCGAGGGAATGTACCGGCAGATGGAGTACGAGCTCGCGCCCGCGCTCCTCACCATCCTGCGTTTCGCGCGCACCGCAACTGAGTTCCACAACGGTTGAGTGGCCGCAAGAGCCGGGCATTCCCGGAGGAGTTTTCGTTCGACGGCCCGGAGCTATGCCGCCAACCTCCTGGCCCGGGGAACCGCCATCGGTTCCACCGGCGCCACGATGCTGAGCTGGCATTCGGACTGAAGCGGATCAATGGCGGCGGGCAGGTGGTGGGAGGCTGAGCACTCCCGCAGCTGCTCCAGGGCTGCCGGCTCCACCACGGCGTGGCTGACATCCAACACCAGATGGAGTCCTTCTCTCAGGTGGTTCGCCCGCTTGACCACCACGTACAGGGCCTGGAGGCTTCTTGCCGTCACATGTCCCTGCGCTGCTACTTCTGCCTGACCGCAATCGAGGTCGAGCCTGACAAGAACCCGGAGTTTGTGGTTCAAACGATTCCCCTGTTCGTGCATTTACTGCTTTGGCCGCGACGCTGCGACCGGTTTGGCCGCGACGCTGCGACCGCCCCCAGCCTAGGCAGGGAGTGTGACGCAGGCAACAGTGCGCTTCATATCCGGGGAACCCCGCGTTATCTAGTGCCTTCTAGGCCCAAAACTGTTGTTGCCGCGCCCGGTGTACTGTAAAGAAGGCCGCCACCGGGCCCCACTTTCCGGCACCTGGCCCCCGGCGCAGCCAGCCTGAGTGCAGCCAGCCTGAGAAGTGACAGATAGATTCCGGGCACCGTCCCGGCTGACCAAGAGGAATACATGACGCACCCCTTCGACAGCGCAGACCAAGTCCCCGCGGCCGGATCCAGGGAACGGCGGCCCGTGAGGAAACACCGGGGCCGCAAGGTGCTGATCGCCGTCGCCGTAGTCGTGGCGCTCGTCGCGGTGGTGGCCGGCGGCTACCTCTTCAACCTGGCACGGACCTTCGACTCCGGCACGAGCAAGATTGAGCAGGCCTTCCCCGACGAGTCCACGCGTCCGCAGAAGACCAACACCGCGATGAATATCCTGGTGATGGGCAGCGACAGCCGCGGCGCCACCGAGGCTGATGCCGCGGGCGGAACGCCCACGAACCAGCGCGCGGACACGCTGATGCTCATGCACATCCCGGCGGACCGCAAGAACATCTACACGATGTCCATCATGCGCGACCTCTGGGTGGACATCCCCGGGCACGGCGAGGCGAAAATCAACTCGGCACTGGCCCTTGGCGGTACGCCGCTGATGGTGCAGACCATCGAGTCGATCTTCCACCAGCGCATCGATCACGTGGCGATGATCGACTTCGAGGGCTTCAAGGGCCTCACCGACGCGCTGGGCGGGGTAACTGTGAACATCAAGGTGCCGTTCAGTTCCACCGCACTGCCGGGCCAGTCCTTCGCCCCGGGCCAGCACACCTTCGACGGAACCCAAGCCCTGGCCTTCGTGCGCGAACGCCACGCCTACGCCGACGGCGACTACCAGCGGGTCCGCAACCAGCAGGAGTTCCTGCGGGCCATCATCAAGAAATCGACTGCCGGCCAGACGCTGAGCAACCCGATCACCATCAACAACATGGTCGGTGCCGTCTCGCCGTTCGTCACGGTCGACAAGACCTTTGATTCGGGAGCCGTGGCAGGGCTGGGGCTCGAGCTCAAGGACATCCGGGCGCAGAACACCGTCATGTTCACCCTGCCGACCGGGGGCATCGGAACGTCCACGGACGGCCAGTCGATCGTGCTGGCCGACCCGGACGCCATCCAAAAGATCTCCGCGGCGATGGCCTCTGACACCCTGGGCGAGTACGTCGCCGCGAACAAGTTCGAGAACGGGAACTGACTCCCGTCAACTGAGGGGCCAGGAGAGGCCCTTGGACCCTTAGCCCGCGGCAGCAGCGGTGCTAGCGTCCGTTCATGGGGAACGCTCCGGAGCCAGCAGCCGAGGCTTCCGCGGCGTCCCCTCCCCCGTCCCCGGCGGCAGGCCGCCGTCGTCCGATTATTCTGCTCCTGGGGGCGCTGCTCGCGGTCGTCGTGGCCGTCTCGGCCTACGTCCTCACCGTGCAGCGGCCCGGGAGCCCCGCTCCGGCCGGAGCCACGGCACCGGCCGCCGCCCCGGCGGCCGCGACGGCGACGGCGGCCAGCCCCACGCCGGCGCCCACCCCCACGCCCACCCCGGAACCACCCGCCGTCGCCCTCAACATCCTGCTGATCGGGAGCGACAGCCGGGTGAATGAGCGGGCGGCGGCGGCCCGCGGCACCACCTCCGACCAGCGCGGCGACGCTCTTGTGCTGATCCACCTCCCGGCGGACCGGAAGAGCGTCTACGGCATCTCGATCATGCGCGATCTTTGGGTGGACATCCCCGGCCACGGAACGGCGAAGGTGAATGCCGCGCTGGAACTGGGCGGACTGCCGCTGATGACGCGGACGGTGGAGGCGCTGCTGGGTGCGCACATCGACCACACGGTGATGCTGGATTTTCAAGGGTTCGCGGCCATGACGGACGCGCTCGGCGGTGTCGACGTCAACATCAAACAGTCATTCACCGCCACCGCAGATGACAAGGTGCACTTTCCGGCGGGCGTGAACCACCTCAACGGGCTGCAGGCCCTGGCCTTTGTCCGCGAGCGCCATGCCTTCGCCGATGGCGATTACCAGCGGGTCCGGAACCAGCAGACGTTCTTGAAAGCCATGATGGCCAAGTTGGCTTCCGAAGGCGGCCTGGCGGACCACAGCACCGTCCGCAAACTCATCAAGACGGTGCTGCCGCACGTGACCCTGGACGCAAGCTTCACCCTGGAGTCGCTGGAAGACCTCGCCTTCGGCCTGCGGAGCACGCCGCCGGGACGTGGAGTGTTCTTCACCCTGCCGACCGCCGGCACCGGGACCAGCCGGGACGGCCAGTCGATTGTCCTGAAGGACCCTGCCGCGACCGCAGCGCTCTCCGCCGCACTGCGCTCGGGAACGCTCGCCGGCTACGTGGCGGCCAACAATCTGCAGAACGGCAATTGAGGCGCCGCTCTTCGGTAGATTGGGTCCATGACCCAGACTCCCGCCCAGCCGTCCCCGCAGCCTCCCGTCGCCCGGAAAGTTCCCTCGGTGCGCACCCATCACGGCGACGCGTTCGAGGACAACTACGAGTGGCTCCGCGACAAGGAGTCCGCAGAGGTCGTGGACCTGCTCAAGGCTGAAAACTCCTACCAGGAGTCCGTGACCGCGCACCAGGAGCCGCTGCGCGAGGCAATCTTCCAGGAAATCAAGGGCCGCACCCAGGAAACTGACCTTTCCGTCCCGAACCGCAAGGACGGCTGGTGGTATTTCACCCGCTCGGTCGAGGGCAAGGAGTACGGCATCCACTGCCGCGTGCGCGGCCAGGACACCGGGGACCGCGTCGCGGACTGGACTCCCCCGGCCGTGGAGGCCGGCGTCGTCATCCCCGGCGAGGAGGTCCTGCTCGATGGCAACCTCGAGGCCGAGGGCAAGCCGTTCTTCGCCGTGGGCGGGGCCGCCACGACCATCGACGGCACCCTCTACGCCTACGCCGTGGACAACGCCGGCGACGAGCGCTTCACCCTGCGCATCAAGGACCTCCGCACCGGCGACTTGCTGCCGGATGTGATCGAGAACGTCTTCTACGGCATCTCCTTCTCCCCCGACGGCAGCCGGATCTTCTATACCGTGGTGGACGATTCGTGGCGGCCGTACCAGGTCAAGTCCCACGTGCTCGGCACACCCGTCGGCGAGGACACGGTCATCTACCAGGAGGACGACGTCGCCATGTGGCTCGGCTTCGAGCTCTCTGCCGACCGGCGGCACCTGGTGCTCAGCATCGGCTGCTCCGAGTTCAGCGAGACCCGCCTGCTGCGCTTTGATGACCCCGACGCCGGCCTGCGCACCGTGATCTCCCGCGACGAGCGCATCCTCTACGAGGCCGAGCCGTTCCTGCTGGCGGAAGCCACGGGACGGGGCCGGGAGCGGATTCTGCTCACGCACAACAAGGACGCCATCAATTCCATGGTCTCGCTGGTGGACCCGGCCGAGCTCGCAAAGCCGCTCGCCGAGCAGCACTGGGATACCGTCGTCGCCCATTCCGACCAGGTCCGGGTCAACGGCGCTGGCGTCACGTCGACCCACGCGGTGGTCTCCGTGCGCAAGGACACCATTGAACGGGTCCAGGTCCTGCCCCTGGCAGGACTGGGCACCCCGGAGCAGGGCGCCGCCGTGGAACCTGCGTTCGCCGAAGAGCTGTATACCGCCGGCGTCGCGGGCTCCGACTACGAGGCGCCCGTCATCCGGATGGGCTACACCTCCTACTTCACCCCGTCGCGGGTCTACGACTTTGTGCTGCCCACCCCGGAGCTCCCGGCCGGTGAACTCCTGCTGCGCAAGGAGAGCCCGGTGCTGGGCGGCTACACGCCGTCGGACTACGTCGCCACCCGGGAATGGGCGGTGGCGTCCGACGGGACCCGGATTCCGCTCTCGGTCCTCCGCCATGCCTCCGTCCGGCAGGATTCGACGGCGGCCGGCCTGGTGTACGGCTACGGCTCCTACGAAATGAGCATGGATCCGGGCTTCGGGATCCCCCGGTTGTCCCTGCTGGACCGGGGCATCGTGTTTGTGATCGCCCACATCCGGGGCGGCGGCGAGCTGGGCCGGCACTGGTACGACGACGGCAAGAAGCTGCACAAGAAAAACACGTTCACCGACTTCATTGCGGCCACGGACTGGCTCGCCGGTTCCGGCTGGGTCGACCCGGCACGGATCGCGGCGATGGGCGGCTCCGCCGGCGGCCTGCTCATGGGCGCGGTCGCCAACCTGGCGCCGGAAAAGTACGCGGCGATCGTTGCCGCCGTCCCGTTCGTGGACGCATTGACCACCATCCTGGACCCCGACCTGCCGCTCTCGGCGCTGGAGTGGGAGGAATGGGGCAACCCAATCACCGACCCGGCCGTGTACGCGTACATGAAGTCGTACACGCCCTACGAGAACGTCCGTGCCGTGGCGTACCCGAAGATCGCCGCGGTCACCAGCTTCAACGACACCCGCGTGCTCTACGTGGAGCCGGCCAAGTGGGTGCAGCGGCTGCGCGAGGTGAACACCGGCAGCGAACCCGTCGTCCTGAAAATCGAGATGGAAGGCGGCCACGGCGGCGCGTCGGGCCGGTACGTGCAGTGGCGCGAACGGGCCTGGGACTACGCGTTCGTCGCCGATTCCCTCGGCGCCACCGAACTGCTGCCCGAATCCGGACTGAAGTAAGAACCCCATCGGTTGCTCCGTGGGCGCCCTTTGGGACCTCCATGAGGGCACTTACGGAGCAATCGATGCGTTTTCCGGCCGGTCAGCGGGCTTTCCGGCATTAATCCGGGAGCCCGCTACCGATATTTGGTCATCATGCTTACTATTTACTGGCATGATGGGCACTTCGACGTGGAACCCGTCCGCTGGGGGCGGGGCGTCGTAGGGCTTTGACCGGGCACACGGTGCCGGAGATGGAGTTTGTTATGAGCGTTGAGCAGGGAATGACCCCGTTGACTGATGATGAGCTGATGGCGCAGGGCGGCACCGCTCTCCCGGACAAGGAAGTCGCCTCCGTCCTGGACCTGAACGCCGACCTGAACCTGGGGATCAGCGCCGCGGCGCCGATCGACCTCGGCGTCGCGGCCAACGCCAACGTTGCCGCGCCGATTGATGCGGCAGCCTCGGCAAACGTGCTCTCTTTCGGGTCTGAGTCCCAGGCCCTCGCCGACCAGGGCACCATTATCAACCAGGGCGTCACAGGCGATGCCACGGCAGACTCCACCCAGGACAGTGTCATCGACCAGGGCACCGGTGCGGATGCCGGGACCACAGCAGCGCCTGCCGCCACGCCTGCTGCCAACGATGCGGCCACGCCTGCTGCCGCGGCCGATCTCGGCGGCGCTGTACCCGCCGGCACGGTACCCGCCGATGCCGCCGGCGTCTTGCCGGATGGCACGGCCCCGGACCTGGGCGGTGCGCTGCCGACGGATGTGGGAGCCGCCGCCGGCGCCGCGGGTGCCCTCAACGGCAACCTGCTCAACGTCGATGTGAACCTGGACGCCAACGCTGGCATCGCAGCACCGATCAACGGTGCGGTGGCCGCCAACGCCAACGTGGCCGCGCCGATCGACGCTGCCGTCGGCGCCAACATCGGCTCCATCGACAGCAACGCGTTCGCCGTCGCCCAGCAGGATGCCATCATCAACCAGGACATCCATGGTGACGCTACGGCGTCGGCTGACCAGCAGTCCGACCTGAAGCAGTAGCACCTAGATGAGCACTGTGCACGGAGGGCCGTCCGGGCAGGACGGCCCTCCGGCCCTGCCTGCCACCGGCGGCGCCACATCCGCCGCCACATCGCCCGGCACCGACTCCGGAGCCGGTGCACGCGGCGACGCTGCCGGCCCGGCGGCGTCCGCGGCGGTCGGCCTGCACCCGGTTCCGGTGCGGGCCGCCGGCGTCCAGCTGATCGGCGAGGCGAAGGGGTCCGGTTACAAGGAAGCCCCGTCCCTCGTGCGCCGTTCCGACGGCCAGACCATCCAGCTCACCCGACTGCTGTACCTGGTGCTCGAGGCGATCGACGGCGAGCGGGGCCTGGAAGAAATCGCCGGGCACGCCAGTGACACTTTCGGACGGCTCGTCAGTGCCGAGAACGTCCGCACCCTGATCACTTCCCAGCTGCTCCCCCTCGGCCTCCTGCAGCTGGCGGACGGCTCCGAGCCCGCGGTAAAGAAATCGAACCCGCTGCTGGGGATGCGCTTCCGGTACTCGGTGACCGATCCGGACCGCACCCGGAAGATCACCGCGCCGTTCGCCACGCTGTTCAACCCCTTGATCGTGGTGGCCGTGACCGCGGCCTTCCTGGCCACGTGCTGGTGGGTGCTGATGGTCAAGGGTCTGGCATCGGCAACGCATGAGGCCTTCGCCAACCCCGGCCTGGTGCTTCTGATCCTGGTGGTCACGGTGCTCTCGGCCGGCTTCCACGAGTTCGGCCACGCCGCCGCCGCCCGCCGCGGCGGGGCCACCCCCGGCGCCATGGGGACCGGCCTGTATCTGATGTGGCCGGCCTTCTATACCGACGTCACGGATTCCTACCGGCTGGGGCGCGGCGGCCGGCTGCGCACGGACCTCGGCGGACTGTACTTCAACGCCATCGTGGCGGTCGCGATCATGGGTATCTGGTGGGCCACCGGCTTCGATGCGCTGCTGCTGGTGGTGGTTACCCAGATCCTGCAGATGGTCCGGCAGCTGATGCCGCTGGTCCGCTTCGACGGCTACCATATCCTGGCCGACGCTACCGGTGTCCCGGACCTGTTCCAGCGCATCAAGCCCACGCTGCTGGCCCTGGTGCCGTGGCGGAAGACAGATCCCGAAGCCGGGCTCCTGAAGCCCTGGGCGCGGGCCGTGGTCACCATCTGGGTGCTGGTCACGGTCCCCCTGCTGCTCTTCAGCATGGCCACCATGGTGCTCACCCTGCCGCGCGTCCTGGGCACCGCCTGGGACAACGGCCTGAAACAGCAGGCCATGCTGTCCCACAGCGTCGCCACCGGGGACGTCGCCGACGCCGCCGTGCGGGTGATCGCGATCGCCTGCCTGGCGCTGCCGGTGCTGGGCATCTTCTACATCCTGCTGCGCCTGGTCCGCCAGCTGGCCACCGGCCTGTGGCGCAAGACCCGCGGCAAGGCCCTCCAGCGTGCCACCGCCATCCTTGCGATCGCGGCGGTGGCGGCGGGCCTCGCCTGGGCCTGGTGGCCGGGAGCTGACACCTACCGCCCGGTCCAGCCCTACGAGCGCGGCACCCTGGCCGACGCCACCACCGCCGTCTTCCCGGCCTCCGCCGCGTCCCGGATGGCCGAGGGCCAGGCGGGAACGACCGTTGCCTTGTGGCCGGAGGGCGCCCGGCGGCCCACACGCGAGGACCCGCAGCTGAGCATGGTCCTGGTGCCCCGGCAGTCCGGCACGGCCAGCACCGCCGGCCCCGCGGCGGCGCCGGCTGCCCCTTCCTGGGTCTTCCCCTTCGACAAGCCGGCCGCTCCGGAGGACGACGGCAACCAGTCGCTCGCGGTCAACACCACTGACGGTTCCGTGGTCTACGACGTCGCCTTCGCCCTGGTCTGGGCCGAGGACGGTGACACCGTGGACACCAGGAATGAGGCGTACGCCTTTGCCAGCTGCGCTGACTGCGCCGCTGTGGCGGTGGGCTTCCAGGTGGTCCTGATTGTGGGACAGACCGATGTGATCGTTCCGGAAAATCTCTCGGCGTCGGCGAACTACAACTGCGTCCGGTGCCTGACCTACGCCCTGGCCAGCCAACTTGTCCTGACCCTGGATGGGCCCTTGAGCAGCGACGGCATGACCAGGCTCAACGAGCTGTGGCAGGAGATCGCCGCCTACGGCAAGGACCTGCGGAACCAGCCGCTCTCGGAGATCCAGGGCCGGCTCAGCGCGTACAAGGAACAGATCATGGCGGTCATCAAGGCCGATCCGAGCGCCACCCCGGCCGGGTCCGCCGGCACAGCGCCAACTCCGGGCGCCACGCCCGGCGCAACCTCCGGCGCCACGCCTGGTGCCGGTACCGCTGCCACGCCCGGTACGACGTCGGGAGCCACTGCCGAAACCACCCCCGGCAGCACGCAGGCCCCGGCCCCGGGACCCACGGGACCCACGGGAGCCACGGCGCCGAGTGGCGGCACGACGTCGTCCGGTCCCGCCCCGGGCTCCGGTGCCACGGAGCCGGCAGGGCAGCAACTGACGCAACCCGCGGCTCCCGCACCGGGCACGGTCTCACCGGCGCCGGTATCCACCGCGCCGCCGGCACCCTAAGTCGGGAACCCGAATCGGGTTCGGCCTGGGCCCGAATCGGTTCCGAATGGACGCAGATGGCCGGAATGAGGACTTCATTCCGGCCATCTGCGTCAGATCGGCGTCCCGACAGACCGCCACCCCGTCAGAGCGCTACCCTGTCAGGTCGGTACTTCCCTTAGATTTGCGCGTCCCTTAGATTGGGGCTTCGCTGCGCCTTCGGCCGCCGGGTACCTGCTGCCGGGCCTTCCATTCATCCGCGGGGATGGTGTACACCATTTCCGTGGCCCGTTCGTCCTTGTTGTGCCACTTGCCACCTGCCGTGATTCCAGGCCCAGCCCGGGCCGGTGAACCCGGCACCCAGGCCCCAGCACCCCGGCCCCAGCACCCGGCACCCAGCACCCAGCACCCAGCACCCAGCACGGAGAGGCAACACGATGAGACTAACGCTGACAGAGTTCCTCACATTGGACGGCGTGGCGCAGGGTCCTGGATCGCCCGAGGAGGATACCAGCGACGGCTTCTCACAAGGAGGTTGGTTCGTCCCCTATCTTGACGAGGAATTCATCCAGCAGGCGGCGGACTGGCTGGGTGAGGCGGATGCGTTGCTGTTCGGCCGCCGCACCTACGTCAACTTTGCGAGGGACTGGCCGAGAATCACGGACCCTGATGATCCGTTCTCTGAGAAGATGAACGGTTTGCCGAAGTACGTGGCCTCGCAGAGCCTGGCGCGGGCTGGTTGGGCGCCCACGACCATCCTGTCCGGGGACGTCCCCGCACAGGTCGCTGAGTTGAAGAGGCAGCCCGGCCGGGAGTTGCAGATCCACGGGAGTGCCCGGCTGGCCCAGTCGCTGCTGGCGAAGGGGCTGATCGACGAACTGAGGCTGGTGATCGCCCCTGTGGTGGTGGGTAACGGCAGGCAACTGTTTCCGGCCGGAGGCGCCCCGGCGGGCCTGCGTCTGGTCCGCCATGAGGCGACGCCGGGCGGACTCGCGATTCTTGTCTATGAGTCGTCCGGGCTTCCGACGTACGGGACCTATGAGCCTGGTTCGTCCGGCACCTGAGGCCCGTGGTTGAGCTTGCGGCCGATGGTTGAGTCGGCCGCTACGCTGCACCAGGCGGAGTTGACCGAGTTCAAGCGCCGGGCCCGGTCAGCGGTCCTTCCACTCGTCCGCGAGCATGGCGTACACCACTTCCGTGGCCCATTCGCCCTTGTAGTGCCATTTGTCCACCTGCCGTGATTCCAGGCGCATGCCGAGCCGTTCACAAAGCGCCGCCGAGGCTGTGTTCAGGGCATCGAGCTTGGCGTCGATGCGGTGGAATCCGAGGTCTTCAAACCCGAGCTTCAGCAGTGCCCGGGCGGCCTCGCTCGCGATGCCCCGTCCCCGCGCCTCCGGGGCCAGGCTCCAGCCGATCTCGGCCTGCCCGCACCCCTCCAGCCACTTCAGCACCACCTCGCCGAGGAGGCCGGGCGAATCCTGGGCCTCAATGGCCAGGGCCACCCAGTCGCCCTCCTTCTCGAACTCGAAGTTGGCGTACCGTCCCACCGTTTCCATCGACTGGGTGTAGCTCTTGGCCTCGCGGGGCAGGAACCGGGCGGTTTCCGGGAGCGAGTGGTAGGCATGGAAGGCATCGAGGTCGGCGGCTGCAAAACGCCGCAGCACCAGCCGCTCGGTGCGGATGGGCAGCGGAGGCAGTGGCTTGGGTTCATTCATGTCCCCAACGCTACCCATCCGTTGCTCCGGAAGCGCCGTTTTGCGCGGCCAAAAGGGCGGCTACGGAGCAACGGATGCCTGCGCGACGGCGGCGGCCGTTGCCTCCGCGATCGCCCGTTCCTCGTCAGTGGGGACTACAAGGACCGGCAGGGCCGACGTCGGGGTGGAAATGACGCGGGGTTCCCTGGACCGTTCCCGGTTCAGCCCGGCGTCGAGTTCGACGCCGAGGGCACCGAGCCGCTGCGCCACCAGGTTCCGGAACTGGTGCGAGTTCTCGCCGATTCCGGCCGTGAAGACAAGAGCCTTCGCGCCGCCCACGGCCACGTGGTAGCCGCCGATGTACTTCGCAAGCCGGTAGGACGCGACCGCCAGGGCCATGGCCGCCTTGGCATCGCCGGCTTCCGCGGCCTCCACCACGGAGCGCATGTCGTTGTTGCCGGCCAGGCCTTTGAGCCCGGACTGCCGGTTCAGCATCGAATCCAGGTCCTCGGGTGACCATCCGTTCCGGCCGAGGAAGACCAGGATGGACGGATCGAGGTCGCCGGAGCGGGTGCCCATGACGAGGCCCTCGAGGGGCGTGAATCCCATGGACGTGTCGATTGACTGGCCACCGCGGATCGCGGTGACCGAGGCGCCGTTCCCCAGGTGGGCGATCACGGCGTCGAACTCCTCGACCGGAACATCCAGCAGCGCCGCCGCCCGGTGCGCAACGTATTCGTGCGAGGTGCCGTGGAAGCCGTAGCGGCGGATCCCGTGGTTCGTGTAGAGCTCGTCCGGCACCGCATAGCGCCAGGCGTGCTCGGGCAGGGTGCGGTGGAAGGCGGTGTCGAACACGGCCACCTGCGGCAGTTCGGGCCACTTCTTCGAGATCGCGCGGATGCCGAGGACGTTGGCGGGGTTGTGCAGCGGGGCGAGCGGGTTCAGCCGTTCAATGGCCCGGGTGATCTCGTTGTTGACCAGCACCGGCTCGGCGAAGCGCTCCCCGCCGTGCACCACGCGGTGGCCGACGGCATCCAGCACGCGGTCCCCCAAGGCGTCGTGGATGGCGGCGTCCACCTGCTCCAGCGCCTGGGCGTGGTCGCGCGGGCCCTCGATCTGGCCGTCGCCCTCACCGCCGGCACCCATGCCGATCTTCTCGACCAGGCCTTCGGTGAGCACGCTGCCGGCCTCGACGTCGCGCACCTGATACTTGAGCGAAGACGAGCCAGAGTTGATGACGAGCACGAGCATGGGGCCTCCTAAGCCTTGGCTTCGACGCTACCCGAGGGTGCGCCGGGACTGGCATCACGCCGGAGCCTGGCCGAGCGCTCCGTGGGATCCACTATAAATTGCCGGACCAAATTGCCGGAACGCCAGTGGCGCCCATCCGTTGCGAAAGCCGGGCCGGGCGCCTAGAGTCGGCGGACCAACTGGACAACTCACGAAGGGGATTTCCATGACTGACGACGCGACCCAGCCGGAGGGCACCGAACCAGCGGGCACCGAACCAGCGGGCACCGAACCCGCCAGCGGTTCCGGTAAACCGGATCCCACCGGCGTCGTCGGCGCGAACCCGGCCCTGGACGACACAGGAAACCCCAAGGCCGCCGAGGTCGGCGAAGCGCCCGAGGCCCCCGAGAATCTGGAGGACCTGGATCTCACGCCGGCGGGCCTGGCCGATGAGCCCGCCAAGGAGGAAGACCCCGAAAGTCCGGCGAAGCCGGAAAACAGCTGACGGAAAACAGCTGACCTGGAAAACAGCCGAGCCGGAACAGCTGACTATGCGCGGGCAGCCGCAGGTTCCGGCTCGGTAGCGGGCTCCACGGACTGCGCCTGCACGGCGGTGATGGCCACCGTGTTCACGATGTCCTCTACGGTGCACCCGCGGGAGAGGTCGTTAACCGGCTTCCGGAGACCCTGCAGGACGGGCCCGACGGCGACCGCACCCGAGGACTGCTGCACTGCCTTGTAGGTGTTGTTGCCGGTGTTGAGGTCCGGGAAGATGAACACGGTCGCCTGCCCTGCCACGGACGAGCCCGGCATCTTGGACGCGGCGATCGCGGCGTCGACGGCGGCGTCGTACTGGATGGGGCCTTCAACGGCCAGATCCGGGCGGCGGTCCTTCACGACTTCGGTGGCCTGCCGGACTTTGTCCACTGCTTCCCCGGTCCCGGATCCGCCGGTGGAGTAGGACAGCATGGCCACCCGCGGCTCCACGCCGAACTGGGCTGCGGTCTCGGCCGAGGCCAGCGCGATATCCGCCAGCTGCTCCGCGTTCGGGTCAGGGTTGACCGCGCAGTCGCCGTACACCAGCACCCGGTCCGGCATCAGCATCAGGAACACCGAGGAGACGATCTTGACGCCGTCCCGGGTCTTGACGAACTCCAGCGCGGGCCGGATGGTGTGGGCCGTGGTGTGCGCGGCGCCGGACACCATGCCGTCCACCACGCCGAGCTGCACCATCATGGTGCCGAAGTAGCTGCCGTCAAGCATGACTTCCAGCGCCCGGGCCAGGTCCACGCCCTTGTGCGCCCGCAGTTCCGCGTACTTCTGGGCAAACTGCTGGCGCAGCTCCGACGTCGCGGGGTCCACGATGCTCATGCCGGAGAGGTCGATGCCCTGGGTGGACGCCAGCTCCCGGACCGCCGACTCATTGCCCAGGATCGTGAGGTCGCAGACGTCCCGCCGGTGCAGAATTTCGGCGGCCCGCAGGATCCGCACGTCGTTCCCCTCGGGCAGGACAATGTGCCGGCGCTGCAGCCGGGCCCGCTCAATGAGGTCGTGCAGGAACCGCAGCGGCGTCATCCGCTCCAGCCGCGGCAGGTGCAGCCGCTCCACCAGCTCGGCCTCGTCCACGCGCTTAGCCCACAGCCCCACGGCCGAGGCCACCTTGCGGCGGTGCCCGGACCAGATCTCGCTGCGGACCTCGGACACCCGTTTGGCCGTGGTGTAGGTATCGTCCGGGGCCGCGAACACGGGGAATGGCGCCTGCGCCAGCAGCGAGTAGATGTTGGGGTCCGGGGCCAGGCCGCCGGTGAGGATGAGCGCAGACGGCACCGGAAACTCCGGCGAGAACGACGACGCGAGGCACGCGACCATCACGTCCGCACGGTCACCCGGGACGATCACGAGGGCGCCGTCGTCGAGCACGTGCAGGAAGTTGGCCACATTCATCGCCGCCACCTTGATGGAATGGACGTCGCGTTCCATGTCCTGCCGACCGGCCACCTGGCGGATCCCAAGGGCCGAGGCCACCTCCCCGGTGGTGGGCCGTGCGATGTCCTCCAGCTCGGGGAAGACGTAGACGGGGCGGCCGGACGCGCCGGGCTTCACGGCGGCGACGATCCCGTCCACGTCCTCCGGGTTGGCCCGGTTCACCATGATGGCCAGGAGGCTGCAGTGTTCCGCCGCCAGTTCCTTGCGGGCAACCTCGACGGCGTCGGCAGCCTCCGCGACGGTCCGCCCCTTCGCGCCCACCACGGCGACGATCGAGGCGGCCAGGTTGTTCGCGAGGCGAGCGTTGAGGTCGAATTCGACGGCGGCATCCTGGCCGGTGAGGTCCGTCCCCTCCACAATCACCACGTCGCAGTGGCGGGACATTTCGGCGAAGATCTCCACGCAGCGGGCGTCGATCTCGGCCCTGTTGCCCTCGGCCAGCAGCCCGCGGACCTCGGCAAACGTCAGGCCGCCGCGGCAGCGCCGGTCATCAAGATCGAACCGGGCCTTCATCAGCGCCACCATCGGGTCCGCCGCGGCGTCGTTGCCGTGAACCACAGGCTTGAAGAATCCGATCCGGTCCGCGTGCCGGTGGAGGGTGTCCGCCAACCCCAGCGCTATGAGGGACTTGCCGGAGCCCGGGGTGGTCGCGCTGACGTAAATTCCTTTGGCCATGTGTCCCAGCATACTTACACCCCTTGACAGCGGGCACCCACATGGGATTACCTAATGAACATTCGGTAAATAAAGCTGGAGGCAACGACGCATGGCTGAACTGACGGTTTCCGGGGCCACCCACCCCATCCTGAAAGACGACTACGCCTCGGAATGGATGGGCATCGAAGTCCTGGCGCTGGACGACGGGCACGCCACGATCCGCATGACGCTCCGGCAGGAAATGCTCAACGGCTTCGGCATGGCCCACGGCGGAATGATCTTCGCCTTCGGCGACACCGCCTTCGCCCTCGCCTGCAACCCGGCCAGCCCGAAACCCGGCGAAGCCGGGATCGACAGCGGCAACATCACGGTTGCTGCCGGCGTCGACATCAACTTCCTGAAGCCCGCCTTCCGCGGACAGGTGCTGACCGCCGTCGCGAACCGCCGCGCCAGCACCGGACGCAGCGGGCTGTACGACATCCAGATCTACGCCGCCGACCCTGGCGCGGGTGCGCCCGGAACACCGCAGCCCGCACCGGCCGGCGCGGCCCCCGCAGCAACCCTTCCGGGCCAGCTCCCCACCGATACCGCTACCGACGCCCCTACGTGGGAACTCATCGCCGAGTTCCGCGGCCGCAGCCGCACCATCTCCAAGAAATAGAAACAGGGAACCACTGATGACCCAAGAAACTGCCGCCGCCACTACCGACGCTGTCCTGGACCGCGAGGAGACCATCTCCCGCGACGAGCTCGAGGCGCTCCAGCTCAGCCGCCTGCAGCACACCGTGGCCTACGCCTATGACCGCGTCCCCCTGTACAAGCGCAAGTTCGACGAGGCCGGCGTCCACCCGACGGACCTGCGTGAACTCTCCGACCTCGGCAAGTTCCCCTTCACCACCAAGGAGGACCTCCGCCTCGAGTACCCCTTCGGCATGTTCGCCGTGCCGCAGAACGAGGTAGCGCGGATCCATGCCAGCTCCGGCACCACGGGCCGCGCCACCGTGGTGGGCTACACGAAGAAGGACCTCGCCGACTGGGCCAAGCTTGTGGCCCGCTCGCTGCGCGCCTCCGGCGTCCGGCCCGGCATGAAGGTGCACAACGCTTACGGCTATGGCCTGTTCACCGGCGGCATGGGCGCCCACGCCGGCGCCGAGGCCCTCGGCTGCACCGTCATCCCGATCTCCGGCGGCCAGACCGAGCGCCAGATCACCCTCATCCAGGACTTCAAGCCCGATGCCATCCTGGCCACCCCCACCTACCTGCTGACCATCGCCGACGCCATGATCAAGCAGGGCATCGACCCGGCCTCCACGTCGCTGAAGTACGCGGTCCTGGGCGCCGAGCCGTGGACCGAGGAAATGCGGCACGAGCTCGAGACCACCATGAACCTCAAGGCCTGCGACATCTACGGCCTCTCCGAGGTCATGGGCCCGGGCGTCGCCGGCGAAGCCGTGGAAACGCAGGACGGCAGCCACATCTGGGAGGACCACTTCCGGCCCGAAATCATCGACGCCTTTGACCCCACCGTAGTGCTGGGCGACGGCGAACCGGGCGAGCTGGTGTTCACCTCGCTCACCAAGGAGGCGCTGCCGATCATCCGGTACCGCACCAAGGACCTCACGCGGCTCCTGCCCGGCACCGCACGGCCGGCACACCGCCGCATGGGCCGCATCACCGGCCGCAGCGACGACATGATCATCCTGCGCGGGGTGAACCTGTTCCCGTCCCAGATCGAGGAGATCGCCCTGCGCATCCCCGAGCTCAGCCCGCACTTCCAGCTGGAGCTGACCCGGCCCGAGGGCCTGCGCATGGACCAGCTGACCGTCAAGATCGAGCGCCGCGACACCGTCACCGTCGAGGGCGCCACGGCCGCCGCCAAGGTCCTGCAGCAGCAGATCAAGATCCACGTCGGCTCCTCCTGCACCGTCGACGTCGTCGACCCCGGCTCGCTGGAGCGGTCCAACGGCAAGCTGCGCCGGATCTACGACATGCGCCCCAAGGGCTGAGCGGAGCACCAGATCGTGAGAAACTAGCCACTATGCCCAGCACAGCAACCACCACCAAGCGCGGCCGCCCCGGCTATGACCAGCAGTCGGTGCTGGTCATCGCCGTCGACGTCTTCAACCGCCACGGCTACGATGCCACCTCGATGGGTATCCTTGCTGAGAACCTGGGCATCTCCAAGTCCGCGATCTACCACCACGTCCCGTCCAAGGGCGACCTGCTGAAGCTCGCCCTGGACCACGCCCTGGGCGGGCTCGAGGCGATCCTGGACCAGCCCGGGGCAACCTCCGGTTCGGCCGATGCCCGGCTGGAGTTCGTGGTCCGCCAGACCATCTCGGTGCTGGTGGAGCGGCTGCCCTTCGTGACGCTGCTGCTGCGCCTGCGCGGGAACACGGAGATCGAGCGGGATGCGTTGGAACGGCGCCGCACCTTCGACCACAAGGTCGCCGCATTGATTTCCGAAGCTCGGGATGAGGGCTCACTCCGCCAGGACATTGACCCCCGCACCGTCACCCGGCTGCTGTTCGGCACCATCAACTCGATCGTCGAGTGGTACAAGCCGGGCGGCTCGCTGTCCCCGGAGAAGCTGGCCGACGACGTCATCACCATGGCGTTCCACGGCCTTCACGTCCCCCGCTGACCGCCTGCCGGCCGGCGGGTGGCCGGGTCAGTCGTTGACGGCGGGATAACGGACGCCCACCCTGTAGTCATGGCCACGAAGATATCTGACGTCCTCTTCAGCACGTTCCCCGATTTGCGTTACCAGCCCACCGCGAAAAGGGTCCGTGCCATGGTGGGCGGGCGTGCCGTCGTCGACACTCTGGGTGCGCTCTTGGTGTGGGAGCCCAAACGCATCACCCCCGTCTACGCCGTTTCCGAAGGCGACCTCCGTGCCCAATTGGCGCCGCCGGGGCAGCAGGCGGGCGACGTCCCGGAACACGGCTTCCGAGTGAGCCGGGAGGGGCCGCGGGCGCTGGATCCGCGCACGGCGTTCGGCAGGCACACGGCGGCCGGTGAGGAGCTCGACGTCGTCGCTCCCCATGCGAGGCTGCCCCGCGCTGCCTTCCGGCCGGCGGACCCCGACCTCGCCGGCTACGTGGTGCTGGATTTCAACGCTTTCGACTGGCTCGAGGACGACGAGGAGATCATCGGCCACCCACGTGATCCGTTCCACCGTGTGGACATCCGGGCGTCCTCGCTCACCGTTGAGGTAGGGCTCGACGGCGTAACGCTCGCCACGACGAACGGCGCGCAGCTGCTCTACGAAACCATGCTGCCGGTGCGCTACTACATTCCGCCGTCGGATGTGCGGCTGGATCTGATGCAAGAGAGCCCCAAACGGACCATTTGCCCGTACAAGGGCCAGGCGAGCTACTGGAGCTACCCTGGCTCCGAGCAGGGCAGGAACGTCGCGTGGAGCTATGACCGGCGGCTCCGCGACGCCGCGCAGATCCACGGACTTGTCAGTTTCTTCAATGAGCGAGTGGACATCACGGTGGACGGCGTCCGGCAGGAGCGCCCGGTCACGCCGTGGTCACGCCCGGACGGAGCGGGGGCACCCGGGGTGTGACCGCAACGCTTTGGTTCTCTTTCACCCGCATTGGGTGACGACTGCCCCCTTGGAAGGGTTTAGCTTGGAGAACATCTGAAGGACCACCTCTATCGCTTGTGAGACCTCGCTAAAGGCTCCCGCCGTCTGGCGGAAGGAGGAGGGATGATGTTCTGCTCGTTGATCATCGGTGACCCGCGGTGTTGCCGGCCGGGCACGCCGCCCCGACCTGGAAGAAGGACATTCGGGGTCACCCGGATCGTCACAGTCGCGCCGGGTTGCCGGGAATGAGCGAGCCTGCCGCATCGCCGCCCAGTTTCGATCCGGCCGTCGTCATTCGTTCCAGGGCGTACATCTCTGCGCTCGTGCTGGCTGCGGTCTTGGGCGTTCCCATCTCGGTCATTGCGTACGGCTTTCTCGCTTTGGTCGCGGTTGTCCAGCAGTACGTCTTCGTCGGCCTGCCTGAACAAGTCCTCGGGGGTCCCGCTCCTGCCTGGTGGCCGGTTCCGTGGTTGGTGCTGTGTGGGCTGTTGACGGCGTCGACCATCCGGTATCTGCCGGGAACCGGGGGCCACTCACCGGCTTTCGGCTTCAAGACGGGCGGCGGTCCGCCCAGCGGCCGGGAGCTCGTGGGCATTATTCTCGCGGCGCTGACCACGCTCAGCCTGGGTGCGGTGCTCGGGCCGGAGGGTCCGCTGATCGCGATCGGTGGCGGCCTCGGGGCGTTGGCGGTGCACCTGGCGAAGAAGGACGCTCCGCCGATGGCCCTGACGATCATGGCGTCGGCTGGCAGCTTCGCAGCGATCAGTACCCTGCTCGGATCCCCCGTGCTCGGTGCATTCCTGATCATGGAGGCCGCCGGGATCGGGGGAATGACGCTGAGCCTGATGGCCCTGCCCGGACTGCTCGCGTCCGGCGTCGGGGCGCTGGTGTTCGTCGGCCTGGACGGCTGGACCGGGCTGGGCAGCTTCTCGCTGGCGCTGCCCGTCGTGCCGCCTGCTGTGCCGCCGACCCTGGCGACGCTGGGCTGGGCGGTGATCATGGGCGTCGTCGGTGCGCTGTTGGGATGGTTGATCCGCTGGGTCGGGCTCTCGCTTCGTCCGCTCGTGCACCTGAACCGGATGTTGGTGACCTCCGGGCTCGGCCTGCTGATCGGTCTTGCCGCAATGGCCTACCAGTTGATCTCTGGGAACAGCTTCACGCAGGTCTTGTTTTCGGGGCAGGACGCCCTTCCGGATCTGGTCGAACACGCCACGGACTACTCGCTTGCGGCGCTCCTCCTGCTGATCGTTTGTAAGGCCTTGGCCTACGGGCTCTCCCTGAGCGCTTTTCGTGGTGGGCCCGTGTTCCCTTCGATGTTCATCGGTGCGGCGCTCGGTATTGTCGCGAGCGGGTTGCCCGGAATGAATCTCGCGGCAGGACTCGGCATGGGCATGGGAGCCATGTGCGCAGCCATGCTGCGGCTGCCGTTGACGTCGACCCTGCTGGCCACGCTGCTGCTGGGAGTGGACGGTGTGGCGGTAACACCGCAGGTGGTGGTGGCTGTGGCGGTGGCCTTCGTGATCTCCAACGTGCTCCCGGTCCCGGGCCCGAAAGGGCCCGTGGCGTCTGACGCTGGCGGCAAGGTCCACCATCGGGCTGCCTCGAGGGCCGACAATGACTGAGATCTCGAGCGCGGGCCGTTTGACCGTACGGGACCGGTGGACCGCCTGGTTGTTCATCATTGGCTCGAGTCTGTTCGCCCTGGGAGCGGTGCCGCTATACGCCGAGGCCGTGGGATTGCGCTTGTGTGCAGCCACGTTCTTCGTCGGTTCGCTGTTCTTCACCTGTGCGGCGTTCCTGCAGTACCGCGAAGCCGTTGACGCGCTCCCGGCCGTGGGTGCCACGCGGCGCCATTCGTTTTGGGTATGGGCGCCACGGAATCTCGGCTGGCTTGCTGGCGCGGTTCAACTTGCCGGCACGCTGTGGTTCAACTGGAGTACGGCAAACGCAATGCGGGTCAATCTCAGTGCGGCGCTGACCGAGCAGCAAGTGTGGCGACCCGACGCTTTGGGGTCAGTCGCCTTCCTCGTTTCAAGCGGGGTGGCGTTGCGGGATGCCGGTCGCGGCGCCATTGCCGGCCGGCCCAGGACTCGAACGTGGAAGATCGGCGTGATCAACGTGGCCGGCTCCGTTGCGTTCGGCATCTCGGCTGTCGCGGCGTTTGTCATACCGTCGAGCGGCGATGTCTGGAACGCCGAGCTGTCCAATCTCGGCACATTTGTGGGAGGCCTGTGCTTTCTCACCGGCGCGGTTCTGATGCTGAGTCCAGAATCCACCGACGCCTCGTCTCCTGCAAGCCGTGGAGCTCATCCGTAACCCCCTTTCAACAGTCTCTTTAGGAGAAGTGATGTCAATAAATTCCCAGCCGGCGGACGCCGACGTGGCACTGTTCGGCAACCGATTTGTCACCCAGGAGGTTCCGAGCCGGGAGTTCCCGGAGACCGGCATTCCTGCTGAGGACGCTTTGCGGCTGGTGTCGGAGGACCTGGCGCTGGAGGGTGATCCGGCCCGCAACCTGGCGACCTTCGTAACGACATGGATGGAGCCGCAGGCCCAGCAGATCATCGCAGCGAACCTGCACCGCAATTTCATCGACCACGCCGAATATCCCCGCACGGCCGAAATCGAGCAGCGCTGCATTCGGATGCTCGCAGACCTTTTCCACGCTCCCGGCGAGACGACGGGCGCCCGGACCCAGGGATCCTCCGAGGCGATCATGCTCGGCGGCCTGTCCCTGAAGTGGAACTGGCGCAAACGCCGCGAGGCCGCCGGCGCATCGACGTCGAGCCCTAACCTGGTGTTCGGCGGCGACGTGCATGTTGTGTGGGAGAAGTTCTGCCGCTACTTCGACGTCGAGCCGCGGATCGTGCCCCTGCAGCCGGGGAAGTACACGATCGGCCCGGAGGACGTGCAGGCCCATATCGATGAGAACACCATCGGCGTCGCAGCCGTGCTGGGCACTACGTTCACCGGGCACAAAGACGACATCGTCGGCATCAACGACCTGCTGGTCCGGATCAAGGGTGAGCGGGGCCTTGATGTGCCGCTGCATGTGGACGGGGCCAGTGGGGGGTTTGTCTGGCCCTTCCTGTACCCGGACTCCGAGTGGGACTTCCGGCTCGAGCAGGTCCGCTCGATCAATGTCTCCGGGCACAAGTTCGGACTGGTCTATCCCGGCATCGGCTGGCTGATCTTCCGGGAGAAGGCCGACCTGGCCAAGGACCTTGTTTTTGAGGAGAACTACCTCGGCAAGACCGACTCGACGTTCACCCTGAACTTCTCCACCGGCTCGTCGATGGTTCTCGCCCAGTACTACAACTTCGTGCGCTATGGCCGCGCCGGCTACACCTACATCATGCAGAACATGCAGACCAACGCCCGCGCCCTCGCCGAGAAGTTGGAGGCCATGGGCCGGTTCGAGATCATCGGCCCCGACGAGGAGCAGCTTCCCCTGGTTGCGTTCCGGCTCGCCGGCGACCCCGGTTACGACGAGTTCGACATTGCCTGGCAGCTCTCGGCCGAACGCGGCTGGATGGTGCCGGCCTACACCCTGCCGCCGAACGCCCAGGACGTGACGATCATGCGTGCGCTGGTCAAGGAAACGATGAGCCGCGAGCACGTCGACACGCTCGCCCGGGATATCGAGGAGGCGTGCTCAACACTGGCAAAGAAGGGCGGCGCGCACGAATCCGAACGAAAGAAGATCGTGACCGGACCCGGGCATTGACCTGGTGGCGCCAACAATGAGCACGGTGGAGGAACGGTCGGTCATTTCTTCTCCCTGACTGCGGCCGCTGCCGTTTCGCGCTGGGTGGCGGCCCAGCTGGCGAGGACTTTCAGGGCGTCCTCGGAGGGTGTCCCGGGATCTGCCGTGTAGACGTTGATGCGCAGCCCTGGGTCCGCGGGCAGTTCCAGTGCTTCGAAGCTCAGGTCCAGGTCCCCCACGATCGGGTGGTGGAGCCGTTTGCGGCCGGTGCGGTGGTACTTCACGTCGTGCCTCGCCCACCGGGTGCGGAACTCCTCGCTGCGGGTCGAAAGCTCTCCGATCAGGTCCGTGAGGTCCCTGTCGTAGGGGTTTTTCCCGGCGGTGGACCTCAGGACCGCGACGATGTCGTCCGCGCTGCGTTCCCAATCGGCGAAGAACTCCCGCGCTTTCGGGTTCAGGAAGGTGAACCGTGCACTGTTCGGCGGAGTCACCTGCTCAGCCATCATGTCCAGGTAGAGCGCACGGCCGAGTTCGTTGGCGGCAAGGACATCCCCGCGGTCGTTGCGGACCCAGGCCGGCGCCGTCGTGATCGCATCAATGACGCGTTGCACGCTCGGCCGCACTGTCTGCGGGCTGCGCTTTCGCCGCACCCGGGGAGCGGCCGTGGCCGCGCGGGCCAGGTCAAAAAGGTGGGCCGTCTCGGCGTCGTCAAGCTTCAGTGCACGGCAGAGGGCTTCAAGGACGCTGTCCGAGGCGCCGGAGAGGTTTCCGCGCTCAAGGCGTATGTAGTAATCGATGCTCATCCCGGCGAGCATCGCGACTTCCTCGCGGCGCAGCCCGGTAACGCGGCGGTTTCCGCCGTAGACCGGGAGGCCGGCCTCCTCCGGCGTGATCCTGGCACGGCGGGAGGTCAGGAACTTCCGCACGTCGTCGCTGTGTGTCATGGCCTCCACGCTACCCGCGGCCAATGCGACGAGGGAGGCACTGGCATTACCCGGAACGACCGTGACTCCCCTCCATTGGGAAATCACAGTTCCATGGAAAACATGAATCCTGCACCCGCAACTACTGCCCACCCGGCGGCGATCCTGGCGATCATCCTCGCCAGCTACCTGACACCGCTCGGGGCCGCACCCGCACCCCTGGCCGAGGCCGCCCGCTGACCTGGCTACATCCGAAAAGGGGGTACTCACGTGCCCTCCCATAATCCCGCACACCTGAATACCGTGAAAGGCATGCACATGGAACTTACTCTCAATAACGGCGTCACGATGCCCGCCCTCGGACTGGGCGTCTTCCAAAGCGCGCCGGAGCAAACGACGGCGGCCGTCGAAGCGGCGCTGGCGGCCGGCTACCGGCACATCGACACTGCCGCGGCGTACGGCAACGAGCGGGAGGTCGGTGAGGGCATCCGCAACTCGGGCCTGGACCGTTCCGACGTGTTCATCGAGACCAAAGTCTGGGTCAGTGACTACGGCTACGACCAGACGTTGCACGCCTGGGAAAAGGCTGTTGGCAAGCTCGGCGTCGACTACCTGGACCTGTTCATCCTGCATCAGCCCGCCCCCGACCGCTTCGAAAGAACCGTCGGCGCGTACAAGGCCCTGGAGACCCTGCTTGCTGACGGGCGCGTCCGGGCGATCGGTGTCAGCAACTTCATGCCGCATCACCTGGAGCAGCTGCTGGCGGCCACAGACGTCGTCCCGGCGGTGAACCAGATTGAGCTGCACCCGTACTTCGCCCAGCCGGCCGTCCAGGCAACGGACACCGAACACGGCATCCTTACCCAGGCGTGGTCACCGATCGGCGGCATCACTTTTTACCCCGGATGGGGCGAGAAGCGCAGGAACGTGATGGAAGACCCGACGATCGCCGGCATCGGACAAACACACGGAAAGAGCCCCGCCCAGGTCATGATCCGCTGGCACCTGCAGCAGGGCCGCTCAGCCATCCCGAAGTCGACCAACCCCGCACGCATCGCCGAGAACTTCGACGTCTTCGACTTCGAACTCGGCGCCGACGAACTCGCCGCCATCGACGCCCTCGACACCGGTGTGCGCAACGGACCGGACCCCGACGAGGCCCGCGAAGAGCGTTTCGCCATGGTCATCCCCGAAGCCTGAGACAGAGAGAAGCCACCCATGAAATATCGCCCCCTTGGCCGCACAGGCGTGCAGGTCAGTCCCCTATGCCTCGGCGCGATGATGTTCGGCCCCTGGGGCAACAACGACACCGCGGACTCCATTCGAATCATCCACCGCGCCCTCGACGCGGGCATCAACTTCATCGACACCGCCGATGTCTACTCCGGCGGGGCATCCGAGGAAATCGTCGGGCAGGCACTGGAGGGCCGGCGTGAGGACGTGTTCCTCGCCACGAAGTTCTTCATGCCCATGAGCGAAGACGATCCCAACCAGCGGGGTGGATCCCGCCGCTGGATCATGCGGGCGGTGGAAGACTCCCTACCCCGCTTGAACACCGACTACATCGACCTCTACCAGGTGCACCGGCCCAGCCCGGATACCGACGTCGAGGAGACTCTCGGCGCCCTCACTGATCTGGTCCGCCAGGGGAAGGTGCGGTACATCGGCTCCTCGTCGTATTCCGGGTCGCAGATCGTGGAAGCCCAGTGGGCATCCCGGGAACGCAACCTGGAGCGGTTTGTCACCGAGCAGCCGCCGTACTCGATCCTGGTCCGCGGCATCGAGGAGGACCTCCTTCCCACGGTGCAGCGCCACGGCATGGGAACCCTCACCTACAGCCCGCTCAGCGGCGGCTGGCTCTCCGGGCGCTGGCGTAAAAACGCAGCCTCCGCGCCCACCTCAACCGCGCGTCCGAACGCCCGGTTCGACATGACGAGCCCGGCCAACCAGCGCAAGCTCGACATCGTCGAAGAACTCGCCCAGCTGGCCGAACAAGCCGGATTGACGCTCATCGAACTGGCCATCGCCTTCGCGATCAACCACCCCGGCGTCACAGCCGCCATCGTCGGACCCCGCACCATGGAACAGCTCGAGTCCTACCTGCCCGCCGCGGACATCACCTTGGCCAGCGACGTGCTGGACCGCATCGACCAGCTCGTCGCACCCGGCGTTACCGTCAACCCCGACGACAACAGCTACGGCACCAACGAACTCACGCCCCTGGCGCGGCGACGGAAGCAACTGTGACCAACGAGGCGCCTGAAGCCCTGCATGAAGCTCTGTGCAGCAGTTCGAGCTTCCACTGAAAGAAGGAACATCATGACTGACCAACCCCAACAGATCGGCGGCGGCCGGAACATGTTCGGAGACTTCGCCCCGAAGCTCGCCGAGCTCACCGACGACGTCCTGTTCGCGGACGTCTGGAACCGCCCGGAGCTTCCGGCCCGTGACCGCAGCCTTATCACCGTCGCCGTTCTCACCGCCGGCGGCAACACCGAACAGCTCGGCTTCCACCTTGGTCGCGCCATTGAGAACGGCGTCACCCGGGAAGAACTCATCGAAGCCATCACCCATGTCACGCTCTACGCAGGCTGGCCCAAGGGCATGGCCGCCATGGGCGTGGCCAAGCGGCTCTTCACCGAGAGCAAGTAAGGATCACCATGAACATCGAACCCACTGTCCCCACTGCGAAGAACCCGCCGGCCCGGTTCGCCGGCGACGTCTGGCTCGATCCGATCGCGCTCCCGCACGAGCCGGATCAGACGATGGTGGTCGCGACCGTCCGTTTCGCGCCCGGAGCCCGCACCGCCTGGCACTCCCACGAACACGGCCAGTACCTCCGCGTCACCCAGGGAGTTGGCCGTTTCGGAACCCGGGACGGGAAGATCGTCGAAGTCCACCCCGGCCAGACGCTCTACACGCCGCCCGGCGAGGAGCACTGGCACGCGGCCGCCCCTGGCTGCTTCATGGAACATATCGCGATGCTCCAGAACGGCGAGGACGCAGCGACGACCACCACGTGGGGCGAGCACATCACCGACGACGAGTACAACGGAAGCTGACCAGCCCGCGAACCAATTGCAGGGACGCAGCTGAGGACATTCCCTCTCGTGAACCTGGGCCTGGGCGCCACCGGAAGGCGGCGAGGCGCCCTGGATGGCCGCGGGCAACAGAAAAGGGCGCCCCGCTGAGCCGGAGCGCCCGAAAATCCGCCGTTGCCCGCCGTTTAGAGCTGGTAATCAGCTGCCGTGGTGATGTTCTCGTGCACGCACAAAATATTGTGCTCGGAGTCCATGAACCAGGCGCACTTCTCTGAATCCGTTGTACAAATATGGTTCTCGGTCTTGAGGTCCGGGCGATCGTAGTCCTGGAACATGACGCCCTTGGCTTCCATTTCCTGGACCGTGCGCTCGATCTCGCTGACTTCGAAGCTCAGGGTGGTGTGCTCTGAATGCATTCCATCCTTGACTGGCATCAGCTGCAGCATTGGGCCGCCTTCTGAGCCGAACAATTCGCTTCCGTCATCTGCCACGCCACGGTGCGGGAGCCCCAAAGTGTCCGCGTAGAAATGCCGGGCACGCGCTGCATCATCAACTGGCAGGACTGTTGTGGCTTTATTGAGTACTAGGGTCATTTCGCCACCTCCTACGAGCAAGATTTTACGCCGGAGCGGGATGGAAAGAGCCCGCCAATTGCTCCCTGCACGGCGAAGCCCGCCCCTGTCCCTCCCCGGTTGCCCTATCACTTGTGGCGGTCATTTCGACCTTTTGGCAGCCACAAGTGATAGCGCAACGGGAGGTAAGGCGGGAGTGAGCGGGACGGGCTACTTCTCTACGAGGGTCAGGACGTCGTAGGTGGCGACGATTTCGTCGTTCTGGTTGGTCAGGACGGCGTCCCAGGCCACCTCGCCGTACTCGTCGGTCTCGCGCGGGGTGATCTTCTTGGCCGTCAGGGTCACGCGGATGGAATCGCCCGCGGCCACGGGGGTGATGAACCGCAGGTTCTCCAGGCCGTAGTTGGCCAGGACCGGTCCCGGTGCGGGCTCCACGAACAGGCCGGCTGCCCAGCTGAGCAGGAGGTAGCCGTGCGCCACGATGCCCGGGAAGAAGGGGTTGGCCGCGGCGGCTTCCTGGTTGGTGTGGGCGTAGAAGGTGTCGCCGGTGGAGTTCGCGAACTTGGTGATTTCCTCCAGCGAGACCTCGCGCAGCTCCGAGCGGATGGCGTCGCCGATGTGCAGGGTGGCGAGGGATTTCCGGAACGGGTGCTGGCCCTCGGTCTCGAGCGTGAAGTTGCGGTCCGCTCCGGTGTGCCAGAGCCCTGTGACGGCGGTGAGCATGTTCGGCGAGCCCTGGATGGCGGTGCGCTGCATGTGGTGCATCACCGAGCGGATGCCGCCGAGCTCTTCGCCGCCGCCGGCGCGGCCGGGACCGCCGTGGACCAGGTGCGGGACCGGGGAGCCGTGGCCGGTGGAGCTGCGGGCGTCCTCGCGGTTGAGCATGAGCACGCGGCCGTGGTGGGCCGCGATGCCGGTGACCAGCTGCTGGGCCACGGCGGGATCGTTCGTGCAGACCGTGGCGACCAGCGAGCCGCCGCCGCGGGCGGCGAGGCGGACGGCGTCAGCCAGGTCGGTGTAGCCGATCACCGAGGACACCGGGCCGAAGGCCTCCAGCGAGTGGACCTCCTCGGCTTCCGGGTTGGCCCAGCTCAGCAGGACCGGGGACATGAAGGCGCCGCCGTCGACGACGCCGATGCTGCCGTCCGCGCTGGTGACCTTGGGCGCGTCGAGCGTGCCGTAGGCGAGCTCCCCGCCGGCGTCGAGCATGGACTGTACGGCGGCGCGCACGTCGGCGAGCTGCTCAAGGGAGGCCAGGGCGCCCATGGTGACGCCCTCGGCGCGGGGATCACCGAGCACGACGCGTTCGCGGATGCGGTCCCCCACGGCGGCGGTGACGTCGGCGACGAGTTCCTGCGGCACGATCGCGCGGCGGATCGAGGTGCATTTCTGGCCGGCCTTGGCGGTCATCTCGGTGACGAGGGACTTGATGAAGGCGTCGAATTCCGGTGTGCCCTTGACCGCATCCGGGCCCAGGATCGCGGCATTCAGGGAGTCGGTCTCGGACGTGAAGCGGACCCCGCCCTTGACCACATTGGGGTGCGACTTGAGCGTGTTGGCGGTCGACGCGGAGCCGGTGAAGGCCACGAGGTCGCGGTAGTCCAGGTGGTCCAGCAGCGTACGGACTGAGCCGGAAATCAGCTGCAGCGAGCCGGTGGGCAGGATGCCGGATTCGTCGATCGCCTTGACCACGGCGGCGGCCACGTACCCGGTGGGGGTGGCGGGTTTGACGATGGTGGGGACGCCGGCGAGGAAGGCCGGGGCAAGCTTCTCCAGCATGCCCCAGACAGGGAAGTTGAAGGCGTTAATCTGCACGGCGACGCCGGGGATGCGGGTGTAGATGTGCTCACCGGCGAACGAGCCGTCGCGGGACAGCACCTCCATGGGGCCATCCACCACCACCTGGGAGTTGGGCAGCTCCCGGCGGCCCTTGGACCCGAAGGTGAACAGGACGCCGATGCCGCCGTCGATGTCGATTATGGAGTCGATCTTGGTGGCGCCGGTCTGCGCCGAGAGCGCGTAGAACTCCTCGCGGCGGCCATTGAGGTACTGCGCCAGTTCCTTGAGCTTGAGCGCGCGCTGGTGGAAGGTCAGCGTGCCAAGTTCCACCTGGCCGGTGGTGCGGCCATAATCCACGACGGCGGCGAGGTCGAGCCCCTCGGTGCTCACCTTCGCCAGGAGCTCGCCGGTGCTGGCGTCCAGTACCGGCGCCGCGCCGGCGGCGCCGGCGTCGTCGGGAGTCCACCAGGAACCCCGGATGAAACTGGGAACGATCTCGACAGTGTCTACTGCGGGTGCGGCTGTGGTGGTCATCGTTGACGGGTCCTTCCAACGGGGGAGCAAGATCAACACGGCCGGAACATTACTGACCGTCCGTTCGGTAATATGATCTACAGTACATGAATGAGGCCTGCCGCACACTAGCCGCGGCGGCACCGACCGCCCGGGACCGGCCGGCCCGGCAACAAAGGAGACGCTATGACGCCCGAGACCGGCAGCACCGAGTTGTGGAAAATCACCCTGGGGGAACTCGACGAGAAGATGGGCGTGAAGATCGTCGAGGAGTCCGTGGACCGCGTGGTCGCGACCATGCCGGTGGAGGGCAACCGGCAGTCGTTCGGGCTCCTGCACGGCGGCGCCTCACTGGCCGTGGGCGAGGCCGTGGGGTCCTGGGCCGCCGTCATCCACGCCAGCACCCTGGGCAAGACGGCGGTGGGCGTCGACGTCTCGGCCACGCACCACAAGTCGGCCCGCGAGGGACTGATCACGATCACGGCCACCCCCATCCATCTGGGCGGCACCCTGACCACCCACGAGGTGCTGATCACGAACGAGACCGGCCAGCGAATCTGCACGCTGCGGATCACCAACCTGCTGCTGGACCGCAAGGCCTGACTTCTGGCCCGAACCCTCGGGGTCGCCGGAGACCTGCGGGGTCGCTGTAACGTTCCGGCGACCCGGGAGCTTTCCGGCGAACTCGGGCCCAGGGCGGGAGGCCGCCTACACCGGACCCCGCTCCCGATGTAGGGCCGATCGGCCCGGAAGGCGCGGTGCCGCGGCTGTTAGCTTGGAAGTGCTGAGTCGCCCGGCACCGCCGGGCATCACCGGTCTCACCGGAAGGGATGCACCATGCTCTCAGACACTTCACTTCCCGTCATTCAGGCAACGCTGCCCGTAGTCGGCGAGCACATCGAGGAGATCGCCAAGCGCTTCTACAAACATATGTTCGAGGCGCAGCCGGATCTCCTGGACGGGCTCTTCAACCGGGGAAACCAGGCGGACGGCCGCCAGCAGCAGGCGCTCGCCGGATCCATCGCGGCCTTCGCCGGCATGCTCGTGGAGAAACCGGACCAGGTGCCGGATCATCTGCTCTCCCGGGTGGCCCACAAACACGTCTCGCTGGGCCTGAGCCCGGACCAGTACCAGATTGTCCACGACCACCTCATGTGGGCGATCGTGGATGTTCTGGGCGATGCTGTCACTCCCGAGGTCGCCGCCGCCTGGGATGAGGTCTACTGGCTGATGGCGAACCTGCTCATCAACAAGGAGCGCGGGCTGTACAACGCAGTGCACCTCTCCCCCGAGACCATTTGGCGGACGTGGCGGGTGGTGCAGCGGATCCAGGAGACTGCCGACGTCGTCTCGTTCGTCGTCGAGCGGACCGACGAGCGGGACGTCAAGCCGTCCCTGCCCGGGCAGTACGTGACCCTCAAGATGACCATGCCCGACGGCGTACAGCAGCCCCGGCAATACAGCCTGACCAGGGCCGACGACGGGCAGCACCGGCAGTTCGCCGTCAAGAGGGTCCACGGACTTCAGACTCCCGACGGCGAGATGTCCACGCTGCTCCACAATGACGTCCAGGTGGGCGACGAGGTGGTGCTCTCAGCTCCGTTCGGCGACGTTGTGCTGGAGTACACGGACCGGCCGCTGGTCATGGCCAGCGCGGGAATCGGCATCACGCCCATGGCCGGGATGCTCTCCCACCTCGTGCAGTCCGGTTCACGCCGCCAGGTGGTGCTGCTGCATGCCGATGACAGCGAGGCATCCTTCCCGCTCCGCGCTCAGGTCAGGGAAGATCTTGCGAAACTCGCGGACGGGACCCTGAAGACGTGGTTCCTGGCTCCCGCGGGGACAGCGGAGACCGGCGAGACGGGCGAGGGAGCCGGGGCGGGCGAAACCGGCGAGGCGGGCGGTACCGGCGGGGCGTCCGGGGTGGCCGAAACCGGCGAGAGGGCCGGGGCGGGCAGTTCCGTGTTCTCCGGTTTCATGGACGTCAGCGACGTCGAACTCCCGGACGACGCCGAGTACTACCTCTGCGGTCCCCTGCCGTTCCTGAAGTCGGTTCGGAGCGCATTGATTGCCGGTGGCGTCCCCGCCAAGGACATTCAGTACGAGGTTTTCGGCCCGGATCTCTGGCTGGCTGACTTCCAGTAACCCGCGGCTCGCTGTTCCTCCCGAATGCGCGGATTCGCCCAAAGCTTGCGGGGTCGCCGTAGCCGTACGGCGACCCCGCGGCTTTCCGGCGAGCCCGGGCTTGGAGGCCCCGGCTAACGCACCGCCCGGCGCCGGCCGAATGCCACGAAGGCCGCGCCGAGCAGCAGGGCTCCCGCGCCGAGACCGGCCACGGGCAGGAGCCCGCCGGCGCCCGTGCTCGCCAGCTGGCCTGAGGTGCCCGCCGTGTTGCCTGGTGCCGTGTTGTCCGGTGTTGTGCTGCCCGGTGCCGCGCCGCCCACAACGACGGAGGTGTCCGACGGCGGGGCGGGAGCTTGCGCCGGTTTGACCGGTCCGGCGGGAGCCCCGGCAGGGTTGGCGGGCTGTTGCGGGACCGCCGGGTGGCCAGGCGTTGCCGGCTGCACGGATCCCGGCGGCCCGGCGGGCGCCCCGGCCGGAGTGCCCCCGGAAACGGGCGTGGCCTCGACGCTGAACGCCACGGCTGCCGGCGGCGATGCGACGCCGTAAATGGTTTGCGTCACGGTCAAGGTGTGCGCTCCGGCATCCAGTTCCGCGGGGAACGTGACACTCCACCGGGCACTGCCGGCCAAGGTCTGCGCGGTCCCGGGCTCGAGCGCGGCATTGCCCGCTCCGGAACCGGAACCGGCCTGCACGGAGTCCACGGCCACCCCGTCCACAGCCACGGCCACGCCGGCACCTCGAAGGGCTGTGCCGGAGATGGTGGCTGGCAGGGCGTCCTGGCGCAGGTGCTGGCCGTCCCTGAGGTTCGACACCGCCGGAGCCGGCGGAATGACGGTATAGGTGCGGGTCGCCGCGGGACTGTCCATTTCTCCGGGGGCCGTGAGCACTGCTGTGACCGAAATTTTTCCGAAGACCGGCTGATCGGCCACGTTGATGCGCCAGCGGCCGTCTGCGTCGACGAGCCCGGTCCCGGTGAAGTCGCCGGAGAGCCGCACCGTGCCTCCGGCTTCTCCGGTGCCCTCGATGGCGTCGATGGCTGTGAGTCCCGGGCCCTCCGGCTGGCCGTCCACAGGTGAGGTGATGGCCGGAGCCGCGAGCCGGGAGACGTCGACGGACAGGGCGACTGCGCCGGAGCCGCTGAAGCCGTTCACGGTTTCAGCCGAGAACGTGAAGGGCCCGGCCAACGACGGTGCGGGGAACTGCCAGTTTCCCGACGCATCGACCGGCACTTCCAAGGGCTGGCCGTCCTTCTGGCCGGAGGTCTGGCCAGGTTTCTGGTTCAGGATGGTGATGCGGACCTTGGAATTCGGAGCCACCACGGAGGCCGGACCGGCATCGATGTGCCCGGTAATCGGCCCACCGGCTGTGACGGTTCCGTTGGAGGCCGCAGCGAGCGCCGGCTTGGCCAGGAACAGTTGCAGCTGGACACCGCCGGGGACCTGGCCCATGGCATCCTCGAGGCTGGTCGCGATGGCCCGAGTCTGGACGCCCTCGTCGGTACTTTCCGCCCCCGTGTGCAGCCCGACAGCGAAGTTCCCGCTGATCCACGGGCCGCCGGAGTCCCCGCCGCCGGAGGTGACGGACGTCGAGTCGAAGCCGCGCACCGCCCGGAGATCGTTGTCATAGTCCGGCGGCAGTGAATTTGGCCCGGGGATGGCCCAGATGCCGATCGAGTCCACCGTGCCGCACCTCCACCCGGTGGTCCGGCCGGACCGGCACACGGGCTGGCCCTGGAAAGGAGCCACGGTTCCCACGATCTTCACGGACGTCGGCCCCGGATCGGCAGGATTGTCCCAACGGGTGACGGCGGGCTGGAGGTCCAGGCCGCTCCTGATGCCCTGGAGGACGGAGATGTCCGTGCCGACGCTGGCGCCGTCCGTCGCTATCTTGGAATTGCCGGGGCCGCCGAATTGGCTGAACCCGAATGCGCCCAGGATCCCGGCGGCCGCGCCCGAACCTGCACCCCCGGCCGCTGGCGCGCCCCCCGGATTTTCGATCGCGGCCCGCTTCGCGGAGCCGTCACCGGCGCAGTGCCCGGCGGTCAGGACCAGAGGCTCGCCCGCGGGGCTGAAGGCCCCGAACCCGGCCGAACACAGCGTGCGTCCGTCAACGATGTAGCCCTGGCCGCCAAAGTAGTCTTCCTCGGTGGTGATCCGGGATCCTTGTTCCAGCGTCACGTTGGCGTAGCGGGCCACGAATTCGGCCGCGGACATCTTCGGCACCGTGCCCGGGGCTTTCGCCGGCTGCGCATCGGCGCCAGCGGCGGGAACAGCGGCGGGAACAACGGAGGCGGGAACTGAAGCGGGAACAGCGGCGGCGGGAAGGGCGTCGGCAGCCGGAACGGACTGCGCCGTGTTGGTGCCGCCGGTGCGGATGACAAAGTGGCCGTCTGTGTAGGTGACGGCCTGCAGCCCGGCGGCCCCGACCTCGCGGACATAGGCCTCGAACAGTTGCTGGGTGCTGGAGGCCAGCAGCTCCGCGGCTGACGGGACAGCGGCGGCGGCCGCGGGGGCGGCAAGCAGGAAGTCAGCCGGGCCGGACTGGTTCAGTTCGGCCACTCGGGCCCGGAGCTCGGTGCCGCTGCCTTCAACCGCGATCTTGCCGCCGGCGAGGCTGATTCCCACATAACCCGGGAGGGCCCGAAGGGAGGGTGCGGCGTCGGCGGCCCGCCGGGCAAGTGCACCGGCGGCGTCGAATTCCGCGAGGGTCATGCCAAGGTCCCGCCGCACGGCCTCGGCGAGGCCGGCATCGCTGATCGGCGTCGCGGACGGCACCGGCGAAGAACCAGCCAAAGGCGCGTCAGCCGGCGACGGCACCGGGACCGGGACCGCCGTCGAGATCGCAGACGCAGCCGGCGCTGGAACCGCCGTCGAGACCGGCACCGGCATCGGGACCGCCGTCGAAACCGGCGTCGCCATCGCCGATGCAGCTGGCGCCGGGTCGTCGGGGACTGGGGCGTTGGCTTCGGCCATCGCCGGGACCGCGGTCAGCGCAAAGGCAGGCACGGTACCGGCAACCGCAATCGCGAGGGCCGCGGCGGCCCGCACCATCGGCTGGAACTTCGGAGTCTTCACTGGCCTACCCTAACTGCGCCCACCCTATCGGCCGAGCTTTCCGAGGATGGCCGCGAGTTCCGGGGTCGTCACGCCGTGGCGGAAGAGGTAGTCCGCAGTGTTGAGGGACCGGACAAATTGCAGCAGGCTCTGGCCCCGGGATTCCAGCAGGGGCGCCAGCACATTCTCGGGCAGGAAACGCTCGTGGGGATGCGGGACTGCGGCGTGCCGGAGGTGCTCGTTGATGCCCCGCATGGAGCGCTGGTAGCCGCTCACAATGGCCTCTTCGCTGTCACCGGCGAGGTCCTGGAGCATGGCTGCGATCATGCCGCTCCGGTCCCGCCCCGCGGAGCAATGGATGACCACACCGCCTTCCGCGGCGGCCACCGCCTTGAAGACCCGGGCCAGCAGGTGCGGGAACAGCCTGGCGTTGTCCGCATAACAGGCGGGGTCGTTCAGGTAAGGCACGCAGAGCTCGCGGAATTCGCGGTTGTCCGGGTCTTCGGTGGGGGCCAGCACGACGTCGAAACCGGCCAGGGCCCCAGCCCGCACCGGCGGATCGGTCTCCCGGCGCCGGATTTCGGCTTCGTTGCGGAGGTCGATGACGGTCCGGATGCCCCGGCGGTGCACCTGCCGCCAGCCGGCCTCGGTGAGCCACTCCCGCCGTCCCATGCGGAACACGTCCCCGGCCACGTGCCACGCGTTGACGGCCCCATCCCACTCCACGGTTCCGGGCACCGCCTGCCCCTTGGCTCGGCCCAGGGGCGCTGCAGGAATCATCATCCAGAAAGCTAAGCACACGCACCGGCGCGATCCGCGGCAGGATTCACAAACGTTATACACAATGGGACCATTGGCATGGTGCGGGGTTTACGCTTCGCAACACGTTTTTCACGGCACGGGCGCTGAACCCAGGGTGCCACTGAGGAGAACACCATGGGACGTCTGAAACTTCGACGCCGGCGGACGGCTCTGGCGGCCGGTCTCGCCGCCCTGGCCATGGCGGCCGGTGTGGCGGCGGTACCGGCGGAGGCGGCGGACAGGACCCGGTACGTCGCGCTCGGAGACTCCTATGCCGCCGGGCTGGGGGCGGGGCCGTACCTGGATGATTGCTACCGCAGCGAGAACAGCTATTCCGAACTCGCTGCCCACACGAAGACCATCAAACTCGTCGCCAACGCGGCCTGCAGCGGCAAGACGACCCAGGACGTCGTCAACACCCAGCTCAGGCGGCTGACCAGGACCACCGGGCTCGTCACCATCACTGCCGGCGGCAACAACCTCCGGTTTGCGGAAATCCTCGCCTCCTGCGGCGCCGCCATGGTCAATCCCGCTGCGGGTCCGCTGTGCGATGCCGCCAGTGCCTACGCCGAGGGCCAGATCTCCAGCCATCGACTGTCCGGCGACGTGACAGCGATGATCCAGCGCGTGAAGGCTGCCGCCCCCAACGCCAAGGTTGTAGTGACGGGCTACCCCTACCTCTACGATCCCGTGGCGCCCGGCCAGGCTGATCCGATGTCCCGGTTCATCTACAAGGCCACGGTCCTGGCGGACGGCTTGAACGGCTCCATCGCCGCCGCCGCCCGGGCCACCGGAGCGGAGTACGTCGATGTCCGGGCCGCTTTCGCCGGTCACGGCGTGAACTCTGCGGCTCCGTGGATCAATTTCAGCCGTACGGCCCTGGCCAGTCCCGAAAACTTCCACCCGAACGCCCGGGGCTACGAGGCGTACTTCGCATCGCTTAACGGGGCCAAGGCCTACTCGGCACGCTAGCGCCGCTTGGCCAGCCGGGATTCGAGGGCGTTCCGGACCATCGGCCATTCATGTTCCAGGATGGAATACACGACGGTGTCCCGCAGCGCCCCGTCGGCGCTGCGCGTGTGACTGCGGAGCACGCCGTCCTGTTTGGCCCCCAGCCGCGTGATCGCCTCGCGGGACTGGTGGTTGAGCCAGTGCGTCCGGAACTCGACGGCGGGGCAGCCCAGCGTCTCGAAGGCGTGCCGCAGCAGCAGCAACTTGGAGTCCGGATTGCTGCCGGTGCCATGCACGGACGCCGCGTTCCAGGTGGAGCCGATCTCCACCCGGGGCGTGGCGGCGTCGATGTTCATGTAGGTGGTCATGCCGATCACCCGGCCCGGTCCGCCGGTAGCGGGGTCGAGCAGCCGCGTGGTGAAGGGCAGCATGGCGCCGCTGTCCTGCAGGGCCAGTCGACGCTCAATCTCGGCGGCCATGTGCTGCGGTGTGGGCACGCTGGTGTACCAGAGGTGCCATAGCTCGCCGTCGCGTGCCGCCTCGACAAGGCCGTCATGGTGGTCCTGGCTCAGCGGCTCAAGGACGACGTACTTGCCGGTCAGGGTGATGGGCGCGATCGCGGGGCGGTCCAGGGAGGTCACCGCACCATCCTAGGGGCACGGACGAATGCCGGTCACTTGGTCCAGTCGAAGAAGCCCTTGCCGGACTTGCGGCCCAGTTCGCCGCGGGCCACCTTGTCGCGGAGGATCTGCGGCGGAGCGAAACGGTCACCCAGCGTGGACTGCAGGTACTCCGCGATGCCGAGGCGCACGTCCAGGCCCACGATGTCGGTGGTCCGCAGCGGTCCCGTGGGGTGCTTGTAGCCCAGCACCATGGCGTTGTCGATGTCTTCCGCGGTGGCCACGCCCTCTTCCACCATGCGCATCGCTTCGAGGGCGATCGCGACGCCCAGCCTGGAGGAGGCGAAGCCGGGCGCGTCGTTGACCACGACGGCGGTCTTGCCGAGCGCCTCCACCCATCCGCGGGCGGCCTGGGCCAGGGCGTCGGAAGTCTGCTCGCCGAGGACCACTTCGATGAGCGTCGACGCCGGCACCGGGTTGAAGAAGTGCAGGCCCAGGAAGTTCTGCGGCCGCTTCAGTTCGCGGGCCAGACCGTTGACGGAGAGCGAGGACGTGTTGGAGGCGAGGTAGGCGCCGTCGGCGAGCCGTTCCTCGATGCCGCGCAGCGCGGTGATCTTCAGGTCCCAGTCCTCCGGAACGGCCTCGACCACCAGCTGCCGGCCGGCGAAGTCGTCGTAGTCCACGGTGACCGCGAGCCGGGAAACGATCTCGTCCAGGTTGCCGTCCACGGCGCCGCGCTCAATGCTCTTGGCGGCGGCGGACTCGACCCGCTCCCGGGCGGCCTCGGCCGACGCCTCGTCGCGCTCGACGACCACGACGTTGGCTCCGTTGATCAGGAAGGCGTGGGCGATGCCTGCGCCCATGCGGCCGCCACCGAGGACTCCCACTGCTGTCGGAAGGTTGGCGGGGAGTACGGAGTTGCCCATGTCTATTTCTGCTTCCCGGAATCTTTGGCGGACTTTTTCTCTGTTTTCTTGGCTGATTTCTTATCCAAGAATGTCTGCATGCGGTCGAACTTGGCCTGGGATTCGAAGAGGATCCCCTGTGCCAGCTGGTCAATGAGGGGATGCGCCTCGGCCGGGGCATGGAACACGGATTTGGTGATCCGGACGGCGAGCGGGTCCTGTGTGGCGATCCGGTCGGCGAGGCTGTGGGCCGCGGCCATCAGCCCGGCCGGTTCATGGATTTCGGTGATGAGATTGACGGCCAGGGCACGGTCTGCGCGCAGCACGGCACCGGCGAGCAGCATTTCCTTGGCGACGGGCTCCCCCACGAGTTCCTTGAGGCGCCAGCTGGCACCGGCGGCGGCCAGGATGCCGAGTCCGGTTTCGGGATTGCCGATCCTGACGGACGGGGTGCCGATCCGGAAGTCCGCGGCGTACGCCAGCTCGGCGCCGCCGCCGAGGCAGAAGCCATCCAGGGCTGCGATGACGGGCATCGGCAGCTTGGCGATCCGGACGAAAATGGTGGAGTTGATGCCCTGCAGGGCATCGTCGCGGCGCCGCTCGCGCAGCTGCCCGATGTCGGCGCCGGAGGCGAAAACCCCCTTGGAGCCGGCGATGATGAGGACTTTGGGGTGCCGCTCGAGATGGGCGCAGACGGTGTGGAGTTCATCGACCATCTGCTGGTCGATCGCGTTGCGGACCTCGGGGCGGTTGAGCACCACCACCACGCGGTCCTCTCGCTCTTCGACCAGGAGCGTGCCGAAGCCAGCCGGGTCGAGGGCCGGGGCCGCCACTAGACGCGCTCCAGCAGCATGGCCGTGCCCTGGCCGACGCCGATGCACATGGTGGCAAGGCCGATTTTGGCGTTTTCGCGCTCCATCCGGCCCAGCAGTGTGATGGCGATCCGGGAACCGGAGGACCCCAGCGGGTGGCCCAGGGAGATCGCACCGCCGTCGCGGTTTACGATCTCCGGGTCGAGGCCGAGCCGGCGCATGCTGGCCAGGGACTGGGTCGCGAACGCCTCGTTGAGCTCGACGGCGCCGAGGTCATCGACGCTGAGCCCGGAACGGGCGAGCACCTTCTGGGTGGCCGGAACCGGCCCGATGCCCATGATTTCGGGCTCGCAGCCGGCTGAGGCGCCGTCGATGATGCGGGCGCGGGCCGTGAGGCCAAGCTTCTGGATCGCGGCCTCCGAGGCAACGATGATGGCGGAGGCGCCGTCGTTGAGGGTGGAGGAGTTGCCGGCGGTGACGATCGAGCCGCCCTTGACTACCGGCCGGAGCCCGGCGAGGACGTCCATGGTGGTGCCGGCGCGGGGGCCCTCATCGGTGTCCACCACGGTCTCGCCCTTGCGGGTCTTGACGGTCACGGGGACGATTTCCTCCGCGAAGCGGCCGGCGGCGATGGCGGCCAGGGCGCGTTCGTGGGAGCGGACGGCGAAGGCGTCGGCGTCCTCCCGCGAGATGCCGTCAACCCGCCCCACCTCTTCTGCCGTCTCCGGCATGGAGTAGGTCATTTTGCCGTCCCTGGACAGCTCGCCCTTGGTGAACTGGGGGTTGACGAAACGCCAGCCGATGGAGGTGTCGAAGATTTCGCCCGGTTTGGCGAAGGCGGTCCGGGGTTTTTCCTGGACCCAGGGGGCACGGCTCATGGATTCGACGCCGCCCGCGATCACGATGTCCGCGGCGCCGGACTTGATCATGTGGCTGGCCATAATGATGGCGCTGAGCCCGGAGGCGCAGAGCCGGTTCACGGTGATGCCGGAGATGTGCAGCGGCAGCCCGGCTAGGAGGGTGGCCATGCGGGCCACGTTGCGGTTCTCTTCGCCGGCGCCGTTGGCGTTGCCGAGGATGACCTCGTCGATGGTGTCCGGATCGACGCCGGCGCGGGCCACAGCCTCGCGGACTACCAGTGCGGCCAGGTCATCGGGGCGGACTGCGGAGAGGGCGCCGCCGTAGCGGCCCACGGGAGTGCGGGCGCCGCCAACAAGAAAAGCCTCGACCATGAGAACATCCTTCACCAAGAAAGCGGGGCCGGCAGCAGAGTAATTTACCGACCGTTCGTTCTATAAAGATTACACGGCGGGGCAAGGGGGTCAACCGGATGCCGCCGGATTACGCGACGACGACGCCCAGATGAGCCGCGAGCAATGGAGCGAGCAGGGTGAGCTGGTGATCGTCGACGACGAGGCCGGACAGACTGCCCAGACCGCTGACGGTGCGGAAGTCGGTGCCCCGGAGGTCGAAGTCCTTGAGCCGGGCTCCGGTGAAATCGAGGGTGCCGATCGTGCAGTTCTTCAAAGCGACGCGCGTGGCGGTGCAGGAGCCCAGATCCAGCTCGTTAATGATGCAGTCGCTGATCTGCACGTCCGTGAGCTTGGACCCGCGCAGGTTCACGTAGTCGAGTTTGCCGCCGTCGATCCGCACGGACTGCCAGCCGCTTTCATAGAGCTCCGCCGATCCCCAGCGGGGGTTGCCGATCTCGACATCCCGCAGGCTGGTCCGGGCCGCCATCAGCACCGGGGCGTACGTCTCGGCCAGGATGCAGTCACGGAAAGTCGCGCCCCGCAGCTGCGTCTCATTGAAGGACATCCCGGTGAATTCGCACTCGGCAAAGTCCGTACCGCCCAGGTCCAGACCGTCTGCCGACGCGCGGCTGTAGCGGACGCCGTCGTACCGAACACCCCGCCGGAACTCCGGGGCAGGGTCGTCCTGCAGATCCCCGGGACGGACCGGCGCGAGCCGGGGGGCGGTGACCTTGGGGGTTTTCTCAGCCGCAGCGCGCCGGACCATCACTGGCACTCGGCCTTGGCCGCGATGTCCGCCAGGTCTTTTGCAAGCGCCTTGCGGGTGATGCGCATCCCGAGCGGACCGAACACGGTGAGCATGATCCTGCTGAACCGGGTCGGTTTGATGACTTCGGCGCCAAAGGTCAGCGTAAGGTCGGTTCCCCCGCCGCGCTCCGCGAGCGCGAACCTGGTGGTGTAGTCGGCGCCGCCCTGGAGGGCCTTCACAGTGGTGCTGCCGGCCCGGCCGTTCGACGGCGCCTCGGACCGGGCAACCCACATCTCCACCGTTTCCGCGCGCCCCATCATGGTGCGGATCTCCTTCCAGCGGGTACCCACGGCATAGGGTCCGTCGGTGAGCATCTGGATCGATTCGACGCCGGACAGGGTCGCCGCAGATCCGGGAATGTCCGACACCACCGCCCAGACCGCGTCCGTCGGAGCATTGATGTGCTGCGTGAGAGTGGTCTTGTGGTTCATGACCTCGAGCCTAGCCCGCGGGCCGGGGGGATTTCATCCTTTCGCGAACCGCACCGCCGCTGCCGCGGATGACGCTCCGGAGAATTACCCTGCGAGACCCCTTGAATTAGTAAGCATGCTTTGTGTTAGGCTGATCGGACAGTATTTTCAACCGGAACGAAAGGTGGCCTACACCATGGGTGTCGGAGACAAGATTCAGAACGAAGCGGAGCACCTCGGCGGCAAGGCCAAGGAAACTGCCGGAAACGCCACTGGCAACGACCAGCTGCGCGCCGAGGGCCAGAAGGACCAGGTTGTAGCCGACGCGAAGAAGGTCGGCGAAACCGTCAAGGACGCCTTCAAGAAGGACTAGTCTTTAGGACGTTGGCGGCGCCGGATTTTCCTTTGGGGGATCTCCGGCGCCGCTTTTTTGCGCCCGTGCAAGAATGGCCCCACAGACGACGGAGGGGTCAGAATGGCACGGACACACGCAGGACGCGGCAAGCCCGCCGCCCGGGATCTCAGCAATACTGACCTCGGCCGGTCCGGTGCCGCCGCCGGCGGTTCGCCGGCGCTGCGCGGCTACCTGGCGACGCCGCAGGGCGAAGGGCCGTTCCCCGCGGTCCTGATGGTCCATGAGGCGTTTGGCCTGGACGACATCACCGTCCGCCACGCCGACCGGATGGCGGCGGCCGGCTACCTGACACTGGCCGTTGACCTGTACAGCGACGGCGGGGCGCGCCGCTGCCTCGTCGCCACCATGCGCGCGCTGTCCGCGGGCGAGGGCCGGGCCTTCACCGATCTGGCCGCCGCCCGGGACTGGCTGCGCGAAACCGGCCGGACCACCGGCAAGATCGGCGTCATCGGCTTCTGCATGGGCGGCGGCTTCGCCCTGCTGCTGGCCAATGACGGCTTCGACGCCGCCGCCGTCAACTACGGGCGGCGCCCAAAAGACCCCCGGGAGGCCCTCGCCGGTGCCTGCCCGATCGTGGCCAACTTCGGCGGCCGGGACCGCACCCTGCCCGGCGAAGCAGCGAAACTCGCGGCTGTGCTCGACGGGCTGGGCGTGGAGAACGACGTGAAGGAGTTCCCGCACGCCGGGCACGCCTTCCTCAACGACGTGGAGACCGGGCCGAAAGTGCTGCGGCCGCTCATGCGGGTCATGGGCATCGGCCCGGATCCGGAATCGGCCCCGGAAGCCTGGCAGCGGATCGAGGACCACTTCGCCAAGTATCTGAACCCCAGCTGAGTCGCGGCAGGGACCGTTTTTGGTCCTCAAACGGCCCTGTCGCGTCTTACTTGGGTGAGCGGGCGCCTGGCGTGAAACCATACGGAGCATGGCCCAGAAGATTGCGTACCAGGGTGAACCGGGCGCCAACTCCAATATTGCGTGCATGCAGATGTTCCCCGAACTGGAGAGCGTTCCCTGCGCGAGTTTCGAAGACGCCTTTGAACTGGTGGCCGTCGGCACCGCCGACCTGGCCATGATTCCGATCGAAAACTCCATTGCCGGCCGGGTGGCCGATATCCATGTGCTGCTGCCCCAGTCCGGGCTGCAGATCGTCGGCGAGTATTTTCTGCCCATCCACTTCGACCTGCTGGGAATCCCGGGCAGCACCATCGAGGCAGCCACCGAGGTCCACAGCCACCTCCACGCGTTGGGGCAGTGCCGGCGTCTGATCCGCTCCGCCAGCCTGCGCCCCGTGATCGCCGGCGATACTGCCGGGTCCGCCCGGGAAGTGCGCGACTGGAACGATCCCACCAAACTCTCGCTCGCTCCTCCACTCGCGGCTCAACTCTATGGCCTGGAGGTGCTCGCCTCCGCCGTCGAGGATGACCCCTCCAACACCACGCGGTTCGTGGTTCTGGCACGGGAAAAGCCTCTGCCGGCCCGGGACATCCTGTCCGGACCGGCCGTCACCAGCTTTGTATTCCGTGTCCGGAATGTCCCCTCAGCCCTCTACAAGGCGCTGGGAGGATTCGCCACGAACGGGGTAAACATGACGCGGCTGGAAAGCTACATGGTAGGCAATGAATTTGCGGCCACGATGTTCATGGCCGACGTCGAGGGGCACCCCGAGGATTTGCCGCTCAGACTGGCGCTGGAGGAACTGGAGTTCTTCACCACAGAGGTACGCATCCTTGGCGTCTACCCCGCCGCGGAATACAGGTCCAGGCAGGCAGCCGGCCTCTGACCGCCAGCCCGGACAAACCTTGCGAAGAAGGCCAACTCCACGCGGTCACACCGCCGCGGGCCGCCCTGCCCGCAACAGGGGTGCGAAGAACGCGGCAAGCTCCGCCGTCGCCGTCAGCGGCAGGACGGTGGCCACGTACTGGTCCGGGCGCACCACCACGATGACGCCGCCGCGGTCGATGCCGCGCAACTCAAAGATGTCCGCCGCCGGGTCGGTGCCGTAGACCTTTTCGAGGTAGGGGAGCTTGAACGGCCCCACCTCCGGTTTGAACACCGCGGGGACGTTGCCGATGTCGATGCCAGTGTGATCCTGCTGGTAGATCACCTTCACGTCGAACCAGGCGTCACGGTCGGCCCCCGCGGGGGTGGCGGCGAGCGGCGAGTCCGGCGCGCTGGCCAGCCACGCGGCGAGGTCCGCGGCGGGCGACGGGGCCCCCGCCTGTTGTGCTGGCGCCGCCTGGTCCGCGAAGACGTAGATGCGCCAGCGGCCGTCCGCCGTGGCCTGGTGGCCGAGCTGGACCGGGTTGGTGTCGCAGACCCGCACAACCGGCGCGGACTTGAAGCGCTTGCCGACGGGAAAGCCGGTGGCCAGCTGCTGGTGCGTGGCCTCGGCGACGACCATCGACGGCGAGTACTCGGTCATGAAGCCGGCAGGGAACTCGGCGGTGCGCACGTAGAAGTCCTCGAGCTCGGAGGGGTTTTCAAACTCCTCGGGCTTCTTCGCCATGAGCGTCGACCACACCTTGTCGAAGTCGATCAGGTTCTTCGCGACCACCTGCCGCTCGGCCGAGTACGTGGACAGCAGGCTCTCCGGGCTGCGTCCCTCCAGCACGTGGCCGAGCTTCCAGCCGATATTGAAGCCGTCCTGCATGGAGACGTTCATGCCCTGGCCGGCCTTGGCGCTGTGCGTGTGGCACGCGTCGCCGGTGATGAACACCCGCGGCGTGCGGGTGCCCAGCTCCTCCGGGAGGACGTCGTCGAACCTGTCGGTGAGGCGGTGGCCCACCTCGTACACGCTGTGCCAGGCCACGTTGCGCACGTCAAGCGTGTAGGGGTGGATGATCGCGTTGGCCTTGGCGATGATCTGCTCGATGGTGGTCTTGCGGACCGCACCGCGGTCGTCCGCGGCGACCTCGCCGAGATCGACATACATGCGGAAGAGATGCCCACCCTCGCGCGGGATCAGCAGGATGCTGCCGCCGTCGTGGGACTGGATGGCGCATTTGAGCCGGATGTCGGGGAAATCCGTGGAGGCGAGCACGTCCATGACGCCCCACGCGTGGTTGGCCTGGTCGCCCGCCATGGTGCAGCCGATCGAGTCGCGCACCTTGCTGCGGGCGCCGTCCGCGCCCACCACGTACTTGGCCCGCACGATGCGCTCCCGGCCCTCGTCAGGACCGGCGGTGTGCGCCAGCGTCACGGCGACCGGGTACTCGCCCTCGCCGGTGACCTCCAGGCCGCGGAACTCCAGCCCGTAGTCCGGGCTCATGCGGCTCGGGGACATGGCCATGAACTCGGCGAAGTAGTCGAGCACGCGGGCCTGGTTGACGATGAGATGCGGGAACTCGCTGATCCCGCCCGGGTCATCGAGGGTGCGGGCGCTGCGGACGATGTTCGAGGGGTCCGCGGGATCCGGCTTCCAGAACGCCATCTCCGTGATGCGGTACGCCTCGGCGATGATCCGCTCGGCGAAACCGAAGGCCTGGAAGGTCTCGACGCTGCGGGCCTGGATGCCGTCGGCCTGGCCGATCGCGAGCCGGCCCGGCCTGCGTTCCACGATCCGGGTGGTGACGCCCGGGAACTGGGACAGCTGGGCTGCGGCGAGCATGCCGGCGGGGCCGGAGCCCACGATCAGCACATCTACCTCGTCGGGAAGGTGTGTGGGCCGGTCGATGCCGGCGCCGGCGGCCGGCTGGACCCGCGGGTCACCGGATACGTAGCCGTGGTGGTGGAAATGCACGGGCTTTCCTCACTTCGTTGTGTGGCGGCCTGTCGCCGACCTAGCGTGTTCGATATTAGAACGTGACGTTCGATAATAGAATTTCGGTCCCTGATCCAAAACTGTACGTCAGATATGACGCAGGTTACAAGTGTCCCCACAGGCCCCGGCAAATGCCCCGGCAAACATCCCCGCGCAAGGGGTTGACGCTCCCCGGCTTCCGGGCCATAGTGTTTCGTATACGATTTCGTACTCGATGAGGAGTAATACTTGGAACAGGTCACCGACCACATCCTGGCCGCGGCCCGCAAGGTCATCGCGGTGCATATCAACTACCCCAGCCGGGCAGCCCAGCGCGGCCGCACACCCGAGCAGCCCTCCTACTTCCTGAAGCCGTCCTCGTCGCTGGCTCTCGGTTCTGCATCAGCGCCTTCAACCGTGGAGCGCCCGGCCGGCTGCGAACTCCTCGGCTACGAGGGCGAGATCGCCCTGATCATCGGCAAGACCGCCCGCCGCGTGGGCCTCGAGGATGCGTGGAGCCATGTCGAATGGGTCACCGCCAGCAACGACCTCGGCGTCTACGACCTCCGCTACGCGGACAAGGGCTCCAACCTCCGCTCCAAGGGCGGCGACGGCTTCACGCCCGTGGGCCCGGGCCTGATCGCGGCAGACGCCGTCGATCCCGCCAAACTGCGGATCCGCACGTGGCACAACGGTGAACTGGTCCAGGACGACACCACCGTGGACCTGCTCTTCCCGTTCGCCCGGCTCGTGGCCGACCTGTCCCAGCTGCTCACCCTCGAAGAGGGCGACATCATCCTCACCGGCACCCCCGCCGGGGCGTCGGTGGCCACGCCGGGCGACGTCGTCGAGGTGGAAGTCAGCGCGACGACGGGAGGCGCCGCCGGCGGCGGGCTCACTACCGGCCGGCTGGTCACCCGGGTGGAGGAAGGCACGACGCCGTTCGCGGACTTCGGCGCCCGGCCCAAGACCGATGATCTCCAGCGGGAGGAAGCCTACGGTTCCCGTGAAGCGGCCGGCCTCGCCGCCGCCCAGCCGGCAGGGACGCCGGGCCTGTCCCCGGAGCTGAAGGCCAAACTGGAGTCCGTCTGCACGGCCACCCTGTCCTCCCAGCTGCGCAAGCGCGGCCTGAACAACGTCAGCATCGACGGCCTGTCCTCCACCCGCCCGGAGCGGCGGATCGTGGGCCTGGCCCGGACCCTGCGCTACGTGCCCAACCGCGAGGACCTGTTCACGACCCACGGCGGCGGCTTCAATGCCCAGAAGAAGGCCATCGATTCCGTCAACGAGGGCGAGATCCTGGTGATGGAAGCCCGCGGCGAAAAGGGCACCGGCACGATCGGCGACATCCTGGCCCTGCGCGCCCAGGTCCGCGGCGCCGCCGCCATCATCACCGACGGCGGCGTGCGCGACTTCACCGCCGTGGCCGCCATGGACATGCCTACGTACTATGCCAACCCGCACCCGGCCGTCCTGGGCCGCCGGCACATCCCCTGGGACACGGACATCACCATCGCCTGTGGCGGCACCACCGTGCAGCCCGGGGACATCATCGTCGCGGACGCCGACGGGATCCTGGTGATCCCGCCGGCCCTCGCCGACGAGCTCGCGGACGACTCCATCGCGCAGGAACGCGAGGAAACCTTCATCGCCGAGATGGTGCAGCAGGGCCACAGCGTCGACGGCCTCTACCCGCTCAACGCCGCCTGGCGGACCCGGTACCAGGAATGGGAAGCAGGCAAGGCCAATGACTGAGACAGCCAGGGCCGCAGCCACGCCGGCCGCGACTTCCGGCAGCAAATCCGAGCAGGCCTATGCGGCCGTCAAGGCCCGGATCGTGGACGGGACCTACTCCCCCGGCTACCGGCTGGTGCTGGCCAAGATAGCCGAGGACCTGGGCGTCAGCGTGGTGCCGGTCCGCGAAGCGATCCGCCGGCTCGAGGCCGAGGGCCTGGTCAAGTTCGAGCGGAATGTCGGCGCCACTGTGTCCGGAATCGACCCCACCGAATACCTCTACACGATGCAGACCCTCAGCATCGTTGAGGGCGCCGCAACGGCACTCTCGGCCCCGCTGATCGGGGCGGCGGACGTGGCCCGCGCCCGGGCAGTCAACGCCGAGATGCGCGAATGCCTGCAGCACTTCGACCCCGTCCGGTTCACCCGGCTGAACCAGGACTTCCACAGCGTCCTGTTCGAGCACTGCCCCAACCCGCACATCCTGGACCTCGTCCACCGGGGCTGGAACCGGCTGGCGTCACTGCGCTCCTCCACGTTCCGCTTCGTCCCGGGCCGGGCCCACGAATCCGTCGACGAGCACGAGGCGCTGCTGCAGCTCATCGAATCCGGCGCCAGCCCGGATGACATCGAAAAGGCCGCCCGCCGCCACCGCAGCGCCACCCTGGACGCGTACCTCGCCCAAACCAACGCGGGGTCACTTAGCGCCCATTAAGGCGCCCGGCATGGGCCGTAAGTGACCCCGCGTTGCACTATCAGTAAGGAAAAACAATGACGTTTACTGCCGCAGAAACCACCACTCACTACGTTCCGCAGGGCCTTCCCACCCACATCCAGCACTACATCAACGGCGACTTCGTTGATTCGGTGGGCGGGGCGACCTTCGATGTCCTGGACCCGGTGTCCAACACCAACTACGCCACCGCCGCCGCCGGCCAGAAGGAAGACATCGACCTCGCCGTAGCCGCGGCCCGCGAGGCGTTCACCAACGGCCCGTGGCCGAAGATGAAGCCGCGCGAGCGGGCCCGGGTCCTGAACAGGATCGCCGACGCCGTCGAAGCCCAGGAGGCCCGCCTGGCCGAGCTCGAAACCTTCGACACCGGCCTGCCCATCACTCAGGCCAAGGGCCAGGCGCTGCGCGCGGCCGAGAACTTCCGCTTCTTCGCGGACCTGATCGTGGCCCAGTTCGACGACGCCATGAAGGTCCCCGGCGCCCAGATCAACTACGTCAACCGCAAGCCGATCGGCGTCGCCGGGCTCATCACCCCGTGGAACACCCCGTTCATGCTCGAGTCCTGGAAGCTCGCCCCGGCCCTGGCCACCGGCAACACCGTGGTCCTCAAGCCGGCCGAATTCACCCCGCTCTCGGCCTCGCTCTGGGCGACGATCTTCAAGGACGCAGGGCTCCCCGACGGCGTCTTCAACTTGGTCAACGGCCTCGGTGAGGAAGCCGGCGACGCCCTGGTCAAGCACCCGGATGTGCCGCTGATCTCCTTCACCGGCGAAACCACCACCGGCCAGACCATCTTCCGCAACGCCGCGGCCAACCTCAAGGGCCTCTCCATGGAGCTCGGCGGCAAGTCACCGTGCGTCGTGTTCGCCGACGCCGACCTTGAGGCCGCGATCGACTCCGCCCTGTTCGGCGTCTTCTCGCTCAACGGCGAGCGCTGCACCGCCGGCTCCCGAATCCTGGTGGAGCGCGCCGTGTACGAGGAATTCTGCGACAAGTACGCCGCCCGGGCCAGGAACATCGTGGTCGGTGACCCGCACGACCCCAAGACCGAGGTCGGCGCGCTGGTCCACCCCGAGCACTACGCCAAGGTGGCCTCCTACGTGGAGATCGGCAAGTCCGAGGGCCGGCTGCTGGCCGGCGGCGGCCGCCCTGACCACCTGCCCGAGGGCAACTACATCGCACCCACGGTGTTCGCCGACGTCGCCCCGGACGCGCGGATCTTCCAGGAGGAGATCTTCGGCCCCGTCGTCGCCATCACCCCGTTCGATACCGACGAGGAAGCCCTCGCCCTGGCGAACAACACCAGGTACGGGCTCGCGGCGTACATCTGGACCCAGAACCTGACCCGCGCGCACAACTTCTCCCAAAACGTCGAGGCCGGCATGGTCTGGCTCAACAGCCACAACGTCCGCGACCTCCGCACCCCCTTCGGCGGCGTCAAGGCCTCGGGCCTGGGCCACGAGGGCGGGTACCGCTCGATCGACTTCTACACCGACCAGCAGGCTGTCCACATCACCCTGGGCACCGTCCATACGCCCAAATTCGGCGCCTAAGTTTCCCGCCGGCGCCACCCAGACCCCTTTCAAAGAAGAGAGAGCACCATGACCAACTTCGTCCCCACCCCCACTGTCCCGGCCCCGGACATCGTCCGCTGCGCCTACCTGGAACTCGTGGTCACGGACCTCGCCAAGTCCCGCCAGTTCTATGTGGACCTGCTGGGCCTGCACGTCACCGAGGAAGACGAGAACACCATCTACCTGCGCTCCCTCGAGGAGTTCATCCACCACAACCTGGTGCTGCGCAAGGGGCCCGTGGCCGCTGCGGCCGCCTTCGCCTACCGGGTGAAGTCGCCGGCCGAGGTGGACGCGGCCGAGGCCTATTACAAGGAACTGGGCTGCCGCACCGAGCGCCGCAAGGAAGGCTTCACCAAGGGCATCGGCGACGCCGTCCGCGTCGAGGATCCGCTGGGCTTCCCCTACGAATTCTTCTACGAGACCGAACACGTCGAGCGCCTTACGCAGCGCTACGACCTCTACTCCGCCGGCGAACTGGTCCGGCTGGACCACTTCAACCAGGTCACCCCGGACGTCCCGCGCGGCCGGGCGTACCTCGAGGACCTGGGCTTCCGCGTCTCCGAGGACATCAAGGACTCCGACGGCGTCACGTACGCCGCGTGGATGCATCGCAAGCAGACCGTGCACGACACCGCCCTGACCGGCGGCAACGGCCCGCGGCTGCACCACATTGCCTTCGCCACGCACGAGAAGCACAACATCATTCAGATCTGCGACAAGATGGGCGCCCTGCGCATCTCGGACCGGATCGAACGCGGCCCTGGCAGGCACGGAGTCTCCAACGCCTTCTACCTCTACATCCTGGACCCGGACGGCCACCGCATCGAGATCTACACCCAGGACTACTACACCGGCGACCCGGACAACCCCACCATCACCTGGGACGTTCACGACAACCAGCGCCGTGACTGGTGGGGCAACCCCGTGGTCCCCTCCTGGTACACCGAGGCCTCTCTGGTCCTGGACCTCGACGGCAACCCGCAGCCCGTGATCGTCCGTGAGGAAAAGAGCGAGATGGCCGTGACCGTGGGCGCCGACGGCTTCTCGTACACCCGCAAGGAAGAGGACGGCTCCGCCGGAGAAGCGACGGGATTCAAGCTCGGGGCGCAGGTTTAGCGTGCTGGATTCCGCGACGATCGAGGCCATCGCAGACGAACTGCTGGAAGCCGGCCGGAACCGCAAACCGGTCCCCCGCCTGACCACCCGCTACCCGGGGATGACGGTGGAGGACTCCTACGCAGTCCAGCGGCTGTGGCGGCGGCGCAACGAGGACGCCGGACGCCGGCTCGTGGGCCGCAAGATCGGCCTCACGTCCAAGGCGATGCAGGCCGCCACCGGCATCACCGAGCCGGACTACGGCGCCATCTTCGATGACATGGTGCTGGAAACCGGCTGCTCCGTGGACTGGGACCGGTACACCCATCCCCGGGTGGAGGTGGAGCTCGCGTTCGTGTTGAAGAAGGACCTCGCCGGTCCCGGCTGCACCATCTTCGACGTCCTGACCGCCACGGACTACGTGGTCCCGGCCCTGGAGATCCTGGACTCCCGGATCGAAATGGAGGGCCGGACCATCGTGGACACCATCGCGGACAACGCGGCGATGGGCGCCATGGTGATCGGCGGCAACCCCGTCCGCCCGGACGCCGTGGACCTGCGCTGGGTCTCCGCCATCCTCTACAAGAACCAGACCGTGGAGGAAACCGGCGTGGCCGCCGGCGTCCTGGACCACCCGGCCAACGGCGTGCACTGGCTGGCCAACAAGATCGCCGCCCACGGCGACGGCATGAAAGCCGGCGACATCATCCTCGCCGGCTCCTTCACCCGGCCCCTCTGGGTCTACAAGGGTGACACCGTGCACGCCGACTACGGACCCCTGGGGAGCATCACATGCCGCTTCGAGTAGAACCCGACGCAACCTTCAAGCACGCCCTGCGCAACCAAACCGGCGCTGCCGGCCGGCCGCTGGCCGGGATGTGGGTGTGTTCGGGCAGTCCCCTGGTGGCCGAGCTTTGCGCCGGGTCCGGCCTGGACTGGCTCCTGATCGACGCCGAGCACAGCCCCAACGGCCTCGAATCCATCCTGGCCCAACTGCAGGCCGTGCACGGCTACCCGGTCCATCCGGTGGTCCGGCCGCCGGTGAATGACACGGTGCTCATCAAGCAGTATCTGGACCTGGGCGTCCAGAACCTGCTGATCCCCATGGTGAACTCGGCAGCCGAGGCGGAGGCCGCCGTGGCCGCCACCCGCTACCCGCCCCACGGCGTCCGCGGGGTGGGCTCGGCCCTTGCCCGGGCCGCGCGCTGGAACCGTATCCCGGATTACCTCGCCCGCGCCTCCGGCACCGTCAGCGTCACCGTCCAGATTGAATCCGTTGCCGCAGTGGCCGCCGTCGGGGAGATCCTCGAAGTGGAGGGCGTGGACGCGATCTTCCTCGGGCCCTCCGACCTCGCCGCCTCCATGGGGCTGCTGGGCCAGCAGGAACACCCCCGGGTACGCGCCGCCGTCGAACACTGCCTCGCCGCCGCCACAGCGGCCGGCAAACCTGCCGGCGTGAACGCCTTCAACCCGGCAACGGCCCGCGCTTACCTGGCCGCCGGCGCCGCGTTCGTGCTGGTCGGGGCCGATGTGTCCATCCTGGCCCGCGGCTCCGAGGCCCTTGCCGCCGACTACATCCCACCGGATGCGGTGGCTGAGCCCGGCGGCACCCCCGCCAGCTACTGAGGGCCCTCCGCTTTAAACGCAGCTAAACGCGACGGCGGCAGCCACCTTTGCCAGGTGGCTGCCGCCGTCGCCGCGCTACGCTACGCGTCGGGACCGGTGGGTCCTAGCTGTAGAGCTCGCTCTTGGGCGCGTTGTTCTTGACCTTCTGCCAGCCCAGCCACAGCACCAGGGCGAAGAACGGGACGGTCGCCAGGGTCCACAGGCCCAGGTGGAAGACCTCGCCGGTCTTGCTGGTCATGGTGTCGAAGCCGATCAGCACGGTGATGGCCAGCAGCGCGACCAGCCCGGCCCAGCTGGTCCACGGCGAGCCCGGCATGGGCAGGCTGGAGACGCGGCCCTTCTGGTGGCGCAGCGCGATCTGGCTGGCGAAGATGGCGCCCCACGTGAAGATCACGCCGATCGAGGCGGTGTTCAGCGCGAGGTCGAAGGCGTGCGAGCCGCCGAGCCAGATGTTCAGCAGGATGCCCACGAGGTAGAAGGCGGCGATCGCCAGGATGGCCGCGTACGGCACGTGGCGCTTGGACATCCTGGTGAGCCACTGCGGGGCGTGCCCGTTGTTGGCCATGGTGCGGAAGACACGGCCGATCGAGTACAGGCCCGAGTTGCAGGAGGACAGTGCGGCGGTGATGACGATCATGTTCATCACGTCGCCCACCCAGCCGAGGCCCATCTGGCCAAACACGGTGACGAACGGGGACACGCCGGCCTTGTACTGGTCCGAGGGCAGCAGCATGGCCAGCAGCAGCACGGAACCGACGTAGAACACCACAATGCGCAGTACGACGGCGCGGATTGCCTTGGGCACTTCGCGCTTGGCGTTTTCCATCTCACCGGCGGTGATGCCGACGAGTTCGATGCCGTTGTAGGCGAAGATCACGGCGTTGAGCACGAGGACCATCACCAGGGCGCCCTTGGGGAACATCCCGCCGTCGTCGGCGAAGAGGTTGGCGACTGAGGCGTGGCCCGTGCCGACTTTGGCGTTGGTGACCACCATGAAGGTGCCCACGGCCAGGAAGATCAGGATGGCGCCGACCTTAAGGCAGGACGCCCAGAATTCAAACTCGCCGAACGCCTTGACGCTGAGCAGGTTGACGGCCACGAGCAGCGCGAGGGCGGCAATCGCGGAGGCTTCCACCGGCACGTTGGGGAAGAAGAACTGGAAGTACAGGCCGATCGCGATCAGTTCGGCGATCCCGGTCATGCCCCAGTTGATGAAGTACATCCAGCCGGAGAGGAAGGCGCCCTTCTTGCCGAACATTTCGCCGGCGTAGCTGACGAAGGAGCCCGAGGTCTGGCGGTACATGATGAGTTCGCCCAGCGCCCGCATGAGCAGGTAGGCGATCACGCCGGCGATGGCGTAGGAGAAGATCAGCGCCGGGCCCGTGGAGGCCAGGCGTCCGCCGGCGCCCATGAACAGGCCGACGCCGATTGCGCCGCCCATCGAGATCATCGTCACGTGGCGCCCGCTCAGGGTCTTCTTATAGCCCTCGGCGCTGAGGGTCGAGTCGACGGCGGATTCCGCGGGCGCGCTCTGGAGTTCTGTGGGGGTAATTGATGGCACAACGGTTCCTTGTAGGTCGGATTATGGCCGGGACGGGACCGGGATTCGGTTACATTCCATTCGGGTTTCTGCCCGGTGGGACAGCAAGATGTACCGAACCTCACAAGGAGTCAAACCCTCGCGCGGCTCATCCATCGTACTGGAATTCCCGGACCGGCCGTGACGCGGGCAACAGCAGTCAGGCGCTATGCCTAATTAATGACACCAAATCTGCCAAATAGCCGAATAATGTTCTATTTGGTCCGCGCAGGCTCCGGCGAATCGTTCTGCTACGCCAGGGCGCCGTCGCGCATCGAGTACCGGAGCCAGTTACCGGCGCCGTTTCCGTGCCCGGTTTCCTGCCTGGCGCCGTGCCTTGTTTCTCGGCTCGTTCCTCGCCGGGCGCAGGTGCTGAACCACTCACCCAGCGCGCGGTCGTGGCTGACCATGACCAGTGTCCCTGCGAACTCGGACAGGGCCGCTTCAAGCTGTTCCACCAGCACGGGCGCCAGGTGGTTGGTGGGCTCATCCACCAGCATCGTCCCGAAGCCGCCCAGCAGGAGCCGGGCCAGCGCCAGCCTGCGTTGCTGCCCCGCGGATAGGCTGCCCACCGGCACGTGGAATTCGCTGGTCCGGAAGAGCCCCAGGCGCAGCAGCGCCTCGGCGTGCTCATCGACATTGCCGCCCAGGCCCGCGGCAAAGGCGGGCAGGAGCCGCAGTCCCGGGCGCTGCGGGAGTTCCAACTCCTGCTGCAGATAGCCGATCCGGCCGTGCCTCACCACTTTGCCCTGGGCCGGTTCCAACGTGCCGGCGAGGACGGAGAGCAGCGTGGACTTCCCGGCACCGTTGGGGCCCGTAATGAGGATCTTCTGGCCGGCTTCCACCCGGAAATCCGTGGGTTCCAGCCGGCCGGGCACCGCGACCCCCTTCGCCTCGAGCGCCGGGCCTTCGGCCACGTCCGCCCGCAGATCCGTTGCCAGTTTCAGGGGTACTGGGGGACGGTCAATCGGGTTTGCCTCCAGCCGGCGCAGACGCTCCTGGGCGTTGCGGACCTTGCTGGTGGCCGCCTTCTGCCACGTGCCGGCCTTGAAGTCGAACCCCATCTTGTCGCCGTCGCGCTGGCGGGCGTAGCCCATCTTGCCGGCAACCGTGTCCGCCTGGAGCCGTTCGGCCGCCATCGCGTCCAGCCACCCGTGGTACTGCTGTGCCCAGCGCTGGCGCTCGGCAGCCTTCTCCCGCAGGTAGCCTTCGTAACCGTTGCCATACCGGTTGACCGACCGGCGCTCGGCATCGACCTCAATCACGGTTGAGGCCACTTTGCGCAGCAGCACGCGGTCGTGGGAGACCACCACCACCGTGCCGCGGTGCGCGGCCAGCCGCGCCTCCAGCCAGGCCGTACCGCTGGCGTCCAGGTGGTTGGTGGGTTCGTCCAGGAGCAAAATGTCCGCGGGATCGGCGAGAACGCAGGCCAGTGCCACCCGTTCCTGTTCCCCGCCGGAGAGCGAGCCCAGCGTCCGCATCCGGTCCAGCCCGCCCAGGCCGAGCCTGTCCAGCGCCGCTTCCACCCGGGATTCCGCGGCGTAGCCTTCCCGGAGCTGGTACTGCGTCTGCAGGTTTCCGTAGCGCTCCAGTTCGTCAGCTTCCGCGCCGGCCAGCCCGTCCTCCAGACGGTCCAGCTCGGCCTCCAGCGCGCGGAGCGATTCCAGTGCGGCGTCGATCGCGTCGCTGACAGTGAACAGCTCCGGCAGGCCGTGGGTCTGGGCAAGGTAGCCCACGCGGCCGTGGCTGACGGACGTGCCCTCGTCCGGGGCCTCAAAACCGGCCAGGATCCGCAGCAGTGTGGATTTGCCCGCGCCGTTTTCGCCGACGATCGCCACATGTTCACCGGCCGTGATGGCAACGTCGACGCCGGCAAAGAGCTGGCGGTCCCCATAGCCGTGGGATACGCCCGAAAGGCGGAGATGTTCGCTCAAGGAGTCCTCGCAGTAGGTGCCAGCCTGCCCGACGGCGGCTTGCGTCCTCAGTATGGCACCGCCGGCCGCCACTGGGCACTGAGGCCCCGGGCACTGAGGCGGGTGCCGCCGTCGGGCGTCAGGTCTGCGATGGCGCCGGGGATCAGCTGGACCGCGTCCTCCTGCCTCGGCACTAGGCTGGGGGCATGGGCACAGCTCTCCGTACACCACCCGCGCCGCAGCCGGAGCTTTACCGGTTCTCCCGGCTGGATTTCATCACTGTTGGACTCTATGTTGCCGTGGCCGGTCTATTCGCCGTGGCGGGCAGCCTGCTGGAGCCGCTGCTGCTGCAGATATCGCCCAATCCTGCGGTGGCGTCCTACGCGGTGAACCTGATCTTCTACGCAACGGTCGGCGTCCTTGCCCTGACCGCCGCGCGGCATGTTGCGGTCCGTGATCTCCGCGTCCTTGCCACAAGGCCCTGGTTCACGGCCCTCATGGTGCCGCTGACCGTCGTGGCGATGCTCATTCTCACCGCGGTTCTCGTGGCCCTCAGCGGACCTGTGCAGACCTCCGCCAACCAGGCGGGCCTTCAGGCGCTCATGCAGCAGGTCCCGGTCTGGCTCATGGTCCCCCTGCTGGTGTTGGTCGGCCCGTTCGTCGAGGAGTACATTTTCCGCCATTTGCTGATCGGCAAACTGAGCCGCCGGGTCAACCTCTGGGTCTGCTGCATCATGTCCGTGGTCCTCTTCGCGGCCCTGCACATCGTGGGCCAGGAGCAAATGACCCTGCAGGTGCTGATGCCGTACCTTGCCATGGGCGCCGTCCTGGTGTTCGTGTACGTCTGGACCGGGAAGAACGTGATGTTCTCCTACTTCGTCCACGCCTCCAAGAACCTCCTGGCGGTCGTCTTCATCTACGCCATTCCGCCCGAGGTGCTCGAACAGCTGCAGCAAGTGCAGGGGTAACCGAAGCAGCGCGGCGGCGCATGGCACCCGGCTCCCCTCTGGTTGTTCGCCGGCGCATGCGTTATCTTGAGGGCACTTCGCGATGGTTTGGGAGGGCTGGAGCGGCAACCTTGTATTGGGGAGGACTGCCATGAAAGCCCACGCCCACCGAATGTTCGCACTCCCGGCAGCTGCGGCGATGACGACACTTCTCGCGCTGAGCGGCTGCGTGTCCCTTCCCGGCGCCGCACCGACTGCACCGGCTGCACCGGCCACCCCAACGGCCACGTCTGCAGCGCCGGCGACCCCGCCGCCAACCAGCCAGGCGGCCGTCACGGCACCCGACCCGGTCGCTACCGGAAGCCGACAGCCGGGCGGGTGGGCCGGCACCGTCGCGAGTGTCCGCTCCGGAGTAGCAAAGATCAACGTCACGCTGTGCGACGCAGGCGGCGTCGGTACCGGTTTCCTCATCGAGAATGACCTCATCGTCACCGCCGCACACGTCGTGAAGGACCAAGCCGCCATCAGCATCAGCCTCGGAACAGAGATCTCGAGCGCGCAGGTACTCGGTATTGATGAGGCGGCCGACCTTGCTCTTTTGCGCACCGCCCGCCCGGTCAGCGGCCACATCTTCGACTTCGTCAGCGCTCCCCCGGCACTGGGCGAAGACGTGGCGGCGCTGGGCTTTCCCCTGGACGCCGACCTGACCTTCACCGCGGGACGCGTCAGCGGACTGAACCGGGAGCAGACAATCGGCACAAGGACGGTCAGCAACCTGATCCAGACCGACGCCGCCATCAATCCTGGAAACAGCGGCGGCCCGCTGCTGACCATGGACGGCAAGGTGGCAGGAGTCGTGAGCTCCAAGCGGGCCTGGGTTTTCGGTGCAGGCAGCGAAGGCAACTACAGTGCCGAAGGCACGGCCTTCGCTGTGGATGCCCGCAAGGCTGTCCTCGCCGTCGAGAGCTGGAAGAACCGCACCACTTCGCTGTCCCCTACAAGCTGCGGCCTGCCGGCACCGGCAGACACCAGCGCGATAGACGTTACGGTGAATTCCGATCACCCGCAGGCCGCCAACATCACCCAGAGCCTGGTATTTCATGGCCAGTCCATCAACCGCGGCGCATACGACCTCGCGTTCGCCATACTGACACCCGAGATGCAGGACCGGATGGGTGGACTCGAGACATGGCGGGAGGGGCTCGGCTCGTCTTTCTGGCGCACGCTGGAGGTCGAGGACGTATCCGCTGCCGGACCCGATCTCACGGCGTCCGTCCGGCTGAGGACCGTTCAGGACGCGCAGCACGGGCCCGACGGGCAGTCCTGCTCGGAATGGAAGCTCGACTACCTGATGACCTGGGATGGATCGATCTGGCGGATCGCGGACTCCCTTACGCCGCAAGGGCCTCCGGTGCCTTGCGGCGCCTGAACCCTACCGCCGCGGGCCGCGACGTCGTAGGTTCTTCCCATGACACTGAAAATCCAGATAGTCGTCGACTGCAAAAACCCGCACGAGCTCGCCGATTGGTGGGCCGAAACCCTGGAATGGGCCGTGGAGCCGCAGGATGAGGTTTTCATCCACTCCATGATCGAGCGGGGCTTCGCGACGGAGGCGGAGACCACCACGCACCGGGGCCAGCTCGTGTGGCGCGAGGGTGCCGCGATCCGCCCGCCCGAGGAACTCGACGCCAAGGCGCCCGCCCACCGCGTATTGTTCCAGATTGTCCCGGAGGAAAAGACTGTCAAGAACCGGGTCCATTGGGACGTGCGGCTCTCGGGAGGGGACAAGGACGCCGTGCGGGCCGCCCTTGAAGCGCGCGGCGCCACGTTCCTCTGGTCCGCCAGTCAGGGACCGCATTCCTGGCACACCATGGCGGACCCGGAAGGCAACGAGTTCTGCATCAGCTGACGCGATTACTAGACTCGGACTGTGAGCAACGAAATCCCCGCCAAGGTATCCGACGTCTTTGACCCCTCCCGGTGGCGCACCGTGTCCGGTTTCGACGACTTCCAGGACATGACTTACCACCGGCAGGTGGAGCGCTCCGCCGACGGGGAGGTGGTCCGGGACCTGCCCACCGTCCGCATCGCCTTCGACCGCCCCGAGGTCCGCAATGCCTTCCGGCCCGGCACCGTGGACGAGCTCTACCGCGCCATGGACCATGCCCGGATGACCCCGGACGTGGCCACCGTCCTGCTCACCGGCAACGGCCCCTCCTCCAAGGACGGCGGCCACTCGTTCTGCTCGGGCGGGGACCAGAGGATCCGCGGCCGCGACGGGTACCGGTACGTAGTACAAAACTCAGCCGACGGCGAGACCAAGGAATCCATCGATCCCGCCCGCGCCGGCCGGCTGCACATCCTGGAAGTCCAGCGGCTCATGCGCACCATGCCCAAGGTGGTCATCGCCGTCGTCAACGGCTGGGCAGCCGGCGGCGGGCACTCCCTCCACGTGGTCTCGGACCTCACCATCGCCTCCCGCGAGCACGGCAAGTTCAAGCAGACCGACGCCACCGTGGGAAGCTTCGACGCCGGCTACGGCTCGGCCCTCCTGGCCCGCCAGATCGGCCAGAAGTCCGCCCGGGAAATCTTCTTCCTGGCCCGCGAATATTCGGCCGAGGACATGGTCCGGATGGGCGCCGTGAACGAGGCCGTGGACCACGGACGCCTCGAGGAGGTCGCCCTGGAGTACGCCGCTGACATTGCCCGGCAGTCCCCGCAGGCCATCCGCATGCTCAAGTTCGCGTTCAACCTCGCCGACGACGGCCTGGCCGGCCAGCAGGTCTTCGCCGGCGAGGCGACCCGCCTGGCGTACATGACGGACGAGGCCGTGGAGGGCAAGGAAGCCTTCCTCGAGAAGCGCGATCCCGACTGGTCCGCTTTCCCGTACTACTTCTAAGGCGCGCTGTGACTTCCGGAGCCATGAACATCGAGCCTGCGCTCAAGGCGCTGGCTGCTGCCCTCCACGGCGAGGGGCCCGCCGTCGAACTCTCCGCCGGGCCGGACGGCTCGCCGGTGCTGGGATTTCCTGACACGGCCGGCATCGAGGACGCGGCCGTCGTGGTCCGGACCTCCGGGTCCACCGGCACGCCGAAGGCGACCGTCCTGACCGTCGATGCCCTGGCGGCCTCGTCTGTGGCGACCGCCTTTGCGCTCAAGGGCGAGGGCCAGTGGCTGCTGGCCCTTCCCGTCCAGTATGTGGCCGGCGTCCAGGTGCTGGTCCGCTCGCTTTTTGCCGGGACCCGCCCGTGGGCCATGGACCTCTCCGGCGGTTTTTCGCCGGAGGCCTTCACCGCCGCGGCGCTGGAGCTCACGGACAAGCTCCGTTTCACCTCGCTGGTGCCCACCCAGCTCCAGCGCCTGCTGGACGCGCCCTCCGCCGAGACGCTGGCGGTGCTGCGGCGCTTCAACGCCATCCTGCTCGGCGGCGGACCCGCGTCCGCGCAGCTGCTCGACGCGGCCCGGGACGCCGGCGTGCGGGTGGTGACTACCTACGGCTCGTCCGAGACCTGCGGCGGGTGCGTGTACGACGGCTTCCCGCTCGAGGACGTCCTGGTCAGGGTGGAGGACGACGGCCGCATCCTGCTGGGCGGGGCAACCATTGCCGCCGGCTATCTTCAGGCCCCAGAGCTCTCGGCAGCGGCGTTCATCGAAGCGGACGGCGTCCGCTGGTACCGGACCAATGACCTCGGTGAACTGGACGCCGACGGCCGGCTCACCGTGCTCGGCCGGGCCGACGACGTCGTCATCACCGGCGGCGTCAAAGTTTCCGCCGCCCATGTCCAGGCTGAGCTGGAAAAGCTCGACGGCGTGCGGGCGGCTTTTGTCGCCGGTGTGCCGTCCGCGGAGTGGGGCCACGCCCTGGCCGCGTACGTCGCAGTGGCCGACAGTTCCCCGGAAGGGCTGGCGGCGTTCGCCGACCGCCGGAACCAGACCTGGGCACCGTCGCTGGGCGCACTGGCCCCGAAAACCGTGCTGCCCGCCGCGGAACTGCTCATGCTGCCCAACGGGAAACCGGACCGGCTGGGCATGACGGTCCGGCTGGACGCCCTCCATCAGGGAAAATAGACAAGCGCTTCCGGCTTCCGGCCGGCAACTCAAACCACCAACGAGCATTCAACCAACCAACGAGGTACTGACCGTGGCCACAGCCGCACAATGGATCCAAGGCGCGCGACTGCGCACCCTGCCGGCCGCAATCGCACCGGTGCTGATCGGCAGCGCAGCCGCCTACGAGATGGATTCGTTCATCCTGCTGAACGCCGTGCTGGCCGCCCTGGTCGCCCTGCTCCTGCAGATCGGCGTCAACTACGCCAACGACTACTCGGACGGGATCCGGGGCACGGATGAGGACCGGGTGGGTCCGCTCCGGCTGGTGGGCTCGGGGGCGGCCAGCCCGGAGCACGTCAAACGGGCCGCGTTCGCAGCCTTCGGGCTGGCGATGCTGTTCGGCCTGATCCTCGTGATCATCACGCAGGCCTGGTGGCTGATCCTGGTCGGCGTCGGCTGCGTGCTGGCCGCCTGGGGTTATACCGGCGGCAAGAACCCGTACGGCTATCTCGGCCTGGGCGACGTCTTCGTGTTTGTGTTCTTCGGCCTCGTCGCAACGCTGGGCACCACGTACACGCAGGCGGGGCAGTTGAGCCTGGCCGCGATCATTGGGGCGATCGGCACGGGGCTGATCGCGTGCGCCCTGCTGATGGCCAACAACGTCCGCGACATCCCGACCGACAGGAAGGCGGGGAAGAAGACCCTGGCCGTGCGGCTCGGGGACAAGCATGCGCGCGAAAGCTATGTGCTGATGCTGGCCGTCGCGATCCTGCTGGTCATCGTCCTGGCCCCCGCCCGGCCCTGGATGCTGATCGTGCTCCTGCTGATCCCCGCCAGCCTCATGCCGTCCTGGCTGATGATCGCCGGGCGGCGCCGCAAGAGCCTGATCCCGGTCCTGAAGCAGACCGGACTAATCAACCTCGGCTTCGCCGCGCTGTTTTCAATCGGGCTCGTCCTCAGCCACGGGTTCTAGGCGGGGGCTTCTAGGCCGCGGGCTCAGGGCCGCGGGCTCCCGGGGCTTCAGGGGACCAACCCGGGGGCTCAGGGCCGCGGTTTCCCGGGGCTTCCAGGGGCTGCAGGGGACCAGCCCGGGGGCTCAGGGCCGCGGGCTCCCGGGGCTTCAGGGGACCAACCCGGGGGCTCAGGCCCCCGGTTGCCGGGGCCACAGGGGACCAGCCCGCGGGCTCAGGGCCGCGGGCTCCCGGGGCTTGCAGGGCTTCAGGGGACCAGGCCGGGGGCTCAGGCCCCCGGTTGCCGGGAATCTTTGGGGCGGTCGTCCGTGCGGACGGCAATGTCGGGGTTCTCGTCCACGAGGCGGTCTTCGGCCTCGGCGTCGGCCACCTCTCCTGCGCTGCGCATCGGCTTGGCCTTGCCCGAGAACCGGTGGTGGAGCGTCGCGGTGGCCGCGTCGCGCTGCTTCTGGAAGAACAGGAAGCTGACGGCGAAGGACATCATCCCGGCGCACAGGGCGGCTAGGAGCACCCCCAGCTGCAGGTAGAGAAAGAGCGCAAACAAGGGCGCAAACAGCGCCAGTCGAATAAGGGTGTATTTGAGGAAAGCCACGCCTCAAGTTTAGCCGCCAGGACGGCGCGCTGCTTCGGCCATCCCGCTCCCCTCGTCCGCGGTGCCGGCAGCCTGCACCCGGGCATAGTGACCGGCGCCGTCGAGGCGCCCGACGGCTAGACTGAAGGTATGCTCCGTGTAGTGGTTCCGATCGTCATACTGGCCGTGTTTGTCTATGGACTGGTGGACCTCATCCGCACTGACGCGCGGCTGACCAGGGGCATCTCCAAGACCGCCTGGATTTTCGTGCAGGTCCTCCTCCCCGTGGTCGGCGCCACGCTGTGGTTTCTCATGGGACGCCCCCGGGCCACGGACACCGCACCGGTCGCCTACAGCCACCCGGTAGCGCCCGATGACGACCCCGAGTTCCTGCGCAACCTTGAGATCCGCCACCGCAACCAGGCCGAGGCCGACAGGCTCAAGAAGCTCAAGGAAGAACTCGACGCCAAGGACCGCAAGAACGACGCCGGCAACGCGGAAGCCGGCGGCAGCGAAGGCGCCGGCGGTGCCCACGAACCCGGCGACGCCGGAACGCCCGGCACCGACGAGGTCAAGTAACAATCACGTAGCAGTCCAGTAGCACCGTTCCGTGCATCCATCTGCGGCCGTTCGCCGCAGATGGCCGGAATCCCACGCTCCAAGCGGCCACCTCCGGCAAACGGCCGCCACTCATCCGCGCCCGCCCCTGCTGCCCACACCGCTTCGGGCCATTGCGTCCGCGCACCGGGCCAAGACGCCCCTTCCCATCTCCGGCGGTCCCCCGTCCCGCCATCCCCCGTCACCCCGGCCATCTGCGGCCGTTGGCCGCAGATGGCCGGAATCCCACGCTCCAAGCGGCCACCTCCGGCAAACGGCCGCCACGCATCCGCGCCCGCCCCTGCTGCCCACACCGCCCACTTCTCCCCCACACCCTGCCCGCGCTGTGGATAACCTCCAAGCCCCATCGGCGCGGGCGCAGAATACCCGTATGCGCCCGCCCAGTGAGCTCCCCCCGCATCTTCGAAACCAGCCCTTCACCGTGGCCGAGGCCCGCACTGCCGGGGTGGGGCGACGACGGACCCGGGCCAGGGATCTCGTCAGCCCCTGTTACGGGGTGCGCGCGACCGCCGCCACCCCGGACAGTTTGCTGAAACGTGTGCATGCCCTGAGGGCCGTGACGGGCGCAATCGTGAGCCACCTGTCAGCGGCAGTGCTGTGGGGATTTCCCCTGCCGCAGGCCTTGGAGAACCTGGCTGTCATCCATCTGACGAGTCAGCCGGGCCAGCGGGCGGTGCGGCATAAGAATGTGGTGGGCCATCAGCAGGCACTCGAACCGGAGGAGATCGTGGCTGGGGTAAGGGTTAGCTGCACCTCCCCACTGCGGACGTGGTTCGATCTCGCAGGCATACTAGGCCTCGATGACTTGGTGATCGCCGGAGACTTCCTGCTGCGGCGGAGAAATCCATTGACCACGATCCAGGAGCTGGACGAGTTCCTCGCCGGGAAGCAAGGCAGGGCGGGCTACCGGCGGGCTATGCAGGCCCGGTCCCTGATACGCGCCGACACGGACTCCCCCAAGGAGACCGAACTCCGGCTGCTCCTGATTCGGCATGGCCTGCCCGAACCCGCAATCAACGTGCCCATGTTCGATGAGACCGGCGGCTGGATCCAGGACCCGGACCTCGCCTACGAAGAAGAAAAGATCGCGGTTCAGTACGACGGCGGGCATCACGCCAGTCCGGCCCAGCGTCGCAGCGACATCTTCCGGGATGAGAACGCGAGGGACGCCGGGTGGCGCGTCGTCGTCTTGACCCAATGGCACTTGACCCCGCCCGGCCCTGGGATGGAGCCTGTCGCCGTTACCCGCGTGCGTACGGCGCTGATGGAGCGCGGCTGGACTCCCGGCCCTGGCCCGAAGCCCGGGCAACGTCACCGTGCCCGCCCCCAGGCGCACCGATCTGACGCGAATGGCCGCTAAGCGCATGGACTGAGCGGCCATCTGCGGCGAATCGATGGGGCGGGCCCGCGCAGCCACCTCCGGGCCCGCGCCCAGTCGCCCGGCCCCAGCCCACGGCCGCGGCAGCCGTGCCCTCACACCCCCCCCATGCCGCACCGCCCAACCCCCGTGCAGCGTACCGATCTGACGCGAATGGCCGCTAAGCGCATCGGCTTAGCGGCCATCTGTGGCAAATCGAGGGAGCGCGGGCCCACACAGTCCCGGAAGGACCCGGAAGCACCCGGCCCGGGTGCGGTTATGGGCCCGGGTGCGGTTATGGGCCCGGGTGCGGTTATGGGCCGGGGTGCGGCTTACAGTCCCGAGTAGGAATGCAGGCCGTTGAAGAACTGGTTCACGATCGTGAAGTTGAAGACCACGCACAGGTAGCCGACGATCGACAGCCAGGCAGCACGGGTTCCGGTCCAGCCGCGGGTGGCGCGGGCGTGCAGGTATCCGGCGTAGACGACCCAGATCACGAACGTCCAGACTTCCTTCGTGTCCCAGCCCCAGAACCGGCCCCAGGCTTTCTCCGCCCAGATGGCGCCGAACATGAGCGTAAACGTCCAGCCGACGAACGCGATCGCGTTGATGCGGTAGGACAGGTTCTCCAGGCTCAGGGCGTTCGGGACCAGGCGCATGAACCCGAGCTTGTCGGCTCCGCCAGCGGCGATGGTCTTCTGCCGGTGCGACTGCACGAGCTGCAGCGCGGACATTGCGAAGGTCAGGGTGAACAGGGCCGAGGACATTACCGCGATGGAAACGTGGATGATCAGCCAGTAGCTCTGGAGCGCCGGCACGAGGTGGCCCACGGGGGTCCAGAAGGCGATGGAGGCGGCAACCAGCATGATGATGGCCAGGCCGATCACGAACGTGCCCAGGAAGCGCAGGTCGCGGCGGATCAGCACCAGCAGGAAGACGGCCACGGCCACGAACGCGCCCGTGGTGAGGAATTCGTACATGTTGCCCCACGGCACCCGGCCGGCACCGAGCGCGCGGGTGATCACGCCGGCCGCATGAATCGCGGCGCCGAGGACGGTCAGCGCGACGGCGACGCGGGCGGGGGCACGCCGCTCGCCGGCGTAGCGCATGCTGCCGTCGGCGGTCTGGCCCGCGCCTGCGGCGGTGCCGGGGCGGGAGGTGGCCGACGTCGGACGCTCGGCACGGCCTGCCGGGCCGCTGACGTCCGCATCGGAGCGGGCGGCGTCGGCTCCGGCGGCCCCCGCACCGACGCCCACGGGAACGCGCGCGGCATTGGCCTCGGCCGCCGCGCCGGAGAGCTCCGCGGCCTTGAGATCCACCGCGCGCAGCGTCTTGCTGCTCTTGGCCAGGTCCCAGGCGAAGGCGATGAACGCCACCGTGTACGTGCCCGCGGCCAGCAGCATGAACAGCTCGCTGTACTGGCCCATGGTTTCGTTGATCGAGAACGGCATTACTGATCCTTCTTCGACTCGGAAGAGCCGGCTGTTGACTGGATGAAGTCTTCTGCGGGTTGTTCAGGAGCGGCGTGCGTGCCGCTGGCACCATTCGCGGCGGTATCCGCCCGGTCATTATCCGCTGTTGCGCTGGGAGCGGGCTGGGAGCCGGTCGCGGCGTCATCGCCCAACAGCCAATCGTCGGAAAGGAGTTTCCGGATTGCCGCGGCCTCCCCGGCCAGGCGGTGGTCCTCACCGCGGGCCAGGAGACCATACTCCACCATGGTGCGGCCGTCCTCGTGGGTGCCGGTGCGGACCCAAACACGGCGGCGGTTCACATAGAGCGAGGTCACAAGCCCGGCCACGGCCAGGAGCGCGAAGATCAGGGCGTACAGCTGGCCGGGGTTGTGGTGGATGTCCACGCCGATGTAGCGCTTGACGCCGTCGAAGCTGATGGAACCTTTGCCGTTCGGCAGCGTGTAGCTGCTCCCGGGCGCCAAAACGATGCCCTTGGTGTCCAGGTTGCGGGCGTTGAGCGGCGTCAGTTTCTTGACGTCGAGCTCGAAGACGTTCTGCGGGGAGCCCGCGTCCAGGCCGAGGTCGCCGAAGTAGGAATTCAGGGTCAGCTGCGGGTTGATGAGCTCCGGATCACCGCTGAAGGACACGCCCTTGTCGGTGACAAACGCCGTCGGCAGGAAGAACCCGGCGAAGGCGAGCTGTTCGGGTTTTGCGTCCGGAACCTTGATCACCACGGAGGAGTAGTAGTTCTCGCCCTGGAGCTTGGCCACCACGGGTCCCTGCATGGCAACATTGCCCGCGCCGTCGCGAATCGTGACGACGGGAGCGTAGCCGTTGCCGGTGAGGTACACGCTGGTGCCGCCGAGGCTGAGGGGGTCGTTGACCTTGAGCACCTCCTTCTTGGCGGGTGCGTCCGGGTTTTCCTTCGTGGTCACGGCGGCGGTGAAGTCGATGGGCTGACCGAACTTGCCCTTCGATTCACGGTCGAAGGTGATGTCGAACTTGTCCAGCTGGACCGAATAGGGCTGCAGCTGGCTGCTCTGGAAATTGGTGCCGGGGGTGAACTGGTCGTAGCCGACGAGGGTGTTGACGAACGTGTCGCCCTCCACCAGGATGCGCTGCCCGCTGTAGCCGAAGAGGCCGCCGGCCGCCACCGAAACCAGCACTCCGATCAGCGCGGTGTGAAAGACGAGGTTGCCGACTTCCTTCAGGAAGCCGCGCTCGGCGCCCAAGGACGGGCGGGCGCCGTCGCGGTCCCGCACGTCGACGCGGTAGCCGCGCTTTTTCAGCAGCTCGGCGGCGTCGGTGATGGCGGCCGACGCCGGGATCCCGGCGTCGGCCGGAATCACCAGGGTGCCGTATTCGGGGAGCCTGGACAGGCGGGCGGGGGTGCGCGGGGGCTGGGAGCGCATCGCTTTGTAGTGCGCGATGGCGCGCGGGATCACGCAGCCAATCAGCGAGACGAACAGCAGGATGTAGATCGCGGAAAACCAGGCAGAGGAGTAGACGTCGTAGAGCTGCACCGAGTCCAGGATCGAGCCGTAGTCCGGGTGGTCCTTGATGTACTGCGTGACAATCGCCGGGTTGGCCGGGCGCTGCGGGAACAGCGAGCCGGGCACGGCGGCGACGGCCAGCAGCAAGAGCAGGAACAGGGCTGTGCGCATGCTGGTCAGCTGCGTCCACGCCCACCGGAGCATGCCCAACGGACCCAGCGTGGGCAGGACGGCCTCGGGCTTCGGGGACTTCTTCTTTTCGTTCACGCGCTCGCTCATCAGATTGGCAAATTCACATCGGTTTGGAACCAGTACTGCAACCCGGAGACCCAGGTGCCCCACACACCGCTCGCCATCAGGATCCCAAGCAGGATCAGGATGCCGCCGCCGGTGCGCTGGATGGCGAGCCGGTGGTTGCGGAAGAAGGACATCACGCCAATGCCGCGGCGCACGGCCAGGGCGATCAGCAGGAACGGGATTCCCAGCCCAAGGCTGTAGACAAACGCCAGGAACGCCCCCTTGGCCGCCGAGGAGCCGCCGGAGAGGCTAAGGAGCTGGACGGCCGAATACGTCGGACCGATGCACGGTGCCCAGCCCAGCCCGAAGGTGATGCCCAGCAAGGGCGCGCCCCAGAGACCGGCCGGGGGTTTGGCATGGATCTTGGCATCGCGCTGGAGCCAGCCGAAGCCGCCCATGAACACCACGCCCATGACGATCACCAGGACGCCCAGCAGCTGGGTGATCCACATGTTCTGCGAGCCCGTGATGAAGCTGCCCAGCTGCCCGAAGGCGCCGCCGAGCAGCACGAAGATCACGGAGAAGCCCAGGACGAACAGCCCGATGCCGGCCAGCATGCGCCCGCGCCTTTGCTTCTGCAGGTCGACGCCGGTCAGTCCCGTGACGTAGCCCAGGTATCCGGGCACCAGCGGGAGGACGCAGGGCGAGAGGAAGGAGACCAGTCCGGCCAGCAGCGCGACGGGAATGGCAAGCAGCAGCGATCCGTTCAGGATGGCTTCGGCGAAGGGGCTGTTCACGGTGGGGCCCCGCTACTCGGCCACGGCGGCGGCGATGAGGGACTTCAGGGTGCCCTGCTGGATTTCGCCCAGGACCCGGGATGCGACGCGGCCCTGCTTGTCCAGCACAAGGGTGGTGGGCACGGCGCCGGGCGGCACGAGGCCGGAGACGGCCAGCAGCACGGCGCCGTCCTTGTCATTGAAGCTCGGGTACGTCAGGTTGAAGGTCTTGTCGAACGCGTCGGCCGTGGCCTTCTCATCGCGCAGGTTGACGCCGAAGAACTGTACGCCCTTGGTCTTGAATTCCTGGTTCAGCGCCTCGAGGGAGGGCGCCTCGACCCGGCAGGGGGCGCAGGCGGCAAACCAGAAGTTCAGCACGGTGACCTTGCCCGGGAAGTCCGCCGACGTGACGGCCGTGCCGTCGAACAGCGTCCCCTTGAGCGCCACGGGACTCTTGCGGTCCGCGACGGCGAACTCGGTGACGGACCCGTCGCCGGCCACGTAGTTCTTGTTGTCCCCGGCCTTGGCCTGTTTGGCGAGGGCGTCGTCCTGGGCGCAGCCGGACAGCCCGAACACCGCGGCCAGCGCGGCCCCGCCGGCGGTCAGGACGCTGCGGCGGGACAAAGGCATGTATTCGCGGCGGTTCGCGGCCATGGTCAGGCTCCCGGGGTGCTGGCGGCACCGGGCAGCAGGGCGGAAGCGGGCTCGCTGTAGTCGACGCGCACGAGGCCGCCGGCGTCGTCGAACACCAGGGACGTCAGGGACGTCAGGGTGCATTCGCGCTTGCGCGGGTCGTGCCACAACGGCCGGCCTTCGGCGCTGAGCCGCGTGGCCCAGATGGGCAGCTGGTGGCTGACAAGGATGGCTTCGGCCCCGTTGCCGCCCAGCTCGATGGCACGGACACGTGCGTCCTGGACGGCCGCGATGACCCGCGCGGCCTGCTCCTTGTACGGCTCACCCCAGGAGGGCCGCAACGGGTTGTACAGCCGGGCCCAGTGTTTGGGACGCAGCAGCTCCGCCTTCGAGACGCGAAGGCCCTCAAAGTAGTTGGCGGCCTCGATGATGCGGGATTCGGTGGCAATCTCCAGGCCCAGGGCGTCGGCGATCGGCTGCGCCGTCTCCTGCGCGCGGGTCAGTGGGGACGCGGCGAGGTGGACGATCCCGGCCCCTTGCGCGGACCGCTCCCTGAAGTGTTCCGCCAGGGTGCGGGCCATCTCCCGGCCGAGTTCGGAGAGGTGGAATTCCGGCAGCCTGCCGTACAGGACACCATCGGGATTGTGGACCTCGCCGTGGCGGAGCAAATGAACAGTGGCTTGGGGCATGTCTACCAGTTTCTCAAAGATGCCGGTCGATCTGAAATCTTCTACGGGAGGTAGAACTGATGAGTTTGGAAAAATGTTCCCCGGAGTTGGAATAAAAGATGCAAATGCATGTTTATACTGGGTGAAGCAGTTAGTTGAGATTTCAACCAATGATGCTTCAACTAGCGATCAGACGAACCACCGCAGTACCAACCCGACTCAAGGAGAACCACCATGGCACTTCCCGCAAACGTCACCACCGGCACCTGGACCCTCGACCCGTCGCACAGCGAGATCGGCTTCACCGTCCGCCACGCCGGCATCAGCAAGGTCCGCGGTCAGTTCACCGACGCCGCCGCCACCCTGGACCTCGCCGAGAACGTCACCGACTCCAAGGTCAACGCCTCGATCAAGACCGCAAGCTTCGACTCCGGTGACGCCAACCGCGACGGCCACGTCCGCGGCGAAGATTTCTTCGACGTCGAGACGTTCCCGGAGATCTCCTTTGTCTCCAACACCATCGTCCCCAAGGGCGACGCCTACGAGCTCCAGGGCGACCTCACCATCAAGGGCATCACCCGCCCCGTGGCCCTCGAGACCGAATTCAACGGCGTGGCCGTCGATCCCTTCGGCAACACCCGCGCCGGCCTCAGCGCCGAAACCACGATCAGCCGCAAGGACTTCGGGCTGACCTGGAACGCCGTCCTCGAAGCCGGCGGCGTGCTGGTCAGCGACAAGGTTGCCATCAACCTGGAACTGGCCTTCATCGCTCCCGCAGCATAGCCAGCATCAAGCACGGTCGCGGCCCGGTCACTCCCGTCCGCGCCTGACGGCCGACGCCGGTCAGCCGGCTCCAGCGCCCCGCTTCATCTTCGCGATGAAGCGGGGCGCTGTTGTTTTTCGCCGCTGCTGCCTGCCCCTCTTGGGCGTCGCCGTCGGGCACCGCGACGCGGCTGCAGACTCCCTAGATAACAAGGAAACGGCGGTCTACAGTGAGAGCCATGAGCAACCCGAGTGATGTACCTCCGCAGCAGCCGGGCGCCCAGCCGCCGGCGTCGGGCAGCGTCCCGCCCGCCGGCCCACCGCAGCTTCCCGCCAACCCGCCGCCCCCTCCGGGGTACCAGGCACCGCCGCCGGGGTACCAGGCACCGCCTCCCGGGTACCAGGCACCGCCTCCCGGGTACCAGGCACCGCCTCCCGGGTACCAGGCACCGCCGCCGGGGTACCAGGGCCAGCCGGCGTCGGCCGGCGGATTCCGCTTCGAGATGCCCACCGACCGCCCCAGGAACTTCGGCGATGCACTGCCTGCCGGCGGGCTATCCGGCATGTTCAAGGTCGCTGCAATGCCCACCGAGCTGAAGGTCTCCTACTGGATCTGGCTGATCGGCGGGCTCCTGGGCCTCCTCGGTGGAGTCATCGGGTTGTTCGGGTCCTTCGTCCTGGTCGCCTTCGCGCCGGCGATCGGGCTCCTGGTGCTGCTGCTCGTGATCGTGGCGCTCGCACTGGCAACCGCTCAGATCATCCTTGCCATGAAGATGAAGGAAGGCCGGGAATGGGCCCGCTTCGCCCTCACCATCCTTGCCGGCATCTCCCTGGTGCTGACACTCATCAGTTCCGGCATCGCCGACGGCCGGGCGGGCGGAGGCCTGCCGGGCTTCCTCATCAGCCTCGTGGCGACCGTGCTCATGTGGCTGCCGAATGCACAGGCCTGGTTTGCCGCCAACCGGGGCCGAATCTAGGCCTGCCGCCACACAGGGCACCCGCGGAATCGTGGCAGCGCCAGGGCTCCCCCGCCGCCACGCGCCGGCCATCGAATGAGGCTTGAGAATACCTCTCCGGAATGATCCACACGACGGCCGGCCCGCGGTACGGTTGAGCTAAACCATGCTGGGGGCAGGGCAGGATCTCTGATCCCGGTGGCCGATTCGATCGACACGCAAAGGACCGCTTCATGAGCAATCCCCCAGTCCAGCCCCCGCCTCGCAACGGCTCCGAGCCGGGCGGGGAATCCACTCCGGCGCCGCAGGCACCGCAGTACGGCCAGAACGCCCCGCAGGCACCGCAGACACCGCAGTACGGCCAGCAGACACCCCCCGCCTACGGCCAGAACGCCCCGCAGACGCCGCAGTACGGCGAGCAGACACCCCCCGCCTACGGCCAGAACGCCCCCCAGACGCCGCAGTACGGCCAGCAGACACCCCCCGCCTACGGCCAGAACGCCCCCCAGGCACCGCAGTACGGCCAGCAGACACCCCCCGCCTACGGCCAGAACGCCCCCCAGACGCCGCAGTACGGCCAGAACGCCCCGCAGGCACCGTACGGCCAGTCCCAGTACGGCCAGTCGCCGTACGGCCAGTCCCCCTACGCCCAGTACCCGTCCGAACAGCCGCAGGCTCAGGGCGCGGTTCCCCAGTTGGTCAATACGTCGTTCTGGCTGATCATCGCAGCCGGAGCCTTGTGGGTCATCTCCATGCTGGTATCCCTGGGAACCCTGGACACCCCTGCCGTCAGGGACATGTTCGAGCAGCAGATGGCAGCGAGCGGCACGAGCGTCGATTTCGAATCCATCAAGGGTGTCCTGATCGGCACGATCGTGGTGTTTGCCGCCATCAGCGCCGGGCTGTACGCCCTCGTGGCATTCAATGTCCGCAAGGGCAAGAACTGGGCCCGCATCCTGGGCACCGTGTTCGCCGCGTTGTCGGTCTTCAACATCATCCCGCTCAGCCTCGCCACCCTGGCGGCACTCGTGGGCATTGCGGCTATCGTGCTGCTTTACCTGCCCGCGGCAGCGCCGTATTTCCAGAAGCGGCAGCCCCTTGCCAACCCCTATGGACAGCCCGGAGCCCCCTTCGGGAAGTAGCTTCGCCAGGAACAACCCAGCGGGGTACCACTCAGCGGGCGCGGGAACCGGAGGGCTGGCCGATCTTAGTCGGCGTCTTCCGGGTCCTGCGCCCTCTGTGCGTGGTAGGCCAGAATCTGCAGTTCCGTTGCCATGTCCACCTTGCGGAGGTTGACTCCCGGGGGGACCTGCAGCATCACCGGCGCGAAGCTGAGGATGCTCCGCACGCCGGCGGCTATCACCCGGTCGCAGACGTCCTGGGCCACCGCCGCGGGCAAGGCGAGGACCACCATGTTGGCACCGGTGCGCTGCAGTACCGGCTCAAGGTCGGCGGCGTCGCTGACCCGCAGCCACCCGACTTCACTGCCCACCACCATCTGGTCGGCGTCGAAAATCGCCACAATGTCAAAGCCTCGAGACTCGAATCCGCCGTACCGGGCCAGAGCTTTGCCGAGGTTGCCCGCACCGACGATCGCGACTTTCCAGTCGTGCGTCAGCCCGAGGGCAGCGGCGATGTTGCGGTTGAGGTACTGGACCTCATAACCGACACCCCGGGTTCCGTAGGAGCCGACATAGGAGAGGTCCTTGCGCAGCGTCGAGGAGCTGACTCCGGAGGCCTCGGCCAGCGACTCGGACGAGACCCGGTCCACCCCGTCAGCCAGCAGCGTGGTCAGGGCGCGCAGATAGATGGTCAGCCGGGCCACGGCCGCGGGCGGAATCTGTTTGGCCGCAGTCCCGGCTCCCCCGGGGACAGGCCCGGGAGATGAATCCAGCGAAGTCACTATCTGCTCCATTGCGTCGCGTTGTGCTTCCCACTCTAGAGCCCCCGCGCATCACGCAACAAAGCACCCCGCCGTCAGGAGGGCTGGTCGAGGACCCGTTGCAGGGTCCGGGTCAGGCGGCCCTCGTCGATCTTCCAGAAATCCCGCTGGACGCCGTTGACCAGCACCACCGGGATCTCCTCGGCGAAGCGTTCCCGCAGACCGGCGTCGTCGTCCACCGATTTTTCCGACCAATCTAGTCCGAGCGCAGCGGTGACCCGGCCGACGGCGGCACGCGCCTCTGTGCACAGGTGACAGTCGGCCTTGGTGATCAGAACTACATCAGGTAAGTGTGCGGGTTTGGCCATGCATCCACCGTAGCCCGGCGGCCACTTCGGCGTCGACGCGCGGAGCAGTCCGCCCGGGTCCGGGGCCGTCCTGCCCTCGCGTCGCGCGTCCCGCGGGCGGCCGGGGGCCCGTCATTGACTAGACTCGTGGCATGCCCGAGGAGAAATACGTCATTGTGGCCAATGAGCCTGCTGCATCGACGCAGCACGGCGAGGCCGCATTTTTCGACGTCGACAACACCCTCATGAAGGGCGCAAGCCTTTTCCATGTCGCCCGCAAGCTTCACCAGCGTGGCGCCTTCACCCTGCCGCAGGCTGCCGGGTTCGCCTGGAAGCAGTTCATGTTCGTGCTGCGCGGCGAAAACATGGATGACGTCCATGCAGTCCGCGATTCCGCCCTGACGCTGGCCGCCGGCATCACGGCCAAGGACATCGAGGCGTTGGGCGAAGAGGTCTACGACGAGATGATTGAGTCGCGGATCTGGCCGGGGGCAAAGGCCTTGGCCGAGCAGCATCTCCGGGTCGGGCGCAGGGTATGGCTCGTCACGGCGACGCCGATCGAGGTGGCCACTGTCATTGCCGCCCGGCTGGGCCTGACCGGGGCGCTGGGCACAGTGGGCGAGATCATGGACGGCTCGTACACGGGACGGCTTGTGGGCGAGATCCTCCATGGACCGGCCAAAGCCGTCGCAGTCCAGGAAATTGCCGAGGAGCAGGGCCTGGACCTGAGCCGCTGCTGGGCGTACAGCGATTCCCACAACGACATCCCGTTGCTGAGCATGGTGGGGCACCCCGTTGCCATCAATCCCGACGCCAAGCTGCGCCGCTACGCCCGCGAGCACAACTGGCCGGTCTACGACTTCCGTGCCGGCCGGCGCGCCGCCACTCTGGGCTTCAAGGCCGCGACGGTCGGAGGGGCCATCTACGGCCTGTGGCGGGGGTTCTCCCGCTTCCGCGGCCCCAGCCGCTAGGCCGCCCGCGGCTTCCGCTGCGGATTCGGACAGGCGCGGCGCGGATCAGGGCCGCCGCCCTCTGGTTCCGCAGCCCGCGTCCGAATCCGGTGCGAATTTACGCGCCACCTCCTCGCCACCTCCTCGGCGTCTCCCCGGCCCGCCCCAACGCAAATCAACCGCCGAAGGCAAGAAAAATGCCCGTCGCCTGGAAGGCAACGGGCATTTCATGCATTTCGAAGTATTGCTACTTCTTATTGCGACGCTGGTGGCGCGTCTTGCGAAGCAGCTTGCGGTGCTTCTTCTTGGCCATACGCTTGCGACGCTTCTTAATAACTGAACCCACGAAAGTTCCTTACCGGCTAGATGCAGTACCTGCCTGTTGGGAAGGGTCCGCGGGCTAAGCAGCAGACTGAAACAACTGACAGGTTCTTACAATGACGTAAAACGTTCCTTAACAGGGTACCGCCTCTGCGAGGCACCCCACGACCGCGGGCCCCGTGCGGGACCCAAAGCAGTCGATTCACGCTGTGATTGTTGCCGCTGACTGATCAGCCAGTTCCGGCGTGGCCGTCATTCCGGTCGACGACGGCACCCTTGAGGTACTGCTCGACGGCGTTTTCCGGCACGCGGTAGGAGCGGCCGAACCGCACGGCCGGCATCTCCCCCGAATGCACAAGACGGTACACAGTCATTTTCGATACCCGCATAAGTTCCGCGACTTCGGCCACGGTCAAAAAACGGGCCTTGGAGAAGTTGGCCTCCGTAGACATTTCCCTATTCCTTTGCTCAAGCGAACGGCAGCCCCACCTGTTGACATGGCGGTGTGCCGATGCTGAGCCATCAAACAACCATGTGTTAGCAACACTAGTTGCTCATGGTGCCAAAGTGAAAGACTTCCTCAGGAATCCCCGCACGATTTCCGCAGGAATCTCGAAAATCCCGCGGCACGCTCCTTCTCCTGCTCCTCCCTCAGGCACGGGTCCGCCGCGTGCGGGCCGAGGCGGCCAGCTGGCCCAGTACCGACGCCGTCACGTCCCAGTCCATGCAGGCATCAGTGACGCTCTGGCCGTAGACCAGCCCGTCCCGTCCGGAGCCGGTAACGGCGTTGACATCAAGGTTCTGGGCCCCGCCCACCAGGAAGCTCTCGAGCATGACGCCGGCGATGGCCCCGGCGGCGGCTCCGGCATTTTCCAGCTGCGCACCGATTTCGAGGGCGACCTCGGCCTGGCGGTGGTGGTTTTTGCCGCTGTTGGCGTGGCTGGCGTCGACGATCAGACGGGGGTTGAGCTGCTTCGCGGCGAGTTTCGCTGAGGCCGCTTCAACATCGGCGGCTGAGTAGTTGGGGCCCTTGCGTCCGCCGCGGAGGATGACGTGGGTGTCCGGGTTGCCGGCGGTAGCCACAAGCGCCGCCCGGCCGTCGTCGTCGATCCCGAGGAACGCCTGGGCGGCAGCGGCGGCGCTGCACGCGTCCAGCGCCACCTGGAGATCGCCGTCGGTCCCGTTCTTGAAGCCGATCGGCATCGACAGCCCGGAGGCCAACTGGCGGTGGATCTGGCTCTCCGTGGTGCGGGCGCCGATCGCGCCCCAGGCGACCAGGTCCGCGACGTACTGGGGGCTGATTGGCTCAAGGAACTCGGTGGCGGTGGGCAGGCCGAGGGCGGTGACCTGGCGCAGGAAGGACCGGGCCGCGCGCAGGCCCGCGGCGATGTCGTGGCTGCCGTCCAGCCGGGGGTCGTTGATCAGGCCCTTCCAGCCCACCGTGGTGCGCGGCTTCTCGAAGTAGGTGCGCATGACGATCAGCAGGTCTTCGCGGTGCTTCCCTGCCTGGCTGACCAGCCGGCGGGCGTATTCCAGGCCCGCCTTGGGGTCGTGGATGGAGCAGGGGCCCACGATGACGAGCAGCCTGTCGTCCACACCGTCCATGATGGCCCGGACCTCGTCCCGGCCCCGCCCGACCACCTCGGCCAGGCGGGCCTCCAGGGGCAGTTCCGCCATGAGGTCCTGCGGGGTGGGCAGCGGGGTGAACTCGCTGACGCGCAGGTTCGAGGTGGAGTGTTGGGGGCCGGTGGCTGCTTCGATGCTCATATTCGGGTCCTGTTCCGGGTGCGGAGCGGGCCCTGGTCAGAACCCGCCGAAGATATGGCGAAGGGCAGAGAATAATCTCTGCCCTGTTGGCTCTGAAGGAAAGTTGGATGCGTGTCAGTTAGACGCGGGCCCCTCCAGAGCCAACGAAAAATACGCATACCAACGGTTAGTCATAGCGTTGACCATAGCCCCGGAGCCGCGGCCGGAGCAAACGCCGGACGTAACAATCCGCGGCGGCCAGTTCCGGGCGGCCAGGACCAGGTCCGTGGTCGCCGGGCAGGCACGTCGCGGCGGTGTTCGCCGGCACTGCCGCGAAATGACATCTCGACGCACACCGGCACCACCTAGAGTGTGAGGAAACCCAGCACAGCATCCGATCCGCAAATGGAGGCAGCCATGACGCACACCGTCCCGCCCGGCAACCCCGAGGCTCCGACCACTCCCGCGGCCACGGCCCCTGGCCCTGCGGTCTCCGCATCCGGGCACCACACAGCCGCGGCCGCCGGCGGGCTCCCTGCCGCGTTGAAGCGCCGCGTGCCCAAGTACGCCGACCTTGCTCCCCTGATGCAGTTCAAGAAGCCGGAATTCAGCCGGGCCGCCAGGCTGCGCCGTGCCAGCACCATCTGGGACCTGCGGGACATGGCCAAGCGCCGCACACCCCAGGCGCCCTTCGACTACACGGACGGCGCCGCCGAGGCCGAAATCTCCCTCCGCCGCGCCCGCCAGGCGTTCCTGGACATCGAATTCCGGCCCGGGGTCCTGCGGGACGTCTCCAGCATCGACCTCAGCACCGTCATCCTGGGCGGGCCGTCCCGGCTCCCGGTGGGGATCGCGCCCACCGGCTTCACCCGGATGATGCAGTCCGAGGGCGAATACGCCGGCTCCCAGGCCGCCGCAGCCGCCGGCATTCCGTACACCCTCTCCACCATGGGCACGGCGTCCCTGGAGGCCGTGGCCGCCGCCGCACCCACCGGCCGCAACTGGTTCCAGCTGTACCTGTGGACGGACCGGGACCGTTCGCTGGAACTGATCCAGCGTGCCGCCGCCGCGGGAAACGACACCCTCATGGTCACGGTGGACACCGCCGTCGCCGGCGCCAGGCTCCGCGACGTCCGCAACGGCATGACCATCCCGCCCGCGCTGACGCTCAAGACCGTCCTGGATGCGTCCTACCGGCCGGCCTGGTGGTTCAACTTCCTCACTCACGAGCCGCTGACCTTCGCGTCGCTGTCCCGCTACACGGGGACGGTCGCGGACCTCATCAACTCCATGTTCGACCCCACCCTGACCTACGCCGACCTCGACTGGCTGCGCGAGACCTGGAAGGGCAAGCTGGTGGTCAAGGGCATCCAGACGGTCGACGACGCCCGCAGGGTGGTGGACCACGGCGCGGACGGGATTGTGCTCTCCAACCACGGCGGCCGCCAGTTGGACCGGGCACCGGTCCCGTTCCACCTGCTCCCCGAGGTCTCCGCCGCGCTGAAGGCGGACCGCAGCGACGCGGCGATCATCCTGGACACCGGCATCATGAGCGGCGCGGACATCATCGCCGCCCTCGCCCTGGGCGCCGACTTCACGCTGATCGGCCGTGCCTACCTGTACGGGCTCATGGCCGGCGGTCGGGCCGGTGTGGACCGTGCCCTCCAAATCCTGGAGAAGGACATGGAACGCACCATGGCCCTGCTGGGCGTCAGCCGGGTCGCGGACCTCACCCCCGAGCACGTGCGGATCCTCCGCACCTAGCACCTCTGACAAGCCCCTGGCGCCCGAAAGATCGGCTAGGTGCCTTTGGGCGGGGCGGATGGCCGCGCTCATACCCAGGGCGGCATACGCGGGGCAGGAAAGCCTACTTCTTGCGGCCGAATTTGGGCAGGTTGGCCAGGAGATCGGCGGCCCTGGTGGCGGCCCGGCCCACGGTCCGCCCGATCTGCTGGGGCATCTTGTCTTCCCCCGCCGTTCCCACCGGGATGACGACGGCGGGGCTCAGTGGGCTGCCGGCAGGGCGGCCCGCCAGTGCTGCGGCGGGTTGCGCGGCGACCGGTTGTGGGACGGCTGGTTGCGGAACAGCGGCGGCGGCCAGACCTTCCGGGACGGCTGCGGGGCCGGCTTCGGGGTGGAGGGCGGCGGCCGCGTCCGCCGTCGCGGCGGGGCCGACGTCGAACGCCTGCAGCCAGGTGGCGATCCCGGTGAGCGGCTTGGGGTTGAGCGTGTAATACCGCTTCTGGCCCTGGGCGCGCATGCTCACCAGGTCCGCTTCCCGGAGGACTTTGAGATGCTTGGAAATGGTGGGCTGGCTTGCTTCAAGCTCCTGGACCAGTTCCCCCACCGCTTTGTCCCCCTTGCGGAGGGCTATCAGAATGTCACGCCTGGTTGCCTCAGCAATGACGGCAAATACGTCGTCTGTCACCATGCCCTCCACACTAGCGACATATACGCCAGATGGCATCCACGAATTGTTCCGTTGGTGCAAGCCCCCAAGCCCGGCCCGGATTCAGTCGAACCAGGGGTCCAGTCCGTGCAGGGGAAACACTTCCTTGCGGGTGGCCATGATGGTGCGGTCCACCTCGTCGTTGGGGTCGAAACCCACTTCCCAGGACCGCCACCAGAGGTCCACGTCGTCGCCCATCGTCTCGGGGGGCTCCACGCCGAACCTGGCGCCATATTTGTCTTTGACGTAGTTGCGCCAATCCTCCGGAACCGGGGTGCGCAGCGGCACCGGGCGGCCGGCGGCGATGGCTATGAGGTGGCTCCAGGACCGCGGCACCACGCTGACCACGTTGTAGCCGCCGCCCCCGGTGGAAATCCACCGGTTCTCGCAGTAGCGTGCGGCGAGGTTTCCTATCGCCGTGGCGGCCTCGCGCTGGCCGTCCACGCTGATGTTCAGGTGGGTGAGCGGGTCAAGCCGGTGCGAGTCGCAGCCGTGCTGGCTGACGATCACTTCCGGTTCGAACGCGCCAATGAGCTGGGGCACGACGGCGTGAAAGGCCCGCAGCCACCCGGCGTCGACGGTGCCGGCCGGGAGGGCGACGTTCACGGCGCTGCCCTGCGCGTTCGGTCCGCCGATCTCGTTGGCAAACCCGGTGCCCGGGAAGAGGGTCAGTCCGGATTCGTGCAGCGAAATGGTCAGGACGCGCGGATCGTCCCAGAAGATGCTTTGCGTGCCGTCGCCGTGGTGCGCATCGACGTCGACGTAGGCCACCCGCCGGACGCCGCCGTCGAGCAGCCGCTGGACCGCGAGGGCGGCGTCGTTGTAGATGCAAAAACCGCTCGCGCGGTCCCGGGAGGCGTGGTGCATCCCGCCGCCGAAGTTCACGGCCCGCACGGCGCTGCCGTCCAGGACAGCTGCGGCCGCCAGCAGGGAGCCGCCGGCCAGCCGGGCACTGGCTTCGTGCATGCCGGCAAAAGCGGGGTCATCCTCGGTTCCGAGACCCCTGGCGTGGTCGGACGTGTCCGGGTTTGCGCTCACGCGCCGCACGGCGGCCACAAACTCCGGGCTGTGGACCGCGCCCAGCTCCGCGTCGGTGGCGACGTCCGGAGCCGCTACCGTGACGTGGTCCAGATCCAGCAGTCCAAGGCTGCCGGCCAGCTTCGCTGTGAGCTCCATGCGCTCCGGCGCCATCGGGTGGGAGTGGCCAAAGTTGTAGGCAGTCATGGCTGGGGCCCACACCACCGTCGTTGGCAGCGCGGTCTGAGCGAGTCCGGGCAGGAATGTCATCAATCACAGGCTACCCGAGCGGTCCCCGGCTTCCCGCGCGCGCACGGGCGTTCCCCCGGCCATTACCCGGTGTTTAGTGGTTTACTACTTGGGGAAGAAGTTTCAACCGAGGAAGAACATGACGCAAAGCCAGTCGAGGTCCACGAGCCCGGCCAGCTGGCAGCCAGGCATGCCGGAGCGGGAAGGCCTGTGGATCTTCACACGCCTGCGCGACTTCATTGACAGCATCGCGAACAGCTCACCCGCCCGCCTGGCGCTCTCGGCGTTCGGCGTCGTGATTCTGGTCTTCACCGCTTTGCTCTCGCTGCCCATGGCTTCCGCGACGGGACAAGTCACACCACTGCATCAGGCGTTCTTCACCGCGGCGTCCGCTGTCTGCGTCACGGGACTGACCGTGGTCTCCACCGCTGTGCACTGGTCCTTCTTCGGCCAGCTCGTAATCCTGGTCGGCATTTTCGTGGGCGGCCTGGGCACCTTGACCCTCGCGTCGCTGCTGGCGCTCATGGTCAGCAAGAGACTCGGTGTCCGCGGCAAGCTGATCGCCCAGGAGGCCATGAATGCCGGCCGGCTTGGCGAAGTCGGTACGCTGCTCCGGATCGTGATTGTGACCTCCGTGGTGATCGAGGCCGCCCTGGCCGTGACCCTGATCCCCCGCTTCCTGGTCCTCGGGGAGGGCTTCCCGCAGGCCGTCTGGCACGGGGTCTTCTATGCCATTTCATCGTTCAACAACGCCGGATTCACGCCGCATTCGGACGGAATCGTGCCGTACGAAACTGATCTCTGGATCCTCGTCCCGTTGATGCTCGGGGTATTCCTGGGCAGCCTGGGCTTCCCGGTGGTCATGGTGCTGCACCAGAACGGGCTCCGGTGGAAGAAATGGAACCTCCACACCAAGCTGACCATCCAGGTGTCCTTCATTCTCCTGGCCGCCGGCACGGTCCTCTGGGGCTTCCTGGAGTGGGACAACCTGCGCACCATCGGGGACATGGACCTCGGCGACAAGATCACGCATGCGCTCTTTGCCTCAGTCATGTTGCGCTCCGGCGGCTTCAACCTCGTGGACCAGAACCACATGGAGTCCACCACCATGTTGCTCTCCGATGCCCTCATGTTCGCCGGCGGAGGTTCCGCATCCACGGCCGGCGGCATCAAGGTCACCACCATCGCCGTAATGTTCCTGGCGATCACCGCCGAGGCCCGCGGCGACGCGGACGTGAAGATCTACGGCCGCACCATCCCCGAGGGCACCATGCGCGTGGCCATCTCGGTGATCGTCGCCGGCGCCACCCTCGTCTCGGTCTCGGCCCTCCTGCTCCTGCATATCAGCCATGCATCCCTGGACCGGGTCCTGTTTGAAACCATTTCCGCCTTCGCCACCGTGGGCCTCAGCACCAACCTCAGTGCAGAGTTGCCGCCGGAGGGGGTCTACGTCCTCGCTTTGCTCATGTTCGCCGGGCGCGTCGGGACGGTCACCCTTGCCGCCGGCCTGGCCCTGCGCCAGCGCAGCCAGCTGTACCACTACCCGGAAGAGAGACCGATCATTGGCTAGTTCCTCAGGCGCCGTCAACCGCCCCGCCCACAACGCCCCCGTGCTGGTGATCGGGCTGGGCCGTTTTGGTGCATCCACCGCAGAACAGCTGGTCAAGCAGGGCCGGGAGGTCCTGGCCATTGAACGCGACCGCGCCCTCGTCCAGAAGTGGGCGAGCGTCCTGACGCACGTGGTGGAAGCCGACGCCACCAACATCGATGCCCTCCGCCAGCTCGGCGCCCAGGAATTCAGTTCCGCCGTCGTGGGCGTGGGCACCTCGATCGAATCCTCCGTGCTGATCACGGTGAACCTCGTGGACCTGGGAATCGAACACCTCTGGGTCAAGGCGATCACGCCCTCGCACGGCAAGATCCTCACCCGCATCGGCGCCAACCACGTCATCTACCCGGAGGCCGACGCCGGTGTCCGCGCCGCGCACCTGGTCTCCGGGCGCATGCTGGACTTCATCGAGTTTGACGACGACTTCGCGATCGTCAAGATGTACCCGCCGCGCGAGACCGTGGGCTTCACCCTCGATGAGTCCAAGGTCCGGTCCAAGTACGGCGTCACGATTGTGGGCGTGAAGTCCCCGGGCGAGGACTTCACCTACGCACGGCCGGAAACCAAGGTTTCTTCGCGGGACATGCTCATCGTTTCGGGCCACGTGGACCTGCTCGAACGGTTCGCTGCCCGCCCGTAGGCCGCAACCGGAGCCTGCGGCTCCAGGGCTGCGGCTCCAGGGCTGCGGCTCCGGGGCCCGCCCGGGCCGGCTCAGGCGAGCTGTCGGGTGATTTCCGCGGCGCGCTCAGCCGCCGCGCGGGCGCCGTCGGCAATGATGGCCGGCAGTCCGCGCTCGTCAAAGGTGGCGATGGCCCGTTCCGTGGTGCCGTTCGGGCTCGTGACCGCCTTGCGCAATGCGGCAGGATCCGCGCCGGGCTCAGCCAACATGAAGCCCGCCCCGGCGACGGTCTCGCGGGCCAGCAACAGCGACAGCTCCGGGTCCAGGCCCAGTCGTGCCCCGGCCTCGGCCATGGCCTCCGCCAGGTAGAAGGCGTAGGCCGGGCCCGAGCCGCTGATCGCGGAGAGGGCGTCCACCTGCTCTTCCGGGATCTCCACGACCGTGCCGGCGGCTGCGAGGATGTCCTTGGCGCGCTGGAGCTGCCCGGCGGAGCAGCTGGTCCCGGGCGAGACGGAGACCACGCCGCGGCCCAGCTTCGCCGGCGTGTTCGGCATCGTGCGGATGACGGGCTGGCCGGCCGGCAGCGCCGCCTCCAGCTGCTCCAGTGACACGGCGGCCGCAACGCTGATGACGATCGTGCCCGGTGAAAGGGACCCGCTGATTTCCCGGGCCAGGTCCGCGATCCCCACGGGTTTTACGCCCAGGATCACGACGGCGGAGCCGGTGGCGGCCTGTTTATTGTTGTCCGGCTCTTCTTCGCCCGCGATGGCGGTGATCCCGGGGTGGCGCTGGGCCAGCTCGGCCGCGCGCCCGGCCCGGCGGACGGTTGCGACAATGTCGCCCGGGTCGACGCCGCCGTCGATCAGCCCCGCCATAATTGCCTCGTTCATTGACCCACAGCCCAGGAATGCGATTCGGTTGCTCATGTCCCCATCATTGCAGTCTGACGTGATTCCCAGCCAGCTCCCACCTTCAGCGCAGTCAGCGCACAACTTTGGAACCTAACGTTGTAACTACCTCATTGAGGGTGCGAGTGATGCAGCAGGCATGCGGATGCCTGCGCGGCACCGGTGGTTGCAGCGGGTTTTCCCATTTTCCCGCAGCGGACCGCCGGTGCCTTTGCCGTTTAAAGCCCCCGCGGCGGAGCCGGCCACCATCCAGGGGACGCCGTCGGATTGCCAGCGAACACACAGGGAAAACTCGCTGCGCACCCATGATCGCCCATTACCTTGGAAAGTGCCTCAACAGGTGCGAGTGATGATAGCCGGTTCCCCCGGAGCCGGCGGTGCGCCGGGCGATTTGCAGCAGAGTTCCCCCAAGTCCTGCTCCAGATCGCCCGGCCCTACTCTTTTAACCGGCGCGAACGGGCCCGCCACGGGGCGCGGCCCGGCCCAGGTTTCCAGCCGTCTGCTTTCTACCCGTCTGCGGCCCCGACGAACACCGGGCTGCGGAGCTTGCCTTCCAGGAACCGGCGTTCCGCGGCGCTGCCGGCAAGCGCCAGCGCCCGCCTGTAGCCTTCGGCGGCCTCCGGATAGCGGCGCAGCCGCACCAGGAAGTCGGCGCGGACGGCGTGGAAGAGGTAGTAGGTGTCCAGTCCCAGGCCCTCGACCGCCGCCAGCCCGGCAACGGGCCCGTGGAGCTCTGCCAGGGCCACGGCGCGGTTCAGCGCCACGACAGGACCCGGCACGACGGCCAGAAGCTGGTCATACAACTGCAGGATCTGCGCCCAGTCGGTGTCCCCGGCGGCCGCGGCGTCGCTGTGGACGGCGTTGATCGCCGCCTGGAGCTGATACGGTCCCGGCCGGTTCCGGCGCAGGCACCGGCGCACCAGCTCTCGGCCTTCGTCGGCCAGGGCGCTGTCCCAGTGCCCCCGGTCCTGGGCCGCGAGCAGCACCAGTCCCCCGTCGGGCGTGAATCGCGCCGCGCGGCGGGACTCGATGAGCAGCATCAGCGCCAGCAGTCCCGCCGCTTCCGGCTCGTCCGGCATCAGCGACGCCAACAGCCTGCCGAGCCGGATGGCTTCCGTGCAGAGCTCCGTACGTTCCGGGCCGTCGGCGGGGCCCGCGGTGTAGCCCTCGTTGAAGATGAGGTAGACCACCGCCAGCACCGATTGCAGCCGTTCGGGCAGGTCGGCGCCCTGCGGGACCCGGTATGGGACTTTGGCATCCCGGATTTTCGCTTTGGCCCGGACCAGCCGCTGCGCCATGGTCGCTTCCGGGACCAGGAAGGCCCTGGCGATTTCCGCCGTCGTCAATCCACCCAGAAGCCGCAGCGTCAGCGCCACCTGGGCGGACCCGGCCAGGGCAGGATGGCAGCAGGTGAAAATCAGCCGCAAAGTATCGTCGTCCACGTCCTCGACCCCTGACTGTTCCGCCAGGAACTGCTCTTCGGCGGCCGGCGCGGGTCCGGCCCCGGACCGCGCCGCCGCGAGCAGGGCCGCCTGTGCGTGCTTGTCCTCGCGTGAGGCTTCCCGCCGCAGCCGGTCAATCGCCCGGTGCCGTGCCGTCGTGATGATCCAGCCAGCCGGGCTGGGCGGGATGCCGGCCGAGGGCCAGTGCTGGACCGCCGCAGCAAAAGCATCCTGGACGGCGTCCTCGGCAATATCGATGTTCCCGAACGTCCGCGTCAGAACGGCTACGGCGCGCCCGTACTCGCGCCGGAACACCCGGGCGATGTCCGCCTCGGTCGCTGCCTCATGTCCACGGCGCTCACCCACACCAGCACCCCCGACGGCGGCTAGTGCTGGAACGGACGGACTTCGACGGGAAGTGTGGTGGCGCCGGCCAGCTTCCTTGCCCAGCCAAGGGCCGCGTCCAGATCCTCGGCCTCGATCACGGTGAATCCGCCGAGGTGCTCCTTGCCTTCGGTGAACGGCCCGTCGGTCACCAGGATCTCGCCACCGTTGGGCCGCAGGACTGTCGCGGACTCCGCCGGGTGGAGACCCGCGGCGAACACCCAGGCCCCCGCCGCCTGCATTTCATGGTTCAGGGCCGCCAGGTCACGCATGATGGGTTCGAGGAACTCAGGGTCCGGGGCAGGGCCGTCCGGCTGGTAAATGCTGAGCAGGTACTGCGTCATTTCGGGTGCCTCCTTGTCGAATCGGCCGGCGCCGTGCCGGCCTCTCAGCACTTACACGATCGAGGACGCTCCGGATCGACACAGTCTCGACACCCGCCGCTGGCCCAAGCCGTCTCAGAGAGCCTTTTCCGGCGACTGAAGCCGCGCCGGCGGTTGCTCTGCCACGTGCGGCGGGGGATCGATCGGCCCCTCAAACACCAGCTGGTCCAGGCGGCGGAGGATGAGTCCTTCACGCAGGGCCCACGGGCAGGTCACCATGCTGTCGAACTTGAACATTTCCAGTGCCGCTTCCGCGACGAGGGCGCCGGCGAGGACCTGCGGCGCGCGGGCCTCGGAGACGCCGGGCAGGTGGAGCCTGTCCCCTATCTCCATGGCCGAGATCCGCTGCGCCCAGAGCCCGAGGTCGAGGGCCAGCAGCTCCCGCTTGACGTAGGGCCCGGCGCCGCTGGGGGCGGCCCCGGCAATCCTGGCGAGGGACCGGAAAGTTTTGGATGTGCCCGCGACAAGGTTGGGCGGGCCCAGCTTCTCGAATTTGCGCACCGCGGGTTTGAGCGTGGAGCGGATGTAGCGGCGCAGCTCCTTGATGCTCTTGGCCGAGGGCGGGTCCTCGGGCAGCCAGTCGCGCGTCAGCCGGCTGGCGCCGAGCGGAACGGACATCGCCAGCTCGGGCAGCTCGTCCTGTCCGAGGGCCATCTCGAAGGAGCCGCCGCCGATGTCCAGGTTCAGGATGGGCCCGGCACCCCAGCCGTACCAGCGCCGGACGGCGAAGAAGGTCATGGACGCCTCTTCGCTGCCCGTGAGCTCCCGGAGGGTGACGGTGGTTTCATGTTTGACGCGGGCCAGGACGTCAGCGCCGTTGGTGGCCTCGCGGATGGCCGAGGTGCAGAACGCGAGGAGGTCGTCGGCTTTGTGCTTGGCCGCGAATTCCCACGCCTCGAGGACGAACTCGACCAGTTCATGCTGCCCGTCGTCGTCGATGTTGCCGTCGTCGTCGAGGTACTGCACGAGCGACAGCCGCCGCTTATGCGAGGCGTAGGGGACCGGGCGGGCGCCGGGATGGGCGTCGACCAGCAGGAGATGGACAGTGTTGGACCCGATGTCGAGGACGCCTAGACGCATGCTGCCATTATTCCCCCCACGGAGCGGCCGGCCTAGCTGCGACGGCGGTATTCGCGAAGAATACCGCCGTCGCAGTCTGGCCGATTACGGGCCTAAGCCGGGTCGGCGGAGCCGTCAGCGGGCTCGTCCGTTGGCTTGAAGTCGCGGCGGATGTTGGCCACGCCCTCCGGGTCGATTTCAAAACCGTAGGCGGCGCCGGGGTTGATCACCATGCCGAGCTCGGCGCCGAGGTTACCGATGATCGCGGCGCCCTGCGTGCCCAGCACGTTCGGGGCGGCGGCGAGATACTGCTCGGTGACGCGGCTCGGGTGCGAGAAAACGGCCAGAACGGGCTTGCCGGAGGAGTTGGCGAGGACCAGCGGCTCCACCTGCGAGTCGGGGCCCTCGAGGGCGTCGGAGCTGACCACATAGACCTCGTTGTTGAGGAAGGCCAGGATCACGTCCACCGGGTTGGCGTCCGGCTGCTCCCCCCGGGCGAGCTGCTCCTCGAGTTCGTTCAGCGGCTGGTTGTCCAGGTGTGCGGGCTGTTCAGTCATATTCCTACTCGATCACGTCCACGGCCGGTCCGCAAACGCGAAATCGCCGGAAACCTGCGGATTCGCCGGTATTTTCCGGCGAATCGGCAGGTTTCCGGCGATTTCGGCGTGCTGCCTACTTCTTGGCCGGGGCCTTCCGTGCGGGCGCCTTGCGGGCCGTCGTCGTGCGCTTGACCGGGCCCTTGGCCCGCTTCTCCGCGAGGAGTTCGACGGCCTGTTCCCGGGTCAGCTCCTCGACCGAGGTGCTGCGCGGGACGGTGATGTTGGTGACGCCGTCGGTGATATACGGGCCGAACCGGCCTTCCTTCACCACGATGTTCTTCTCCGAGACCGGGTCCGGTCCGAATTCGGCCAGCGGCGGCACGGCGGCACGGGCGCCGCGCTGCTTGGGCTGCGAGTAGATCTCCAGCGCCGCCTCGAGCGTGATCGTGAAGATCTCCTCTTCGGAGCCGATGGAGCGGGAGTCCGTGCCCTTCTTCAGGTACGGGCCGAACCGGCCGTTCTGCACCGTGATCGGGTTGCCGTCGGCGTCCTGGCCAAGCACGCGGGGCAGGCTCATGAGCTGCAGCGCCTCGTCCAGCGTGATGGTGTCCACGCTCATGGACGCGAACAGGGACCCGGTGCGCGGCTTGGCCTTGACGGGCTTCTTCGGCGGCTTGGGCTTGCCGTTCTTGTAGTACTCAACGGGCTGGTTGGCCAGCTGTTCCTCGGTCATCTCCGGGATGATCTCGGTGACGTAGGCGCCGTAGCGGCCGTTCTTGGCCACGATCGTGTGCCCGGTGTGCGGGTCCGCGCCGAGGACGCGCTCCTCCGGGGCAGCGGTCTCCATGAGTTCAACGGCTTTGGCGGCCGTGAGCTCGTCCGGGGCCAGGTCCTCGGGGACGTTGGCGCGGGCCGCCTCAACCACTTCGCCGGTCTCGGGATCCACCGTCGCGGTGGAGCTTTCCAGGTACGGGCCGAACTTGCCGACCCGGAGGGTGATCGCGTCCGTGATGGGGATGGAGTTGATCTCGCGGGCATCGATCTCGCCGAGGTTGTTCACGATGCTCAGCAGGCCGGGCTCGGAGTCCTCACCGAAGTAGAAGTGCTTGAGCCACGCGGGTCCGGCCGCCTGGCCGTTGGCGATCTTGTCCAGGTCCGCTTCCATGTCGGCCGTGAACTCGTAGTCCACGTAGTCGTGGAAGTGCTGTTCGAGCAGCCGGATCACGGAGAACGCGATCCAGCTCGGGACCAGCGCGGAGCCCTGCTTCCGGACGTAGCCGCGGTCCTGGATCGTGGAGATGGTGGAGGCATAGGTCGAGGGGCGGCCGATGCCCTTCTTTTCCAGCTCCGCAGTCAGCGAGGCTTCGGTGTAGCGCGGCGGCGGCGAGGTTTCGTGGCCGACGGCGACAATGTCGCTGGCAGTGAGCGCGTCGTCCTTGGCCACGTTGGGCAGCCGGCGTGCTTCCTCGGATTCGTCGTCGCCGCGGCTTTCGTCCTTGCCTTCTTCGTAGGCGGCGAGGAAGCCGGGGAAGGTGATGACGGTGCCCGACGCCGAGAATTCGGCGTCGCGGCGGTCGGCCGGGTCACCAACGGTAACGGCGCCGAGGCGGATCGTGGCGGTGGAGCCCTTGGCATCAGCCATCTGCGAGGCGACCGTGCGCTTCCAGATGAGCTCGTAGAGGCGGAATTCGTCGCCGGAGAGCTGCTGGGCCACCTGGGCCGGGGTACGGAAGGAGTCGCCGGCGGGACGGATGGCCTCGTGGGCTTCCTGCGCGTTCGCTGCCTTGCCGCTGTAGACCCGCGGCGACTGCGGCACGTACTCGGGGCCGTACAGCTCGGAGGCCTGGCGCCGGGCGGCCGTGACGGCCTCGTTGCTCAGCGCGGACGAGTCCGTACGCATATAGGTGATGTAGCCGTTTTCGTAGAGCCGCTGGGCCACCTGCATCGTGCTCTTCGAGGAGAAGCGCAGCTTGCGGCCGGCCTCCTGCTGCAGGGTGGAGGTGGTGAACGGCGCCGCCGGGCGGCGGGTGTACGGCTTGGTGTCGACGGAGCGGACGCGGAAGTCGGCGTCCTGCAGCCCCGCCGCGAGCGAGGTGGCGAGTTCCTCGTTGAGGTGGACGGCGTTGCGGGAGGTGAGTTCGCCGTTGTCGTTGAAGTCCCGGCCGCTGGCGACCTTGGCGCCGTCGACGGCGGCGAGTTTGGCTTTGAAGGAGCCGGAACCGGCGCCGAACTGGCCGGTGAGGTCCCAGTAGGAGGCAGCCTTGAAGGCCATCCGCTCGCGTTCGCGGTCCACCACCATGCGGGTGACGACGGACTGCACGCGGCCGGCGGAGAGGCCACGGGCCACCTTGCGCCACAGCACCGGGGAGATCTCATAGCCGTAGAGCCGGTCCAGGACGCGCCGGGTCTCCTGGGCGTCCACCAGGTCCTGGTCGACATCGCGCAGGTTGTCCATGGCGCGGTGGATGGCTTCCTTGGTGATTTCACCGAAGGTCATCCGGTAGACGGGAACCTTGGGCTTGAGCACTTCCAGCAGGTGCCACGCGATGGCCTCGCCCTCGCGGTCCCCATCGGTTGCGAGATAGAGAGCGTCGGCGTCTTTGAGCTGCGCCTTGAGCTCGGCGACCTTCTTCTTCTTGTCCGAGGACACCACGTAGTAAGGCTTGAAGTCGTTGTCGATGTCGACGGCGAATTTGCCCAGCGGGGTCTTCTTCAGTTCCGCGGGGAGCTCCGAGGGCTGCGGGAGGTCGCGGATGTGACCGATGGAGGCCTCGACAATGAAGCCTTCGCCGAGGTACTTGGCGATGGTCTTGCTCTTGGCTGGAGACTCCACAATCACGAGTTTCTTGCCGGTTTTGGCCTTGCTTGGCACGGTGCTCCTACAGAAAAAGGTGGCTCGGGCAGATGCGCCCATACCCGCCTAGTTCACCATATTTTGCAGAATCCCGCGCATCCGGCCGGAAATGACGGCCCGGCGGACGCGGCTTCCGGCCGCAATAGGGCCACGTGCCGGCCGGCCCCTGAGCGCACTCCGGATGCGGTTCAGCGCCGTGCCCGCGACCGGTTCAGGCCTTCCCGGCGGCGGCTCAGCCCTCCCCGGCGGCGGGCTTGACGGGGGCGGGTTTTGCGGCGGCGGGTTTTGCGGCGGCCGCCGGGCCGCGGTCGTCCGGAATCATCGACCACATCGTGGCCATGCGTTCGGCACCTTCGGGCAGGTGGTCCGGATCCTCGAGTTCGTAGTCCCGCAGCAGGTCGAAGATCCGCCGCGTCAGTTCGGCCCGCTGGTCCGGCGTCAGGTACAGCAGATTGCTGGCCAGTACTACCGAGGACGGCCCGTCGGCGGTATCGCCGCTCTCGCGCCGGGCGTTGCGGGCCGTGGCGTAGGCACGGACCCGGCGGCGGTAGGCGTCGAGCTCGAGGTCCAGGACGGCGAGCTCGGGGCTGGCCACTCCCCCCAGCGAGTGGATGGTGAAATCTGTACCGGCGGCCTGCCAGCGCCGCTCCCGGGCATCCCCCGCGGTGGCGGCGGGAATCACGATGCCCCACTTCTGCAGTGCCCGCAGGTGGTAGCTCATGGCACTGGGAGTCAGCCCGGTCTGCGCGGCAAGCTCGGTGGCCGTCCGGCTCACCTGCGTGGAATACAGCTCGGAAATGACCTCCAGCCGGGCGGCGTGGGCCAAGGCACGGATCGCCTTCGGGTCGGTGATTTCCACTTGCTTCTCCGGACGGTGCCGGCGCCTGGTGGCCGGCGGAGCCATTGACTCCGCCGTCGGGGTTTCTGCGTTCACTCCTCCAGTGTATCCAGCCCCGCCAAACTATGAAAGAAATGCTTGACATTTGTTTTGCCGCCGGACTAGGTTCCTTTTTATGAAACATACACTTCATAAATTGCCGGCATCCGCAGCCGGCGTGCCGCCCCTGTGGCGCAACCGCGACTTCCTGATTGCCGGCACCGCCCGGTTCGTGGCGACGGCGGGGATGGGCGCCGTCGTCGTCAGCGTGATGCTGCATCTGCAGAACGCGGCCGCCGCCGGCGAAACTCCTGTCGCCGGGCCCTGGCTCGTGGCCGCGTACCTGCTGTGCTCAGCGCTGCCGCTGGTCCTCCTGGCCCCGTGGGCCGGCCGGCTCGCCGACACCATGGATTCGCGCACGCTGGCGACGGCGAGTTCGGCGGTCAGCGCCGCCGCCGTCGCCGGCATGGGGCTTGGCATGCAGTACCTGGAGAACTATCTGCCCGTGCTGTTTGCCATGACGTTCCTGCTCGACGCGGCCCAGTCCGTGGCCAGCCCCACCTGGCAGGCCCTGCTGCCGCGGATCGTCGGAGAGGACCGCACCCCCCGGGCCATGGGGACCATGCAGGCGACCATCATGATCGCGGGGATGGCAGGACCCGCCGCGGGCGGCCTGCTCAGCGGCTGGGGCGGGACCGGGCTGGTGTCCACCGTGGCCAGCGGCTGCTACGTCGCCATGGGGCTGGGCGCGCTGCTGATCCGGACCCGTCGCGGCACGGCGGCCGAACGTGCCGGCCAGGCGAAGCCCGCGCTGCTGGACGGGCTGCGCCTGATCCGCCGGGACAGCCTGGTCTGGGCCCTGGTCGTGGGGGCGATGTTCTTCATCGTCGTCGGCGAAGCCACCAACGTGCTCGAGGTGTTCCTGGCCCGCAACGAGCTTGGCGCCACCGAAATCCAGTACGGCCTCCTGTCCGCAGCCTTCGGCCTCGGCATGGCGGCCGGGGCCGCGATGGCCGGCAGGATCAGGACGCCGCGGGTCCGCCTGCGCGTGCTGCTGGCCGCCATGACCGGAGCCTCGGCGTGCCTGGTCCTCACCGGGATGGTCCCGAGCGTGGAACTGCTTTTTGCGGCCTACACAGGGACGGGAGTGGCCTGCGGCGTCCTGAACGCCTGTTTCGGGGCCATCGCGATCCTGCGGATTCCGGAAAGCGGGCGCGGCCAGGCGATGGCGATTGTCGGCGGGATGACGCGTGCCGTCTCCATTGGCGCGCTGGCCCTGGGCGGTCTCCTGGGCGCCCTGGTGCCGGTCCGCGTCAGCTTCGTGCTCACCGGCGCCGTCGGGGCCCTGGTGGCCCTCGCCCTCACGGCGTACGTCCTGCCGCGGTTCGGCCGGGAGGACTCCGCCGCCAACACTCCAGCGGCGGCCAAGGCGGCGGCCGGGGCAGCGGCGTACGCGGCGTTGCCGGCCAAGGCCGCGGCCGAACCGTTGTTGGCGGGCACGGCCGCGACGGTATCAGGCAGGCAGCAGGAAGCCGTCGCGGACGAGGTTCCCGACTTCCTCGAGCAGGCCGGCGCGGAACTCCGCGCTGTCAAACCCCTCGTAGCCGCCCAGCAGCGCCTCGAGGGCGCCGATGATCTGCCCGACGGACAGGTCGCCGTCGCACGCTGAGACCAGGCCCGCCAGCTCGGTACTGAGCAGGTTGGTGCGGCGCAGCCCGGCACCCTGCCGCAGCAGGATGACGCCGGGGTGTTCCGCACCGGGGCGCTGGTGCCGTTCTTCGGTGACGTCCTCCGCGACCAGCAGGTGGGCGGCGGCCAGATCATGGCCGGCCAGCCAGTCGGCACGCTCGACGGCGGCGCCCAGGTGTGGCCCTACCGGCTGCTCGATCGGGTAGGTGATCTCCTCGAAGCGCGACAGCACCCGCCCGGCGCCGTCGGCAGGCCTCCGCAGCCAGATCATGCCGAAGCCGATTCCGGCCACATTGCGCGAGGCGAAGTCGTCCAGGTAGGCCGCGTACGAGTCCTCGTAGAGCCGGCGGTCGCGGCTTTCCGAGGCGTCCTGCAGCCAGGTCTCGGCGTACTGCTCGGGGCCCACCTGCTCGCGCTGGATGAACCAGACGTCGGTGGCCGGGCCGGCCCAGCTCTGGGGCCGGTCGGCCCAGCCGGCGCCGGCCGTGATCTCCCAGTTGCCCAGAAGCTGGGCCGTTCCGCCCGGGGCAAGGACCGAGGGCAGCGCACGGACCAGCGAGGACACAATCTCGTCCCCCGGCAGGCCGCCGTCGCGGTACGTGAACTGGTCCGTGGCGGTCTCGCCCAGGCTGCGGGGGGTGATGACGAAGGGCGGGTTGGAGACCACCAGCTCGAACTCCTGCCCCGCGACGGGGTCCAGCAGGGATCCGAGCCTCAGGCTGACGCGGGCGTCAAGGTCGGCCGGGTCCAGGTGCAGCTCGGCGGCGTTGAGCAGCAGGTTGAACCGGGTAAACGCCAAGGCGCGTTCGGAGATGTCCGTGGCTGTCACGTGCTCGGCGTGGTGCAGCAGGTGGAAGGTCTGGATCCCGCAGCCGGTGCCGAGATCGAGTGCCTTGGCAACATGGCGGCGGGCGGTGACCTGGACCAGGGTGGTGGAGGCCTGCCCAATCCCCAGGACATGGTCGTGACGAAGAACGCCGGCGCGCTGGTGGGCCGCGAGGTCGCTGGCCACCCAGAGGTCTGCTCCGCCGGCGCTGGTCCCGTCTTCCCCCACTGTCGGGTCCCAGCCGTACGGCCTGAGGTCCACCCTGGCCTGGACCAGGTCCCCGCCCGCAGGCTCCACGAGCCCAAGTTCCACCAGCCCCTTGGTACGGATGCCGGGGAGGGCGGCGTCGAGCGTCGCCGCGGGCTGCGGCTCGGACAGAAGCCAGAGACGCACGACGACGGCGAGCGCCGCCGTCGCCGGCTCCCCGAGGGAACGCCCGGTGACGATCAGGGCCGGGATGAGCTGGTCCCGGCCCAGGGCCGAGTGCGCGGCCTCGCCGAGCAGCTCCGCAACCCCGTCCACGGTGTAGCCAATCGCACGCAGGTCCGCGGCCAGGGCCTCGAGGAGGCCGGCGAGGTCGCTGCGCGGAGCGTCCGGGGTGTTGCCGGCCGTGAACGGGGCTGCGGGAGCCTGCGTTGAACGGGAGGGTGCGGCGGGGCCTTGCGCTGAGGAAGTCACCGGACAAGTTTAGTCCGGGGGCCGGGCCCGGGGGTGGGACCTGGGTTGGCCCCGTCAGCGCCGGGGCTGGGCTTGGAGCGTGCGGGTCCGGCTAGAGCTCGTTCTCGGCATAGATTTTCAGCGCGTCCCGGACGAAGGCGGCGCCGTCCTCACCGCCGTAGTTGGCGGCGAACCTGGGATCGGCCACGTACATCTCGCCGAGCCCCGTCACGTACCCCTTGATGCCACCACCTGCCGCCGGGCTGCCGCCCGCTGCGGGTGACGCCGGCGTGCCGGGGATTCCCCTGAGCCATTCGACGTGGCGCCGGGCCAGGTCCTGCGCCTGCGCGCTGTCCGCCGGGACTCCCGACGCCGCAGCAGCCGTCCACTCGGCACCGAGCTGCCGGGACTGTTCCGTCCAGGCAGCCTTCTCCCCGGCCCCCATGCTGCGCCACCAGGTGTCGGACTTTGCATAGGCGTCCTTGCCCCACCGCTGCTGGACTTCCTCCTGGTACTTGGTGTGGTCGAAACCGTCGAACATTTCCTCCGCCATGATCTTTCCTCCCGTTTGCAATGCCTCAATGGTGTGACGGACCGCGGCAATCTGCCGCCCCAGCCTGTCCTGTTCCTGCAGCAGCCACGCCAGGTGCCGGCCCAGTGCATGCTCCGCGTCCGCCTCGTTGCCGAGCACGTCCGCGATCGCCGGCAGCCCGAGCCCCAGGTCGCGCAGGAGCAGGATCCGCTGCAGTCGGACCAGGGATTCCTGGCCGTAGTACCGGTAGCCGTTGTTGCCGGTGCGGCTCGGCCTGAGCAGGCCAATGTCGTCGTAGTGACGCAAAGTCCGGCCGGTGGTGCCGGCCAATTTCGCGACCTGCTGAACGGACCAGTCCATGCCTCCACCCTTCTGCTCCTTCGAGGCCCGCGTTCCTCGGACCCCCCGCTGTTACCGTGCCGACCGGCTGCTGCCGGCCGTCGCTTCGACTCTAAACTTTGACGCAGCGTCAAAGTCAAGGGCCCCCAGGGAGAGGGCGCCCGGGACGGCGACGCGGCCGGAGGGGAGCCTGCGAGACGGTAAGTTTGAGGCATGGTTTTCCCTTCCTCCCCCGTCCCGGCCGCCCGTCTGGCAAGGCGGACGCTCACCGGTCTGGCCGCCGCCGTCGTCGTACTGGCTGCAGCGGCATGTTCCCCGGCCGGTTCGATTGAGGGCGCCGATGTCCCGGCGTGGAAGGCCACCGCGCTGCCCTCCGCCCCTGGAACAGTGCTGGAGGATGCCGGCAAAATCCTGAACCGGGATCCGATCGTCCGGACCGCGTCCGGCGTGCCCGCCGGCACCTACACCTTGACCATGACCTGCGACGGCGGCGGGAAGGCGTTTTTCGCCGTCAGCCTGGACGGCAGCCAGCTCGCCGAAGCCGGAGCCGCCTGCAACGGCAGCCGCGAAACCGCCCGCGTCAAAGTGCCCGCCGCGGGCAAGGTCACGCTCAGCACATCCAGTGTGGATGCCCCGCTCCTCTACGCGTACCACCTGGCGTCGTCCGAGTAGCACCCGCCGCAGCCCGGTCCGTGGCGTCCGGCCCGGCGCCCCCTGAAGGCCTGTCCGACCCGGACCTTTGGCCTCTGGCGTTTGATTCCGGGCCGCCCTAATCTCAAAGTATGCCAACTGTGCCGGCGAGCAGGGTGCCGCGACGGCGCACCCCGGCGGCCGCCGTGGTGCTTTCAGTTGCGGTATTTCTCGGGGCAGTCCTGTCCGGCTGCGCATATGAATACAGCGCCGACCACTGGGACGATGAATCGACCTCCGCTGCCCCTCCGCCGACCACTGACGCCGCCCTGCCCCAGGACCCCCATCTCAACGAGCCGGTGACGGGCGAGGAGCTGGATGACTGGGTCGATGCCGTACTGCCCGACGCCGAGGGGCAGGTCTTCCAGACGGGTTTCGGGACGCTGGAGGCGGACGAGGAGCGCAAAGAGACTACAGCCCAGCTGCCCAAGGGTACTTACGCCCTGACCCTGGCCTGCCGGAGCACCCGCCGCGTGTCCTTTTCCATCGAGAACGGTGAGAACGAACTCGTGGACCTGAGTCTCCGGTGCGGGACGTCCAGGGTGAACGTGGTGCAACTGGCCGCAGATGCGTCGCTCTCCATCAAAGTGGATGCGAACGCACCGGCAAACTTTGCGTACCGGGTGAGCCGCATCTGAGGGTTCCCGGCCGGCCGAATGTCCGGCTCGCGCCTCAGGCGGCGCAGCCCTCGGGGCACCGCAGGGTATCGGGGCTCGCGGCGCACCCGGCGCAATAGAGCGTCAGGGTCCGGCAGGACGGATTCGAGCAGTTTTCGAACTTGCTCGTGGGTGCCGAGCAGCGGACGCACTCGCCGATCGTCTTGGCGTCCCCGCTGAACTCGACGTGCATGCGCTTGTCGAACACATACAGTGAGCCCTCCCACAGGCCCTGGTCCTTGAAGGCCTCGCCGTAGCGGACAATGCCGCCGTCGAGCTGGTAGACCTCCTTGAACCCGCGGTTCACCATGAGGCTCGACAGCACCTCGCAGCGGATGCCGCCGGTGCAGTAGGTGACAACCGGTTTGTCCTTGAGGGCGTCGTATTTGCCGGAGTCGAGTTCCTTGATGAAGTCGTGGGTGGTGGCGACATCGGGAACGACGGCGTCCTTGAACTTGCCGATCTGGGCCTCGAACCCGTTCCGGCCGTCGAAGAACACGACTTCGTCGCCCTGCTGTTTCTTGGCTTCAATGAGTTCGTGGAGTTCCTCGGGTTTGAGGTGGGTTCCGCCGCCCACCACTCCGCCGGCGTCGACTTTGAGTTCGCCCGGGGCGCCGAAGGAGACGATTTCGTCCCGCACCTTGACGCTGAGCCGCGGGAAGTCCGCCGCGCCGCCATCGGACCACTTCACGTCGATGCCCTGGAAGCCCTTGTACTCGCGCGTGGTTTTGACGTACTGCTTCACGGCGTTCAGTTCTCCGCCGACCGTGGCGTTGATGCCGTCCTTGGAAAGGATGATGCGGCCGGTTAGTCCGAGTTTTTCGCACAGGGCGCGCTGCCAGAGCCGGACGGCGTCCGGGTCAGGCAGGGGGGTGAATCCGTAAAAGAGGACAATCCTGTTCAAAGCCACGCTTTTAAGGGTACTTGCTGGGGCGGGCGGCCGGACGACAGTCACAATTGGATAAGCAAGCGGCTTCCCCCGACCCGGCCCCTGTTGCTTGTGGCACTGCTGGAATACGCTCATCACATGAGTCTTGACGCCATGGTTGAAGACACCACTCACCTGCTGGAAATCTGGGTTGCCGGATGGGCCGGCTGCCGCGGATATGAGACGCGCAGGGAGGGCAGGTTCCCCGCGGCCTTTCGCGGTGACACCACCCACGAATGGGAGTACTTCGCCTACGATCCGTCCGACGCGGAGTTCGAGGCGCTGGCGGCAAAGACGGCCGAAGCGCCGGCCCGGGTCCTCACCATCCTCACCAACGATGTGGCCCGATTCACCATACTGGGGCAGCGGAATGGGCTGCATGTCACCTCGGCCTCCCAAACCATGATGATCGTGGACATGGAGACCCAGGATTCGGAGGACCCCTGGCTTTCGGATGACGACCTCAGGCTCGAGACGTCCCGGACCGACGGCGTCCACCACGCGGTGGTCAGCGCCGGCGAGGACGTCGCCGCGAGCGGACGCGTGTTTGTGGTGGGACATACCGCCATCTTCGACAACATCGTGACGTCAGAGGCTTACCAGCGGCGGGGGCTGGGCAGCTTCATCATGAAGGCCCTGGCAGCCCAGGCGTTCGAACACGACGTCGACTCCGGGCTGCTGCTCGCCTCGCTGGACGGCCAAAAACTCTATTCGCACCTCGGCTGGCGCGAGGTGTGCCACGTCCTGATGTTGTCGACGTCAGACGAAGGTGCCGACCTGTCCGTGGGCTGAGGCGCCGCGAGCGCCGGCCGTCCGGCGGGCCTGCGCCCGGGGCAACGCGTTTGCCGGGCAGCCGCGCCGAAGCCACCGCGAGAAGCCGCAGCGTCTGCCGGGCTGCGTGCCGGGCTGCGTGCCGGGCATGGGCGATTTGAGGGCGGATGAAAGAATATGTGAGTGAACCCGCATGAGTCCTTGATTCCGTTGCTGGGCCGAGGTCCGGACCCGGAACAGCTGCGTCATGTGCGGACGATCCCCGCCCGCCAGGCCGTCAATGCGCCGTGGCCACAGTGGTCGCACCCGGATCTCGTGGCAGCTTACGGTTCCCTGGGCATCCACGAGCCCTACCTTCACCAGGTCCGGGCCGCCGAACTGGCCCACGGCGGAGAGAACGTGGTCATCGCCACCGGCACCGCGTCCGGCAAGTCCCTGGCGTATCAGCTGCCGGCCCTGGACGCGATCCACCGTTCCGAGCTCAGGGTCCTGTCCGATCCCGGGAAAATCCACGACGACGGGGCCGTGACCCTCTACCTGTCCCCGACCAAGGCGCTCGCCGCCGACCAGCTCGCAGCGATCAGGGCATTGAAGCTCCCCACAGTCCGGGCCGAAACCTACGACGGCGACACCGATCCCGCGTCCAGGCGCTGGATCCGGGACCACGCGAACTTCATCCTCGCCAACCCGGACATGCTGCACTTCGGCATTCTCCCGAACCATGCCTGGTGGGCCAGGTTCTTCCGGCGCCTCCGCTACGTGATCGTGGACGAAGCCCACAGCTACCGCGGCGTCTTCGGCTCCCATGTGGCAAACCTCATGCGCCGGCTGCGTCGGATCTGTGCCTACTACAGCCCGGGCGGCTCGCATCCCGGACCGGTGTTCATCGCGGCGTCCGCCACGGCGTCTGAACCCGGGCAGTCCTTCGGCCGGCTGATCGGCGCGCCCGTGCGGGCCGTTTCCGAAGACAGTTCGCCCCACGGGTCCACGACGGTGGCGTTTTGGGAGCCGGCACTGACCGAACTCCGGGGCGAAAACGGTGCCAAGGAGCGCCGGACTGCAGTCGCCGAGACCGCCGACCTGCTGGCCAACCTGGTGTCCTCCCGGACCAGGACCATTGCGTTCATCAAGTCCAGGCGCGGGGCAGAGTCGATTTCCTCCATCGCCAAACGCCTCCTCGACGAGGTGGATCCCAGCCTGCCGCAGCGTGTGGCCGCGTACCGCTCGGGCTATCTGTCGGAGGAGCGGCGGGCCCTGGAAAAGGCGCTGCGCTCCGGTGAACTGTTGGGCGTCTCGAGCACGTCCGCGCTGGAGCTGGGCATTGACATTTCCGGTCTCGATGCAGTCCTGGTCGCAGGCTGGCCGGGCACCCGCGCGTCGTTGTTCCAGCAGATCGGCCGCGCGGGCCGCGCCGGCCAGGACGCGATCGCGGCCTTCGTGGCCAGCGACGACCCGCTGGACACCTACTTGGTGAACCACCCCGAGGCGATTTTCGACGTGTCGGTGGAGGCCACGGTCTTCGATCCCTCCAATCCATACGTTCTGGGCCCCCACCTGTGCGCCGCCGCCGCGGAACTGCCCCTCGGGTTCGCCGAACTGGAGCTCTTCGGGGCCACCGCTGAGAAGCTGCTGGACCGCCTGGTCCTGCAGGGCTACCTGCGCAAACGGCCGGCAGGATGGTTTTGGACCCATCCGCAAAATGCCGCAGCCATGGTGAACCTCCGGGCCGACGGCGGAGGTCCGGTGAGCATAGTGGACGCGGAGACGGGCTCCTTGCTCGGCACCATGGATTCGCCGCAGACCCATTACCAGGCCCACACAGGGGCCATCTATGTCCACCAGGGCGACAGCTACGTGGTCGAAGACCTGAATGAGGACGATCACTGTGTGGTGGTGCGGCGGGCGAACCCGGACTACTACACGACCGCCCGGGACGTGACCCAGATCGAGGTCCTTGAAACGCAACGCACCACCCAATGGGGCGATGTGGCCGTGCATTTCGGCGATGTGAAAGTGACAACACAGGTGGTCTCCTTCCAGCGCAAGGCGTTAATTTCGAACGAGATCCTCGGCGAAGAACCCTTGGAATTGGGCGCCAGGGACCTGTTTACCAAGGCGGTCTGGTTTGTCATGGACAACCGCTCGCTGACCGGCGCTGGGCTGATCGAGGCACAGTTCCCCGGAGCGCTGCATGCTGCCGAGCACGCGGCCATCGGACTCCTTCCGCTGGTGGCCTCCAGCGACCGCTGGGACATCGGCGGAGTGTCCACGGCCATCCACGCCGATACCGGAGTGCCCACCATCTTTGTCTACGACGGCCATCCCGGCGGGGCCGGCTTCGCCGAACGCGGATACGACAAGGCGAGGTTGTGGCTGACCGCCACGCGCGACGCCATCAAGGCCTGCGAATGCGAGTCCGGCTGCCCCTCCTGCGTCCAGTCACCCAAGTGCGGCAACAAGAACAACCCGCTCGACAAGGACGCTGCCGTCACACTGATCGATGTGCTGCTCCAAGACGCCACCGACCTCATGCACGCCGGCAATCCCGGAACAACGGCCGCCGCGGCCGGGACCCCGGACGATCAGCCCGCCCAGCCGCTCCGCGCCTGACCACGTCTCAGCGGCCGGTTCGTGGGCGGCGGCCGGCAGGTTGTGAGCCGGGGCGGCAGGCAGGTTCGTGGGAACCGGGCGGCGGCAGGGCCGTACGCCAGGCCGCAGACGGATGCGCGGCTTCTGGCGACCGCCGGAGTTGGTGCATCTTTCACGGTGCCGGCCCGTTCCCGGCCGCAGGGGGCGGTCCGGCCCTGGCCAGTCCCGTGGCCGCCCCGAGGAACGGTCCGGCGCTGAACTCGGTGCGCACCTGAACGGTGTCGTCCGGTCCTTCAGCACAGGCAGCCAGCGTGGCGTTGTTCTTCAGTGCGACCTTTCGAGCCACAGCGCAGGGCTCGCCGGACGTGATGCCCCGCGCGGCATCCGCCGCAGCCAGCGCTGCCAGATCGGCGGCCGCCGCAGCCCTCGATGCCGCAACGGCCGATTCGGCCAAAAGAAGCAGCAGGGCCAACGCCATGATGACCACCAGTCCGAGTCCCAGGGCCAGGACGGTCCCCGACCCCCGCTCTGAAGAAGTCCACCGGTGCCGGGGGTGGGCAGGATTCGGGCTCCGGGGTCGCGGCCCGCGGGCACGGACACGGACAGGTGCAGGTGCAGGTGCAGGTGCAGGTGCAGGTGCAGGTGCAGGCGACATCATGTGCCGCCTTGCCACGGGGAACGGGAGACGCCTTTCAGTTCGGGCTCGTCCAGCCCGGGCCGTTGTGCCGCGCCGGGAGCCTCCGCACGCGCCCACGCGCTGGCGCTGAGGGCCCAGGGAACCAGGGAGCCAACGGCCCCGGGGACCCGGCCGGAAACGGTGACCCTGTGCCACTCGCCGTCGTGCGTCACCTCGGAGTCCGCCGCGTCGCCGGCGAGACGGCGGACAATCTCACCGACTTCGCCTGCCGCGGCTCCCCTCGCCACCGCCCGGGCACCGCCGCGGGCCGCTTCCTCAACCCGCAGCTGCATCACCCCGGCCGCCGAACCCGCGAGCAGCACGGAGAGCAGGAGAACGACCGAGGGCAGCGCGACGGCGAACTCAGCAGTGACGGCCCCGCGGCACTCCCCCGTCGGCGGCGGCTCCCCCCGGCCGCCGCTCCCCCGGGCGCGCCAGAGTCCGTTCATGGCAACGTGAGCGCCGTCCGGATGAGGTTCAGGAGGAACCCGCGGACCTCATCGCTGCGCATGATGAACACTAGGACCCCGGCGAAACCCACGGCGGCCGCTGTGGTCGTGCTAAAGCGTATTTAGATGCGGGAGCGCTTGGCCGATAGATGGAAAGTGGGTCGCCCATACTGAGACTGGGAAAAATAGTGTGTCATTTGACCGGAGGGTCTTACGGGACGCTGATGGGCCCCGCACGCAATGATGCCATTCAGCGTATGTCGACCGGTGGCAGACCGGCTTGCGGGACCCCCGGTCCGAGCCCGCAGCAGGTTGCAGAGCGCTGTATGGCGGCGAGATATAGGCTGGCTGCAGTGCTGTCGGCATAGTTACCCAAGGGGGACCATTGGACGTTCGTCCACAGATATTTGTAAGCTCCACATACGAAGACCTCATCGAAGAGCGCCAGGCGGTGACACAGATTCTCCTCGAATCAGAGTGCTTTCCCGCTGGAATGGAACTCTTCCCAGCGGGCGACGAGGACAAGATGGACCTCATCCGCGGTGTTATCGATGATTCGGATTACTACATGCTCATCCTTGGTGGAAAGTACGGGAGCGTAGACCCCGACACGAACTTGAGCTACACAGAGATGGAATACGACTATGCCATCTCGACAAAAAAGCCGGTCATGGCGTTCGTCGTGAAAGACATTGGCGACCTGACTTCTCGCCGGGTGGAGGCTGATCCTGACAACGCAGAGCGACTGAGGAAATTTAGAGAGAAAGTACTCAAGCCTCGCACCGTTCGATTCTTTTCTGACAAAAAGGACCTAAGCTCGATGGTCGCGACCTCGTTGCCCAGAATGCACCGTGTCAACAAGCCGATCGGCTGGGTCCGCGGCAACCATGCGATCACCCCGGAACTTGCCCAAGAATTGGCTGATCTGCGCGCAAAGAATGCCGAACTTCGTGCCCTAAACGCCGAGCTTCGAGTCGAACAAACTTCCACAGTAGTTGCCACTGCCTCACCCATTTTTCCTGATCTTGAAGATGGAGAGGATCAGGTCAGAGTCGATCTGATGACAACTTTCTGGGACCCCTTCGGCTCGGAAAGTCGCGGACTTCAATCTTCCTCGTTAATGACGTGGAACGAGATCTTCGCAGGCGTGGCTCCGAAGCTTATTGGCGAAACCCCCAGAGAAATACTGGAGCAGTCCATCCTGAATTTCGCAGTCAATTACGCCTATCGCAGCAATACCCTGCCGGCTGCGAGCCAGGGATGGACAGCCGGCGATACCGAAGTTATATCGCCCGGATTCGCGGACCAGGTTGTCGTGCAGTTCCTCGCCCTTGGACTCATTTCACGAGGCGCGAGGCCGCGAGATGCCTCTGACCATAAGACCTATCTGGTGCTTACTCCTACAGGCAATGATCGGATGATGCAGTTAAGTGCCCGGCGTAAGCAACCAGCGGACCGGCTGCCCTAGTCTGAAGGCATCCGTTCTTGTCATCGCGGTGGCCGGGACCGCCGCCGGTGTGTAGTTCAAGATCGCCGGGACACATTTGAGTGGAACCTTCCCCCTGCTTCGTCAGCTCGTCGAGCTTACGAACGACGGCCGCCGCGAGGTCCGGACCACCCTGGTGTGCTGCTCGCTCCCGGACGCGCAGGTGTTGCAGCTGGCCCGCGCTGGCCATGCCGTGTTGCCAAAGTCGCCACATCGAGCTCCTCGAGGTCATTGGCCTCCCTACGGGGCATTGGCCCATGCGGAGCCGTCCCCGAGATCTCGCCAAAGCCATCCAGTCAGCGGCCTCGCGAACCACTGAATGGCACATACGACTCCAAAGGGTCAGCCGAATGCGGCTGACCCTTTCCGTCTACTGGCTGGTCGGTCATCATGCTCGAATAGGGATCCACTAGCGGACTGGCCTGCGGGCGTGCCGGGTGTCCAAAATGAGTAGCCCGTTGACCGCGCTTCATTGCGCGCGGCGATCCGGCCCCCCGTAGAGTTGGGCAACCCACCTGTAGCAGACAATCTCTTCAAGGAGATACATGCCAGACAGGCCTCGTGTAGAACGACTCGAAGTCAGCGCCGGAGGGCTTCCCCGAGGTCAGCTGATGAACAGCCTGAGTTCGCGTGGCATCCAGGTAAACGGTCACGCGGAAACCCTGATCGAGGACGTCATCTTCGACGACCAGGCCTCTCGTCCCGTAATGGTCACAGAACGTACCGTCGCTGAACTAGGGCTTCCCATTGGGGCGACGCTTACTCGGATCTTCGAGGTTGCACAGCAACAAGGCTTGTCGCTGTGCCCGGTGGATACTGCCCCCTATTTGCGCATGGCTACGACGTGTCGCTGACCATCATCCGCCGCCGAGGCAGCGATGGGCGGCGCACTCCGCCAGCGACAGCCTCCTCCGCCTGCCGGGCTGGCCCGCCCACTCTTAATCGGCTCACGCTGGCCCGTGCCCAGTACTTGGAATGGTGTTGAGTTGGGACACTTGGGACGTTCGGAAACATATCTCCCGATACTCGTGCGTGCAGGAAGAATGTGTTGACGGCGTCCCTTTTGTCCCAACGGCAGTGCTGCGGGGATTCTCCAGCTGCTCTCGGCGCCGCAAACGAGGCCTTGGTGCTCAGCTGCGGCGGATGGCCTCGAGTTCAGCTATGCGTCGCTCGACCGCTCGTACAGCTGCTCGTGCCATGTCGAGAGCCTCTTCGGCGAGGCTTGCGCGGTGGAGTTCCTCCGAAAGGTCGCGTTCCAGCTCACCGATCTCGTCGTCGATCGCAGCCCTGTCCCGCAACAAAGCGGACAGGGGGGTGTGGAGCGCCTCGGCAATCGCGATGGCCTCGGCCAGACGAACAGATCGCTCTCCCTTCTCGACGCGCGTCACGCTGCTGCCGTCGACCTTATAGTCGAGCAATGCCGTGACGCGCTCTGCCAGCGCTGCCTGGCTGAGGCCGGCGCGGTGTCGCTCCTCGCGCATGCGGCGGGCGAAAATGGCCGCGGAGTCTGGTCCGCTATGCACCATGGGGCATTCCTTTCATAAATCCTGAGTTTTTCTCAGTATTGCACTGGACCTCATCATGAGTTAATCTCATAACACGCCGTTGCTCCCAGTGAGCAAACCCGAGCTCCGACCAACGGAGCGAGAACCGTCAAGCGCAGCCTTCGATCTAGAGCTGCCGCGTCCGCAAAGGCGCAGAAACCGGCCCCTCATGGGCCGTACGGGGCTGAATGCGGGCTCAGAATTCATCTCCACTCATCGAGGAGCCCCTGGCGATGACTTCCGACTGCACCTCAGCGCATGCCAATGCGCGCAAATTCCCCATTCCCCGGGCCAACATCGGGTTGCCGCAACCGGCAACCCTCAACGTATCCGAGGCCGCCTTCTACCTCGGCGTCAGCGAAAGCACCCTTAACACCTGGCGAACGCGAGGCAAGGGACCGCGCTACGTCCGTCTCGGCCGGAAAGTCTTGTACCGCGTCGCGGCACTCAACGACTATCTCCTTTCCAACGAGCAGGGCAGCAAGTGATGCCCCCCGCTCTGGTCGCGGACCAACCCGACCTCGTCAAGTCCCATCCGCCCCACGTCGAGCAGCGCGGCATGCAGCCTGCCGATGACCTCACAGCCTTGGCCGCGCGCATCGTCGCGACCTGGCCAGCGCTCTCGGCAGAGCGGAAAGCCGAGCTCGGCCGCCTCCTCGCTACCTGACCAAGACAGCAGGAAGGCCCCGACGGGCGGGGCCTTCTCAAACGACTCTCCACGGATCACGAGCGCCAACTCGCGTGGACGACCCGAAGGATTCAAAGACATTATGTCACTTGCATATACCCCTAACAACGACGAACGGGACCAGGACAACTTCCACCTGACCGCCGTCCCCGACGACCCGGATCCGCTGTTCGATACGTTCGACGCGGACAGCCTTGCCCTATACGTCGAGCGCGCGAGCCTGGCCGACGACGCGAAAAACCTGCGATCTCACGCGCGCGTCGCCTATCTCGCCGCCGCCGAATGCGTCGACCGATTCATCCACGTCGCCGGCCTCGGCTGGTTCAGCTGGGACGGGAAGCGGTTTGTCAACGACATCGAGGACAAGGCGATAACGCGTGCAGTCGTACGCGTCATCGGGGACCTCGCGCCGCAGGCGTTGGGCGACAAAGAGCTCTTCTCCGACTTGGTGAGATCGCAGACCTCGAGCGGCCTCGCTGGCGTCGTGCGCCTGATGTCCACGATCGAGAGTTTGACCGCGACGGTGGCCGAGCTCGACGTGGACCCCTACCTGTTGAACACTCCGGCTGGTGTCCTCAACCTGCGAGAGCTCGAGCAGGTGGACTGGGATTCACTCACTGTCCACCCGCACAGTCCCGCGTATCGGATGACTCAGATCACGCGCGGCAGCTACGACCCATTTGCACAATCAGAGCTCTGGCACCGCTTCTTGACACGCAGCCTCCCCGACGAGGGCGTCCGGTGCTACATGCAGCAGACGACCGGCGTGGGCCTGATCGGCGAGCAGCCGGAGCACACGCTGCCAATCCACACCGGCAAGGGCCGCAACGGCAAAGGCGTCTCCTACAGCGCCATCCTGTACGCCCTGGGTGACTACGCGGCCGTCGCGAACCCAAACCTCTTCAACGTCGACCGGAACGCGACGGCGGACAAACCAAACCCCGCGCTGCTGGATCTGCGAGGACGCCGACTCGTGTTCATGTCCGAGACGGCGAAGTCGGCCGAGATGGACGCCGCGAAGATCAAAGCGCTGACTGGTGGCGACCCCATCAAGGCTCGAGGGGTCCACAGCAAGACCACAGTCGAGTTCTACCCCTCGCACCTCCTCGTCCTCATCACCAACCACGCACCTCAGCTGCCCGCCGACGACCCCGCCGTCTGGGAGCGCGTACGGAACGTGCCGTGGGACGTGGTCGTGCCCCCCGCAGAGCGCGATCCCCGGCTGGGGAACAAGCTCCGGGCCGAGTCCGACGGCATCCTCATGTGGGCGCTGCGGGGCCTTGAGGAGTATCTCCGAAGCGGTCTGACGCCCCCCGCGCGCGTCGCCGAGGCGACCGAGGAGTACAAGTCCGCCCAGGACACCGTTACCAATTTCATCGAGGAGCGGTGCGAGGACGGGTGCTCCGACAGGGAAAGCGAACCCACGAAGGTCCTGCACGTCGACTACCAGAGGTACTGCCGGGCGAACGGCGTGATGCGCGAGCACATCCTCGGGGAACGCGACTTCGGCTCCCGCCTCGACCAGTTGGGCTACCCGTCGAAGAAGTCCGGCTCGCGGCGCTTCCGCCAAGGGCTGCGCGTGCTCCTGGACGATGACGAGGCGCGCGGCGCTGATCTCCGCAGGGAGGAGGCCGCCCGCATCGCGAAGCTGTACCAAGTTGACAGCCGCCGCGACGCCGAAGCGGGCTCCGGCCACCAGACCCACACCGTACCCAGCGCCCACGTCAGCGGCGGAAAGGCACCCGTGCCCGCCTGAGCGCGATATTCCTGACGCCTCCTGACCCGGGCAACGTTCTCGCTGGGTTCTGGAGGGTCGTCGTCCGCCTCTTCACGGGGTGCCAGTGGGCCCGAGTAGACGGCATCAGGCGCTGAATGACCGGCGCCTGATGCCTCTCCTCCGATGCTTACGGGCTTTCACAGGAGTCAGGAGAACCGTTTGCGTGGTCGCTGCAAGGAAGGTTGCCTGGGACGAGTGGCCCCGATGCAGAAGGAGAAGCGATGACAAGTGGCACGAGATCGGTCGCACACAACTAGCGGCTTCTGCCGTACCCGAAGACGGAGCATGTCTCGCCTTGGAGACTCGGGACCGGATCACGCTCGGGGGGCATCAAGAAAGCTTGGTGCGGCCAGCTGCGCCACCGTCCTGACCAACAGTTCCAGGAAGGAACCCACCATGAAGTACGGCTACACCCGCACATCCACGAAAGACAAACAGGACGACGATCTGCAGCGCCGGGCGCTCCTTGATGCCGGCGTCGATGCGAAGCAGATCTTCTCCGATCAGGTTTCCGGGTCCAAGGAAGCCAGGTCGCGCCAAGGCTGGGCGAACCTCGACGATCGGCTCTGTAAAGGTGACGAGCTCGTCGTGTGGCGCATAGACCGCATCGGGCGTTCCATGATCGACGTCATCACCACGGTGAAGGACCTCCTCGACCGGGGAATCGAGGTGAGATCTCTCTCGGACGGCATTGACCCGTCGACGCGCGAAGGACGCCTGATGCTGCACCTCATGGCGACCTTCGCCGAGTACGAACGGGAACTTATCCAGGAGCGCGTCCAGGCCGGCGTCAATGCAGCCAAGGCAAGGGGCGTGAAGTTCGGGCGTCCCACCCCGGATGCGAAGAAGATCGCTCTAAACCTCCGGACGGTTCAGCATCTCATCGAGTCCGAGGGACTCGGAGTCGCCGACGCATCCAGGACCGTCGGATGGTCCAAGGCGACGTACTACCGGCACCGTTCGGCCGGAGTCTCGTAAACCTCTCCCCCCTGGCTGCCGCCTCGAAACGCTAGGGATTCGGGGCGCATAGGCTATGAGACAAGCCAAAGCCGAACCAAACGGAGTGCCCGCAAGGATCTACTTGCGGGCTGCACCGTGCGCCAGATAGCGCTGTGAAAACGCCCGTGGAAAGTCACACCCATCCCAAGCCCGCAACACAACTGCTTAGAGGGGTTCCGGCCTTGAGCAGTCGATATTCTTGCTCGCGTCACATCTAAAGGAAGTGGGTTCCATGGAAGACGGGTTCACGTTGAGCCAGCAGCTTGAGCTACGACTCGAGGCTGTTCACGACTCCGGGCTGACCGATCTGAACGTATATGCCGATGCCACGGTCACGGCCAGGTATTGCTTTTCCGACACGAATCACTACGTATTTACGGTGTCCCCCTATAGCGACAACGGCCCATCCTTGTTCTCTTGGTACGAAGTCACTATCGGTGCCTTCAACATCGAAACCCGCAGCCATGAGCACAGAAGCGTTCGCCAGGGACTGAACGAACTCCTTGCCATGGATGACAAAGAAGGCATCCTCACGAACTATTGGCGTAATGCTGTGATGGCTCTGATCGGTATCCAGGAAGTCGCTGCTGCGGACATTCGGGAATGTATCGACGAGGCGGCGAGCGAAGCATCTTTCGCAGCATCCGAGCGTCTTACCAAACGGTTTCAGCAGCCTGCGTCGGCGCCCGTTTACGTTGTCGAGAACTCCTTTTTCGATTTCGAGGCGGCCTGCCAGCGGCGTGCCCCATACTGTGACGGCATCCAGATGGATTGGGGCCACGACTTAGGCCGGCTGCCAGGCGTGGCCTTCGGCCTGGCGCCTGGCAGCTCAGATCAAATCCTCTACCAGGCGGACCCTGAAAGATCGAAGCAGCTCTATCTCAATGGCTTCTGGACATCAGAACATTGCCTTGAGGCTGACCTCCTGGAGCAGTTTCCAGATGATGCATGGGCTCGCCTGGGTGCGCGAAATGCTGCCCGGGACCTCTTGGCAATCCAGCGCGCCGGGCACGAGTTGATGGAAACCCAGAGGCAGGCCACCTTGCAGGACATCGATCAAGAAAAAAGGGATCGCCAGGTTATAGCTTTGGAAGAGGGCCGTCCTCTTGATTCGGCATGGTGGTCTGATTACGCCGGGGGATGGTTGGAGGGTGACCTCACGGATCTCTTTGAGAGAATCAAGGAATACCTCAACGACCTCCACCGGACGCAGACACTCTGATAAGTGCGAACCCGAGGCGGGAAAGCATTAAGCAGTGCAGGGCCAGTGACGACGAATGCCCTGTGACTATGACAGGTTGGGATGGCCCCGGCAGGACAGGTATTTCTGGCCCCACTTCGTGACTCGCCGGGCAGCTTGTGACGGTTATATGTGGCCCCGCCTTCAGCGTTGGATTCATCAGTGGATGGATGCGGCGGAAGGCTGGTCTGGATGGAGTCGAGAGTGGAGTTGTTCGCGCTGATTCGAAGGGACGCCCGGGTCGAGGGCCTCTCGGTCCGCGCGCTGGCCGCAAGGCACAAGGTTCACCGAAGGACGGTGCGGCAGGCTCTGGAATCAGCTGCGCCTCCGGAGCGCAAAACGAGGCAAGGGGTGGCGTGGCGGTTGGAGCCGTTCAAAGCGGCAATCGATGCCATGCTGACCGAGGACACCACCGCGCCGAGGAAGCAGCGCCATACCGCCCGCAGGATTCTGGCCCGGCTCATTGAGGAGCACGGAGCGGCCGATCTGTCGTATTCGACGGTGCGTGACTATGTGCGGGTCCGCCGGGCGCAGATAGATGTGGAGGCCGGCCGCAGGGTTGAAGTGTTCGTGCCCCAGGAGCACGCCCCGGGTGCGGAGGCGGAGGTGGATTTCGGCGAGGTCTGGGTGGTGCTGAACGGGGTGAAGACGAAGTGCCACATGTTCGTCTTCCGGCTGTCTTACTCGGGCAAGGCCATCCACCGGATCTATCCGACGCAGGCGCAGGAAGCTTTCCTGGAAGGCCACATCGAAGCGTTCAACGAGGTCGGCGGGGTGCCGGTCAGGCACATCCGCTATGACAATCTCACCAGCGCGGTCAGCGCGGTGGTGTTCGGGCAGGGCCGGCAGCGACAGGAGAACGACAGATGGCTGTTGTTCCGCTCGCACTACGGCTTCGACCCCTTCTACTGCCAGCCCGGCATCGCCGGGGCGCATGAGAAGGGCGGGGTCGAAGGGGAGGTTGGCTGGTTCCGCCGCAACCGGCTCTCACCCGTGCCCGTTGCGGAGTCTCTGGATGATCTCAACGACCGGATCCGGGCCTGGGAATCCCTGGACGAGGCCCGGCGGATCAATGACAGGATCCGCACCATTGGGCAGGACTTCACCCACGAACAGCCGTTCCTGGCTCCGCTGCCGGGAGAGACCTTCGACCCGGGGCTGGTGCTGACGCCGCGGGTGGACCGGTCCTCGATGATCACGGTGCGGATGGTGAAGTACTCCGTCCCGGCCCGGTTCATCGGCCGGAAGGTCCGGGTGTCGCTGCGGGCATCCGAGGTCGTGGTTTTCGACGGCCGCGCCGTGACCGCCAGACATCCCCGGATCGTTGCCAAGAGCGGGCAGTCAGTCCAGCTGGATCACTACCTCGAGGTCCTCAAGACCAAGCCCGGCGCGCTGCCCGGCTCCACAGCCCTGGCCCGGGCACGGGATTCCGGTGCGTTCACCAACGCCCACGAGGCATTCTGGGCCGCCTCCCGCCGAGTCAACGGCGACGCCGACGGCACCCGGGAACTCATCGACGTGCTGCTGCTCCACCGCTCCATGGACGCCCGCGACATCCAGGCAGGGATCACCGCGGCGCTGGGCGTGGGGGCGGTCAGCGCCGACGTGGTCGCCGTCGAAGCCCGGAGACACGCCTCAAGTATCCCCTCGGGCGGGTCTGGGCCGGACCGTCATCCCGGTGCTCACGACGACGTGAAAGTCCAACGGGTTGTCAGCCTGACCCAGCGCCGGCTCATGGACCCCGCCGCGGTGATCGCCGGGCTCCCGCCGGACACCCGGCCCCTGCCTTCGGTCACTGCCTATGACGAGCTGTTGGCCAAACGCGCCGAACACCCCGTCGGAACCGTCTCGAAGGAGAACATCTCATGAGCCCTGCCGCACCCTCCACGACGATCACGCCGACTCTGCGCCGGCGGCGCGGCCTCACCGAACAGGCCGCCGTCGCCGCCGTAGACCAGGCCTGCCGCCGACTGCGCCTGCCCACGATCCGGGCAGTCCTGGACGAAGCCCTGACCGTCGCCGGGAAGGAACAGCTCTCCTACCAGGGCTTCCTGGCCGAACTGCTGCTGGCCGAGTGCGATGACCGCGACCGGCGCTCCTCCATCCGCCGCGTCAAAGCCGCAAACTTTCCCCGGGACAAATGGCTCGGAGACTTCGACTTCGACGCCAACCCGAACATCAACCCCGCCACCATCCACACCCTCGCCACCGGCGACTGGATCCGCAAAGGATCACCCCTATGCCTCATCGGAGACTCCGGGACCGGGAAATCCCACCTGCTCATCGGCCTCGGCACCGCAGCGGCGGAGAAGGGCTACCGGGTCAAATACACACTCGCCACCAGGCTCGTGAACGAACTCGTCGAGGCCGCCGATGAGAAAGTCCTGGCCAAGACCGTCGCCCGCTACGGACGCGTGGACCTGCTGTGCATCGACGAGCTCGGTTACATGGAACTGGATCGCCGCGGCGCCGAACTCCTCTTCCAGGTCCTCACCGAACGGGAGGAAAAGAACTCCATCGCCATCGCCAGCAACGAATCATTCTCCGGCTGGACGAAGACCTTCACCGACCCCAGGTTGTGCGCCGCAATCGTGGACCGGCTCACCTTCAACGGCAGCATCATCGAAACCGGCACCGACTCCTACCGCCTCGCCCACACCCTCGCCCAACAAAGCGGAGGCTAGCCGCGGGGTCCTTGTTCAAGATGCCCCACCGGTCCGAAGTAACCCGGTTACTTCGGACCCCAGCGGGCTACCTGAACCAGCCGCGGGCCAAACCGGGATACTTCCAAAAAGACTCCGCGGCCTAAGACCCCGAGTCAACAAAAGCCGGGGCAGTCCCTAGTGACGACTAGGGGGCTGAAGTTGCCAGCCATGCTCTTTGCATTCTCGCTCCTGGTTGTCGATTATTGCGCTAACTCATGGCCGCTTGAATAAGCGGCACTCGGCTCTGGAGAGGAGACCCCGGACTGGAAATCAGTCCGGAGTCTCCTGGCTGCGTCATTCGGCCCAGGCAGTGCGTAGACGACCTTGTAGCTAGTGCGGTTGACCCGGTGGGAAGCTCGTCCCCACGCGATTAACGAGCACCACCGTTGGGCATGGTCGCGACAGACCATGCGGTCGCCGCCTATCCGCGCTGACGTGGAGGACGCCCAGACTTCGACTTCATCACGACGGGAAGAATGGCAAAGCCAGCCATTATTGGGCCTGCGACAAAGCCGAAAAGAAGCGCCTGCGGCCATCCGCCTATCAGGAACCCCACGATGCCCCAGATGACGACCCCAAGGATGCCAATGACAAGGATCCTCAAGGTTCTACGTCCTTCAAATAGAGTCAATGCTTGTTCACCTCCCAGACCCAGAGTAAATGCTTGTTCACATTCCAGATCACAGCTTTCCGAACACCCCGAAGATCGCGCCGCCCACGGCGCCGAGGGCGGTTTGGAGACCGGCGTCTTCATTGCTTGCTCCGTCAGAGCCAGCATTGGCGCCCGCGGCGATGGCTCCGCCCAACGCTCCAAACGCAGCTGCTCCGACCAGGCATCCGGCAACAGTAATAATGGTGATTGCACATACCGCTCCCGTTCCGGCAGTGGCGATCGCTCCGCCCACGAGGGCCCCAACTACGGTACCGAATAGATTTCGACCGGTTGGATCGCTGTTGTTGATGGGGTCGTTGGCTGCGAAGGCGTAGCGGTTCGCGTTCGCCGGGTTTAGCGGTGCGTCCAGGGTGTCCTGTTGGGTCCAGCGTCCGAGGGCAGGGTTGTACCAGCGCTGGCCGTATTTGACCCAGCCGGTGACGCGGTCCTGGATGCCGGCCTTGAACATGTAGGGGTTCTGGGAGGTGCCGAGCCCGCCGGAGTTCGCTGTGATGGCCGGGACGCCGTAGGGGTCGTAGTCGTAGGCGAACGCGGTGTAGGCGCCGCTTGTGATGAGGGCGGCGGGGTTGCCGGTGCCGTCGTAGACGTAGAGGGATTGCATCCCGGAGCTGGTGCGCAGCATCAGGGCCTCCCCGGTGACCGGGTCGTGTTCGACGTACGCCGTCGCGTTGTCCTTCTTGTACTGCTCGATGACGGGTTGGCCCTKGGCGTCGGTGCGCCCGTAGGTGACTTTGTAGGTCCCGTTCGGGGTGGTCTGGGACAGCACTTCGTTCTGTGAAGTTCCGGCGTAGGTGTAGTTGTAGGTGGTGCCGGCCTTGGTGACCGAGGTCATCTGCTGGGCAGCGTTGTAGGCGTAGGTGCCGTCCGGGTCCTTGGTGAGGTTCCCGGTCCCGTCGTAGTTGTAGTTGGAGCTGGTGATCTGGTTGGCGGCGTTCACGGTGAGGTTCTGGCTGGGCATGGTGCCGCCGCTGGCGGTGAGCCGGTTGCCGCGGGCGTCGTAGGTGTAGAGGTAGGTCGCCGGCGACGGGCCCGTGATGACTGCCTTGGTGAGGCGTCCGGCCTTGTCGTAGGTGTAGGCGGTGACGGCACCGGTGAGGTTGTTCTTGACCCACTGGATTTTGGACCGGTCCGCTGTGGTGGTGGTCGGGCAGGTCGGTGCCGTGGAGCCGGCGGAGTAGCAGTAGGTGAGGTCAACGACGTCGGTGTTGTCGGCGTTGCCTTGCCCTTGCTCGGCGATGACGCGGGTGATCCGGCCAGTGCGGTCGTAGTCGGTGTGGGTGTGGGCCATCCAGGTGCTCCGGTCGGCGCTGGCCTGCAGCCAGGTGTCGGTGCGGCGGCCCCGGTCATCGGTCGCGACAGCGAGGGTCTTGGGGGCGCCGTTGTAGAGGTAAGTCATGGTGGTCATGACCCCGGAATCGTCAAAGGCGTAGGACGTGGTGCCACGGGTGTCGGTGGTGGAGACCAGGTTGGAAGCCTTGTCGTAAGCGTAGGAGATGGTCCCTCCGCCGGCGGTGTTGACCCGGGAGGTCAGCCGGCCCATCTGGTCATAGCCGTAGGTGGTGGTGCCGGAACCGTCGACCCGGGTGATGACCTGGCCGTTGGCGTTGTACGTGTAGGCCACGGCCGGGGTGCCGTCCGAGAAGGACGTGCCGGTCATCCGTCCGACGGCGTCGTAGGAGTAGGTGGTGGTGTTACCGCGGCCATCGGTGGCGGTGAGCGGGCGTGCCCAGGCATCGTAGGTAAAGGCCCTGGCCCCGAGCGAGGAGCCGGTGACCGGGGTCAGGTCCGTGAGCTCGTGGAGGTTGTTGTAGCCGTACAGGGTCTTGTTCGTGCCGTTCCCCGCCGCGAGGGCGGAGACAACCGTGCCGTCCAGGTTGGTGTTGTACCCCAGGGTGGCTGTGGCGGCCAGGGCGTCGGAGGAGGTCAGGGCGTTGCCGGCACCGTTGTAGGTGTAGAGCGACTTGTTCCCAGAGTCGTCCGTGCTCGAGGTGGCCAGGTACTTGGTGTTCGCGGCCGTGTTGGCGTACTCAGCCTGGCCGGCGGCTCCGCCTTGGGAGGCGGAAACGGTAATGGACTGACCGGTGTTCGCCCCGTAGGTGTTTGTCGTCGTCCCGGAGGTCGTTCCGGTGCCCTGGGTGGCGGTGAGCGTATCGAAGTCCCCGGTGTAGGTCTTTGCCTGTGCCCGGCCCATCGGATCCATCGCCGACGTGACCCGCCCGCCGGTGTTCAGCGTGTAGGTGGTGCGGGGTCCGGACGCGACCGGAACGGCGGGGTCGGTGTTCGGGCCCGCGACGAGGGTCTGGGTCGATGAGGGGTACGTGATCCGGGTGATCGCGTTACCCGGCGACCCCGCGGAGGTGTTGACCCGTTCGATCTGGGTGACCCTGCCCGAGGTGTCGTAGGTCAGCTTGGTCGCGCCGCCCGTGGGCGGGGTGATCGCGGAGATCCGTCCGCTGTCGTAGCCGAATTTGGTGACCTTGCCGGCCGGGTCAGTGAAAGAGATCCAGTTGCCGTAGCCGTCGTTGAACATTGAGGCCGACCTGGTCGCTGCCCCGCTGGTCAGGGAGATGGTCTCGAGGGTGCCGGAGTAGGAGTCGTAGGCGAGTTTGCCGCTCACGCCCTTGTTCCCGCTGATGTCGGTGATTTTCCCGGTGGCCGGGGTGAACGTCGTCGTGTTGCCGTTCCGGTCCGCGAGGGATTTCACCCGGCCGTCGGCGTTGAAGGTCACGACAGCTGCGTTGGTCCTGGAGGTCAGCGTGTAGGTGCCGTCCCCGTTCTTCACCAGGTCGGCCTTGGTGCCGGCCGGTGCCGTGAACGCGGTCGTGGATCCCGAGACCGGGCTGAACAGGGCCGAATAGCCGTCGCCGGCGGTGTAGAGCACGCCCGACGGGGTCGAGGACAGGGAGCCGGTCCCGCCGAGGTTCAGGGTCCACCGTTGCGCGGCGTCCCCTTGCGTTGTGTCGGTGGACTGGGAGTTGAACACCGCGCCGAGCGGAACGTCGCTGTTGACGCCCGGCAGGGTCAGCCCGGTGACCGAGAGCATCAGGTTGCCGGTGCCGACGTCCACGGAGCCGGAGACCTGGTCCGAAATCTGCAGCGGCAGCCGGGTCGCCCCGGGCCGGGCGCCGAGCTGACCGATGGTGGTCTGCTCCCCCGACGAGGCGCCGGGAATGACCATCGGGACCGGCACAACTGCCAGGCCCGGTCCTGCCGTTCCGGCCAGCAGGCCGATGCCCAGGCAGGAGGCGATGGCGCCCCGCAACAACAAAGCCGGCGGCCTATGGCCACCGGCAGATCGATTTGAACGTTGCGGCACAGGCCGCCTTCCCCCAACAAGCATTGTGCCTCCAGACCTGGAAGTGAGTGATGACGCTCACTTTAGGCATGGGTTTTGTCCAATGACTAGAGAAGTTGGCTTGTCATTTTTGTGACAAACCTGATTCCGGTCGAGAAGCCACGCTGGCGGACGGGAAAGAGCGCCGGGAACAGATCAGGGTACTGCCAGGTGACGCCTCCCAGGTGTCACCGGTCAAGACTCTCCAGCAGCACGAAACGTGCCGGGGTGGGGCCATTTTTAGCCGTCCTTCCGGGGCCAGAGATACTTGACACAAGCAGCCCTGCCTATTCATCAGTATCTTTCGCTCTGGACCTGTCTCGCATCAGTAACGTAAATTGGGGGCGGTCAATCCACCCAGGGTTCGCCGCGTGGAGGTACAAGACAGCCCACGGAGCAATGGGGTGGCTGTGCAGACGGCTTGGACATTCTGTGCAGCCAACTTCGAAAACTGACAAACCTGCCACCGCAGCCGTTCGGCAGCCGGAGTCTCGAAAACCCCAACCCGAAGCCGGAACTTCTGAGACAACATTCTGAGACCCGTTCACCGGCGCGTTGCCGGTGAACGGGTCTCGTCTCATCTAGGAGATGCCAATGAGACGGATCTTTATCGTGTCAGCGGACGCGACCGACGCAGGTCTCCTGAGCCAGCCGATCGAAGAGGCACCTGGGCACAGTTAGGACTTGCCACTAGATGGCGAGACTCACCAAAGCTATCTAGGACAGGTGCCCAGGAATCAGCGGGCAACCGACGGCACAAAGCCCGGCGACGGCGACCTTGCCGGTCGGCAACCTAAAGCTCGGCCCAGCTTGGCGGCGAGGTCGCGTTCGTGTTCAACCAAGCCCGCTCAGACCCGTCATCGTAAAGCACGACGCGGGCCCTCTCCATCAGAAGCCTCCGGACATCAGGATCCCCTGCGTATCCAGCGGCTTTGGCGAACCGCTGTCGCAAACCCCGCGCTGTCAGATGCTCGTCCCTCGCGCCACGCCGCCAGTACAAGATCAGGTCTGCGTCGTCATTGCTCCGAAGCCCGTTGACGATGGCACGCCACCACCACCGGTCGGTATCGCCGAGTGAACAGCCGAAAATGATGAATAGATCAGTCGTGGAGAACAGGTCCGCGTATTTTACCTTGTTCTGTGCCCAGTACGGCTTAGACAGCTTTCGGGCAGCCCCCTCCGCCTCGTCGATACCAAACAATAGCGATCTCGGCGTGTATTGAATTCCGTGCGGATGGACCACGTCCGACACCAAGTACGCGACCATGTGGAACCCGGAATCCTCATGTCCATCTTCGTGACCTCGGGGATTTGGATGAAAGTAGATGTTCCGGTCTGACCACTTGTGAGGATGCGGATCAAACTGCTCCTGGTCGAGGTATACGAAGTCGTCGAGTAGCGTCGTGTAGTTGAAGTTGACGAACTTGAAGTTGAAGACGTCCCCAATATCGAGCCTCTTAATCAGGCGCAGCCTCTTGTATTCATCTGGGTCTTCGATATCGCCAAGGAACTCCGTGAAGCTGACCATTGTCCTTTTCTGCGAAACAGCATCTTCACCGAGACGCGAGAGAACGTCCGGGGTAGCGACCTGATCAAGAAAGTTTGCAAACTCGCGCTGGATCTTCCTCACGTCCCCAGAGATGCGCTCGGGACAAACTTGATCGACCGTCCGGAGCGACTCAATCGCGTTTTCGACGTCGCTCCAGTTCTCGGCACCGTCATTCCGCAAAGCCTCCATGCGCTCGAGGATGAGGTTTGTTGCGTCGAATTTCCGGTACTTCAAATAGTGGTAGAAAGACTCATATCTCGTGTCTGTGAGCGATCCGATTCCTGACAGCGCTTGGATATCGAACCCGTTACCCACTAGCGCCATTATGTTGTGCTGCGACCGAACTTCTTTGAAGCGACCCTTAAAGTCTTCGTAGGCCATGGAGGAATCTTCTCTCTGTCTCAACGCGCTCCGGTCGCGCGGGGCGGTGGGTTAGGACTTTCAATGAGCGACGCCGACATCACGGCTTCTCGACCAGCCACCCGTGTGCGGCGGTGATCATGCGCCCTTCCGGTAGGTCGCATTGAACACAGCCTCGGCGAGCCAGCGCTTGAAGCTGCTGTTGTCCTGGAATTCCTTGAAGAGCTGAGTGTCATCGGCGATGAGTCGAAGCATCACTTGGCTAAGCGCCCGGTCACTCTCGACGCGGGCGTTCACCGGGTCGTCGTTGGTCTGTGCGTTCCGGTAGGCCTCATCCTCAGACACGAGCCGCGGGATCTCCTCGGTGATGAAGCGTTCGACGCGGTCGGCATCATTCCACTCGATGTTGCCGAAGTAATCGTTGAAGCTCCTCACGATCGCGGAGAGCCGTTCGAGGTCCGGGTCCGTGCGGTGTCCGCCACCGGCGGCCGGGACAGGGTCGAGAGTGCCGTCCTCGTCGTCGAGCACGATCTTCATCGCGTTGAGCTTCTCGGCGCGGTACGACTCCAGGTCGATGTTCTCGAGGATCCCGGCGGCGAGGTCTTCCTCCTTGGGGGCTGGCAGCTTGGGGACGAGATGGTCGAGGAAGATTGAACGCTTCTCCCACTCAGCGCTGCCGTACGGCAGCACCGTGGACAGGAAGTTGTAGGTGCGCAGGAACGCCTTCGCGTGCCCCTTGAACGTCACCTGGTCGTCCTCGTCGGGGAGCTCAATGTACTTGGCGACGCAGACGTCGAGCAGCGGGTCGAGGCGGTCACGGGTCTCTCCCTCCAGGTAACGGCTGACGAACTCGTCGACATGCTCCGGCGTGTAGATGCCATAAGTGTCGAGGTCGTTGACGAGATCATGCAGCTTGTTGGCATCCGTCTCTTCTGCCAGCACCGTCGTGCGGTAGTACGGCTCGAACGCCCGTTGGATGTCGTCGGCGTCATTGGCGAAGTCGAGCACGAATGTGTCGTGCTTGGCCGGGTGCCCTCGGTTGAGCCGTGACAGCGTCTGCACAGCCAGTACGCCAGAGAGAGTCTTGTCGACGTACATCGTGTGAAGAAGCGGCTCGTCGTAGCCGGTCTGGAACTTGTTCGCGACGACAAGAACCCGATGTGGATCGGTCTTCACTTGCTCGGCGATCGCGTTGGACGGAAAGCCATTCAGACTAGCCTCTGTCACCTTCATGCCCTTGTAGTCGTGCTCGCCGGAGAACGCGACGACTACCTGGTACGGGCTCTTGCGGGCTGTGAGTGCATCGCGCATGGCATGGAAGTACTCGATGCACCGTGCGATCGATGAGGTCACGACCATCGCACGGGCCTGGCCGCCGATCTTGCGCTTCGCAACCACCTGAGCGAGGAAGTGGTCGACCATGATGCCGGCCTTCTGTCCGATCGCGTGCTCGTTGCCCTCAACGTAGGCGCGGAGCTTCTTCGAGGCGCGCCTGGCATCGAACTCGGGATCGTCCTCGACGGTCTTCATGAGCTTGTAGTAGCTGCCGACCGGGGTGTAATTGGCGAGGACGTCAACGATAAAGCCCTCCTGGATCGCCTGTTTCATCGTGTACGAGTGGAACGGCCGGAAGCCGGTGCCCCCGTCCGCGTTGGGGACCGGCTCGCCGAACATTTCGAGAGTCTTGTTCTTCGGCGTCGCGGTGAACGCAAAGTAGCTCGCGTTCGTCAGAAGCTTCTTACCTTCGATGATCCGGTTGATCCGGTCCTCAACAGTGTCCTCCTCGTCGGCTTCGACGCCGCCGAGCGCACGCGAGACGGCCGCGGAGGTCTTCGACCCCTGGGAGGAGTGCGCCTCATCGATGATGATCGCGAAGGTCCGGTCGCGGTGATCCGCGCCGATGTCGTCCAAGATGTACGGGAACTTCTGCACGGTGGTGACGATGATCTTCCTGCCCGCCGTGATCGCCCCCCGAAGATCTCCGGAACGGTCGGCGTGGACCACAGTTGACCCGACCTGCAGGAACGACTTTATGGTCTGAGTGAGCTGGTTGTCGAGGATGATGCGATCAGTCACCACCACGATTGAGTCGAACGCGATGCGACCACCGTGGGAGGCCTCGGTGAGCTGGTGAGTCAACCAGGCGATCGAGTTCGACTTGCCGCTGCCTGCAGAGTGCTGGATGAGATAGCGGCGACCCGCACCACGTGCTTCGACATCGGCGAGCAGCCGGCGCACCACGTCAAGCTGGTGGTACCGGGGGAAGATCGCCTTCGATACCTTCTTCCCGGTCCTCGGGTTCTTCTCGACGACGATCTGGGCGTAGTTCTCGATGATCCCTGCGAGACTCTCCGGCGCGAGCACTCGCCGCCACAGGTAGTCCGTCATGACGCCATCAGGATTCGGCGGGTTCCCCGCACCGTCGTTGAACCCCTGGTCAAAGGGCAGGAACCATGACGAGGTCCCCTTTAGCTCCGTACAGAACCGTGCTCGCTGGTCGTCCAGGGCGAAGTGCGCGATCGTTCGTCCGAACGCGAACAGCGGCTCACGGGGGTCACGGTCGCGCTGGTACTGCTGCACCGCATCTTCCACGGTCTGGTTCGTGATGTTGTTCTTCAGCTCGAACGTGAACACCGGCAGACCGTTGACGAACGCCACGAGGTCGACGGCGTCGCCGGTGTTGCTGACGCTGTGATGCACCTGCCGCGTGACCACGAATCGATTCGCCTCGAACAGGTGAGCAGCCTTCGCATTGCCCACCGCAGGAGTCGGGTAGTACAGGTCAAGGTGGAAGCCAAGGTGATCGATGCCGTTGCGCAGCGCGTGAACGACGCCCCTCCGGGTGATCTCTCCCTGCAACCGAGAGAGGAACTTATGGCGCGTGGGAGAGTCTGTCGCGAGGCCGAGCGGTTCAACGAGGTCGGGCTGAGTCGCTTCGATGAACGCCGCGAAGTGGCCGAGGTCGAGAGCGTAAGACGCGCCGTAGTCGTCCGGCGCGCCCTCGATCCAGCCGCCGTCTCTCATCTGGGCGACGATGAGCGTCTCCAAGCTCTCCTCGTTGAGTCGCTGCATGCTCACTCCTCGCTCCCGACCAATGCTTCCTCGAGATCATCATCGAGTTCAACGATTGCGTTGTCGAACGATTCGGGTGCGTCGGGCAACTTCGCTGCTATCGGTCCCACATCAACCTGGCCGGTCACAACATCCGCGACGAGTCGGGTACGGAACTCCCTCAATAGCGCAATCTCGTTCCCATTGCTTTCGATGGCTCGATCGAGTCGCGCTGTGCGATCAGCGATGCGGGCAATCGTGGTTCGCTGTTCAGTCAGGGACGGCATGAGAACCTCAAGGTTCTTCACCTCGTCCAGTCCCAGCCCTTGTTTCGTACCGCCGTACTCGCTTGCGCGGAACTGAATTTGACTCGACCGGCTCTTCATTGCCAAACCTAAAAATTCAGCATCGACAGCATTGTGGGCAGGTCTAATTAATGCGATGTGCTGATTTACGTAAGCCTCCGCCGTCCAGTCATCAGGGACCATCGAGACATTCCCAGTCAGCGCCCCGGTAATGCACATGAGAAGATCCCGCGGCTGCACCCGTGTACGGATGCCCTCAGATGCCGACTCGGGCAGGTCCACGCGCTGGAGGTTCGAAAGTTTCAGATCGAGCTGACGTCCGAGATTTCCACTTTGCAAGAATATTGCACCTTGATCCGCGTAGTATTCGGCCCAACCGCGGGAACCCGATGTTATGAACCGTGTAATAGTCCGGAAGCGCCGCCACTCCCACCCTTCGGGAACACTCTCCAGCCACGGCAGTCTAGAAACCGACTGGAGTGGCTTGTCACGTCCGGTCACAAGGTCATCGACTGTCCTCGCACGCTGTTCCTGGAGCAATTCGATGAGGCGACGCTTGGCAGCGATGGTCTTGTCGATGCGGGCATTCGCGTGGGCGAGGTACTTCACGATCGCCGCCTGCTCGTCTTTGGGAGGGACGAGCATCGGGGCATCTAGCCAGCGTTGATCGGTGATCTGAAGCCGAGACTTCCACACCCCCTGCGATCGAACCTGTAACTCCCATTGGAACGGATCGGAGCGAACAAGGTGGTGCAGGTAAGCGGGATCAAGCTCCGAGTTGCGTTGCCGGTACACGCCGTACGCTGTGCTGACGATACCGTGATGCCTCGCGACTCCGAGTCCCCGGCCCCAAGCCCAGAGGCTATTTATGACCAAGTCGTCCGGCCAACACAACTTGTGCCCAACATAGGTCTCTGCCTTGAACATGCTCACGGTCGCTGTCGATCGCGGAATCACACCGTGGCGCGAGGAGACCGTAAGTAGTTCCTCATCTCCGTCGGCGGAACGGAAGTCGATCGCCTTCATGATCTGTTTCGCACGCTGAAGTCGCCAATGGGCTGGCAGCGACTCCGCCCATGACAGCCCAGAGGGACGCATATCAGGATAGGTCGGCAGATTCCCGAACATCACTCCCCCTCCGTCGTCTCTGCGACACGAAGGAGGTCCTCGGGATTCCATACCTGCTTGGCGATGGATCGGTAGAGGTCTCCTCGCTCGTTGACAGACGTAGCGGTGAACGCATCGTGCGGGCGGAAGTCGAGCCCGCTACTGCGAACGAACCGAACGAAGCCCGGGTTCTTCTCGTAGGCCTGCGGATCGAGTGAGGCAGCCAGCAGATTCTGAGAGAAGTAACGCGGCCGCTTCTGCTCGTAAGCGTCGTCGTTATAGCTGCCGTTGTGCTGTTTCGGGAGTAAAAGCAGGCCCCCAATGCGGTTCCGGTGCCTGGCGAAGTCAGTCTCGTGGGCGAACTCGTCGGCGTGGCGCTCGGGGTGGTTTGCCCAGATATGTTCGACCTCGTACTTCACTCCTGTGCCACCGGTGAGTTCGACGTAACTCGAGGCCTGCCCCGACTCTGTAGTGATGTGGTCGGTGAGGCGGGCGAGGATCTTGTGGAGCTGGCCACGATTCTGCTGGTGCACGTAGAGGTCTTGGTTCGAGTCGAACGTTTCGCCCTCGTTGACGAGGTAACGGTACAACTCGCGAGCGAGTTCACTGCTGCTAAGTCCGCGGATGCGGAACATGAGCGCGGTCATGCCGTACTGCATCGTCGAGTAGTCAGTGGCGCGGAAGTTCCAGATGCGCCATGCAAGCAGGATGTCGATGAAGCGGCCGACGATCTCGAGCTTGGTATCGATGCTCTCGGCGTCATCATCAATGCGCAGTGGAGCGAGCAGCATCTGGTCTTGCAGAGTGAAGCGAAGGTCGGCGTTGAACCGGATGAACCGCAGCGGGCTCGACGGATCGAACGATACCTGGGCCCGAGTGACGCGCTCGTACTGGCGCGCGTAGAAGTCGAGGTCTCGCGTGACGAAAGTGCTGAAAGCGTCGGCCGAGGTGAGGCCGATGCGCTTGGCATCTCCGCGAAGCCATCGGTGAAACTCGGTGCCTATGCGGTCCCAGTCCTGGGGCTTCGCATCCTTCTTGCGCTCACGAATCTTGGTTGAGTACTGGCTGCGCAGCCAGGTTTTCAGGAAGTCCGAGCTGAGGCTCTCGCCGAAATCGTCGAGCCTCCGCATCCAGTAACGCCACAGGTCGTTGGCTTTCGCGCGCGGCGCGCCGTCATCGATGTTCGCAAGCAGGTAGCCCTTGAGCATGTCGGCCGGAGTCAGCTTAAGGCCGCGATCGTTCATCGTTTCGAAGATCGCGTACGCGTCATCGTCGTTGTGAGCGGTGATCTGAACGATTTGTACTCGGTCCTTGAGCCAGTCTATGAAGTACGGCAACGCGCCGCCCTTGAGTTCGTCCGGGAAAAGACCGTCGATCTCGCTGTATCGAGCGACGAGTGTATGCACTGACTCGACGGACTCAGGGGGTGCGTCATACTCGCCTTGCTCGAATAGGCCCTGCATGCTGTCGTTGCGATCGGCGACATCAAGGTTGAACGACTTCTCGCCATACGCCTCTGAGTAGATCAGCTCATCGATCTTCACTTCGGAGGTGCCAAGATCGCTCTGCAGACGACGCAAATAGGTGAGGAACAGCGTGAGCGTGGTGAGCCGCTGCTGACCGTCAACGACGAACGGCTGGCTACCCTTCTGCGAGACGATGATCGAACCGAGGAAGTACCCTGGGTATCCTCCGACCTCAGTCCGCTTGTGATCCGGGCTGTAGAGCTGCAGGAACTTCCCCGTCAGGTCGGTCACGAGCTCTGCGAGCTGTTTCGTCTCCCACTTGTACTCGCGCTGGTAGTAGTCGATCGAGTACTTCTTGTCCTTCAGTACCTCGGCGATCGTCTTAGCGAAGCCGTCAATACTGTTTGCGCGCTCGCTCATGCCTGACCTCCCGCGATCTCGGCGATCAGGTTGTCCGTCTCCGCCTCGAGCTCACGGATGTCCGCCTGGATCTCGGCCAAAGTGCGCATCGGAGCGGGCTTATAGAAATGGCGTGTGAAGGAGATTTCGTAGCCGATCTTCGTCTTCGACTCATCGATCCAGGCATCCGCCGCATAGGGGGTGACTTCGCGTCGGAAGAACGCCTCAATCCCGTCGGCGTAGTCGCCTCCTGGCTCGGTCAGCGGCACCTGTTCGATGTCGCGAAGTTCGGTGTCGGGCTCGTACTCCACCACGCGAGTGCGCCCGCCGATGGTCGTCTCGTATCGGCCGTGCAGCGGGTCGGGCGCAGCAGAGTACGGGAGCGCTTTCTTGATGACCGCAGGCGCAGTCTCGTCGCGCACCCCCTCGTCCTTGAGCTGTTTGATTTCCTTCGCCGTGTATACGCGGTTCGGGTCCACGCCCACGATGCGGAGCGGTCGCTCGACGGTGATCTTCTGGTAGCCGAAGTCGACTCCGTCGAACACCTTAGAGCGATCGCTGTCGTCGTACTGGTCAAACGCGGTGAACGCCTTGAGCACCTTGTTGGCGTCAGTGACTTTGATTTCGACGCCCTTTTCACCGAGGCTCTTCCGGAGCGGGGTGGACCATCCGGTGGCGTCAATCAGCTGTACCTTGCCCTTGCGGCGCTCCTCCTTCCGGTTGGAGAGCACCCACACATACGTCGCGATGCCGGTGTTATAGAACATCTTGAGCGGCAGCGCGACGATCGCCTCGAGCCAGTCGTTCTCGATGATCCACCGGCGGATGTTGCTCTCGCCCTGTCCCGCATCGCCGGTGAACAGCGAGGACCCGTTGTGGACCGATGCGATCCGTGAGCCCAGCTCGGTGCCCTGCTTCATCTTCGAGATCAGGTTCGCTAGGAACATCAGCTGCCCGTCGCTGCTGCGCGTCACGAGGGAGTATTCGCCGTCGCCGTCGTGCGTGACGACGAAACGCGGGTCGATGATCTTCTTCGCGCCTCCGAGGCGGTCCTGGTCGGTCTTCCAGCTCTTGCCGTACGGCGGGTTCGAGAGCATGAAGTCGAACTCCTGGCCCGCGAAGGCATCGTTCGACAGCGTCGAGTACTCCGGACCGCCAACGATGTTGTCGGCTGCTTTGCCGTCGCCCTTCAGAATGAGATCGGCCTTGGCGATCGCGTAGGTTTCAGCGTTGATCTCCTGCCCATACAGGTGCGTAGAGACCTTCTTGCCGGCGGGTTCCGTGAGATGGTGCAGCGTCTCCTCGGCGACAGTCAGCATGCCGCCGGTGCCCATCGCGCCGTCATAGAGACGGTACGTGCCCGAAGGGATCGCGTCTGCGACCGGTTCGAACATCAGCCGGGTCATCAGTCGCACGGCGTCGCGCGGGGTCCAGTGCTCGCCGGCTTCTTCGTTGTTCTCCTCGTTGAAGCGGCGCACTAGTTCTTCGAAGACGGTGCCCATGCCGTGGTTGTCGAGGCCTGCCGGCGACAGGTCAAGATCAGGCGCGAGGAACTTCTCGATCAATGATCCGAGCGCATCGGCCTTCGTAAGCCGGGGAAGCTGGTTGCGGAGTTCGAAGTTGTCGATGATCTCCTGCACGTTGGGGGAAAACCCGTCCAGGTACGCCTCGAAATTCTGCCGGAGACGGGTCGAGTTCGAGACGTGGCGCAGATCCTGCAGCGAGAACCCCGACGTGTTGTAGAAGTCCTGCTTCGCCGCGTCCCTCAGCGGCGCATCCTGATCAGCGATGCCTGCACCGTCGAGCATCTTCTTCATCGTCATCACGGCATCACGCGTCGGGCCAAGGACGCTGTCGAGCCGCCGCAGGACTGTGAAAGGGAGGATCACATCGCGGTACTTGCCGCGGACGTAGAGGTCACGGAGCAGGTCGTCAGCGATGTTCCAGATGAGCGCCACGATTCGAGCGTGGTTGATGGAGCTATGCGGCACGGGGATCCTTCACTCTTGACCAGACTGCCGGGGCGACGATCTGCTGCAGGAGAGCCGCCGAACCCGCGAAGGCGGACGGCTCCTCGGATATTCTCTCAGACCTGGCACTTCCATCTCTGAACGCGCAGGGCGACGGCACGGCGGCATCGTCAGCTGCGCCAGTCGCACGACTGCTTCCGCCGTCCGTCGTCTCCCGATCTCGTCACGGGGCATCACTCACGTATTGTGACGACCTCCGCCAAGCTACGTCATTCCGAGCAGTAGACCCTGAGCCGAATCCCGCACTGTTGGGCGGAGCTCCATGCTGCCGTTAGAAGCGCGTGCACCTGCAACGCTACGGGTTTGGGATAATCCTTCGCGAGCTCGTCACTTAGCGCTGACTTCGAAAGGCATGCCCCTAGAACCAGCCAAACTTCGCGTTCGGCTGCATGCGACTGGATAATCGCGTCGACTTGGTCCCAGTAGGCTTCACCGGACACCTGGGCCACCCCCCGGCGCAGGCGCTTCGCTGGCCCCATTGGTTTCGCGGTGGACCCAGACCTTGGCTGGATGCTCCAATCGTCCGCCCAGTATTTTGTTGCCGGGCGGTCCTGGTTTCCTATGGTCAGGAACCGCAAGCTCTTCGTCGCCTGCGAGACCACTTCGTGCAGTGCAGCGCCCGAAATCTTTGAAGGCTTGACTTCCTTTTTGCTCTTGGCATGAGCAAAGACGACTTTCCTGTCATTGAATCCCACAAAGTCAGCTATCTCGGCGCCCAAGTCGGTACACAAAACAGTTGACGTCGCGCCCAATACCTCCAGCAGGAGCACGTCATCAATGTGACCGAACACAGTGTCAGTTGGCCACGGTCCGGCGCCGTCTGCGTGCCCCTTCTCCCCCACCACACTCGCCAACTGCTTGCTCGTCTCCAAGATCGACAACAAACCGTCTGGTGAACTCGAGTTTCCACGGTTGATGGACCAAAAGTTTCGGTTCGAGTAGACAAGCCCCTCAGTTGTTGCCACCCTCACCAGCTGTTCACGCGTTACAAACTGCCAAAAAGTTGAGCCTCGATCGTTGGTGGATCTGTACGGCACGCTCTGAGCGGAAGAGAGTTCAAACCTATTGAGCGTTCTGTCCCAGCGGATTGTGACATCGATTGGGCCTCCGTTGATTTCCATTTCGAATTGCCCGTCCTCTGCGACACCGCCGGAGCAATCGATCACGAGGGGGTCACCACCGTCTTCTAGAGGTTCGAAGGTGTGCTGCGCCAAGTCGAGGAGCACGTGCGCAGCAACCGGCGGCTCGGAAATAGTGACGGGGAGTCCATAGCGTGCTATCGCCGACGCGGGGGGATCCTCCCGTTGCAGCGAAACGGACAGTTCGTCGAACCATGCTCGTAGCTCGTGATAGTGCCCCTTTGAGCTACGAGAGTCACTCACCCGGCCATTCTTCACGCCTGTGTATCGACCAACTTTATCGCCGTCAATGACGAGAGTGCCGGAGGCGGTCGAGTACCCAAAGGTCGAGTCCCCGACCTCTGCTGCCACTAAAGCAATGTCCCGAGCACTCAGTGAGCGTGAACGCACCGACCAATCGCTGAGATCATTGTTGGTGAGCGACATGGAAGTGACTGTCGAATCGCTAGGCAGCAGGCCCACGAGCGCGCCGGCACCAATCGAAGTTGTGTGGGAGCGGACCGACTCCGGGATGCCGTCCGAGTCGGACACAAACAGATGTTCTCCGTTCCAGTGAAGCACGGTGTATCCGAGCGCCATCTCCACAAAAGCCGCGTCTCGCAGGATCGGCGAGTTGCGAACAGTAAGGTGGAGGAAGACGCGCGTATCCTCGTCGGGTCTGCCTACGCTTAGCACCTGGCGATCGTTAGATGCGAGATCGTCCTCAACCTGCTTTGCGAATGCGTCCAGTCCGAACGCTTCGATGGGCTTGCGGACGGACGTGCTAAGTCGAAAATTGACCTCTTTCCACGCTTCGTCCGCGCTCAGATCCGCCTGCTCGCGAAAGAGCCGATCCCAGTAGAAAATCTCCGGTTGCGCATCCATTAGCTCGGCGACACCTGCTGGGTCAGTGGCGACTGACTTTGGGTCATCGCCGTCATCGAATCGTCGGTAGCGCTCCCAGGCTTCTTGCATCGTTGCGTCCGCGGAGAGAACAAAGGCTGAAGCATCCTCCGCTCGCGTCGGGTTACGTAGGATCCGACCAACCTGTTGGATGCGCGACCGGTCATTCCCGAAGCCTTCGTACACTGCGAGAACCTTGACCGCCGGATCATCGAATCCTTCGGTCAACTTGTGTTGATGCACTAGGAACTGCGCGTCAGGACGACCGGAGGGAGCAGGAACTGACCGTCTGAGATAAGGAGCAGTTTCATCGTGCACGAATGATTCATGTACAGCCACCACTGTGCGGCCCTTCACACTAAGCGCGCGAGCGACCGCCTCCACACTGGCCCGGTTTCCGCACCGGATAATGACCCGTTCCCCATCCACCAGCTTGTCAGCAACGTGCTCAAGGAGATCATCGACGTAGCCACCGACAGACGTAGTTTCCTTGGTAATCACAAATGTTGGTTCTCGAAGTACTTTGTCTTTCACAGCCTGGAAGTGGCTGTACCGGTAGTGCGCAGCTCCATCGAGCACGAACATGCGGTTGTCGTTTCGAAAAGGAGTTGCTGTAAACAGGCAAATAGGAAGCCCTGTGGCACGTACCGCCCGGGACCACCCCGGGGCCGGTTCGTAGTGGCATTCGTCGACTACGACAGTCGCGAAGCCTTGAAATAGTGACGCCATCTCAGTGCTGTCGTTTCCAACTGCCTTATAGATCTGCAGGACCATTGCCAGAGTGGTGACGTAAACTTTGGGCTGTCGCTGCTCCTGCGACTGCATCTTTTCGATGAAGTCGGAGGCGCTGCGTACAGGTTCCACTTTCGCAAGATTCTCGGGACGTTTCTGCGCGAGGCGCTGCCAGACCCGACTATCGATGTCCTCCAAGAGCTGCCGAGTCAAAACAGACCAAGGCGTAACTACCAGGGCGCTTTTCTTCTTTCCGCCCACCTCTGCAGCAGCAAGGAGTGAAGCGATCACGGCMGATTTGCCGCTGCCTGTAGGCATAGATATTAGTGCAGCACCCTCGGCCGAGCCCCCACGAAGATACTTGCGCAGGGTGGTCAGTGCATCTTCCTGATGATCCCAAAGTGGCACGTACCGACACCCTTCCGCGCCGCCGAGGCGCGTCCAACTTATGAAAGAACCGCAAGCCAATGAATAACTCGGCCTACTTCTTACTTCCTAACACTCCCGTGCTTCCGCATGCTCTACGAGCGGCTACGGACCGTACCCAACCTCGCTATACAGCGATGCTCAGATCGGACTCAATTAGGGGCCAAACCTAGATTCAACCACGTTCCGACTCGAATTAGCCTTATCGCCGTTCGGCACGGTCATCACGAAGTAGCACCACCCTGAACAAAGTACCGAGACGTCCGAACGTCAAAGGTCGAAGCCGCACCGCTTTAGCTAGTGCGGCCGTGGCGAGCCGCGCGAACCATCGACTTAAAGTGCCCTTGGGACATGTCCGCCGTCAGCTCGAAGAGATAGCCGGGTGGTTAGATGACTGAGCCTGAATTTCCCCATATCTCGCTAACTCGGGGATGCTCCGTGGGCAGACCGGGACTCAAGTAAGCCTGAGACAGTCCCGACGGCATTTGCCGCTGAAGACGTGGAATCGTGGGCGTCAGCGCTGGACGGGAACACCATCCTTACCAACTGCACACACATTCGGCTGCTCTCTCAACTGCGTGAGAGTTTGCCCTTACATGGAACTGGGGCATTTTTTATGACGATCTATAGGACTAACGAATGGAACGGTTACGGAAAACAGAACTACTACTGGAACGAATACAGGCTCGAGACTGACACGGTCGTCAAGTACAAATGCCATAGACAGAAGTTTTTCGACGGCCACGAAAACAGTTGGCAAGAAGATGAGCAGGTGGTGGAAAGGTGGGCAGTTGATGATCCGAACATGCCTGGCTGGCTCAGGCAATATCTCTGAACTAGGCCACGTCACAGGTTCACAGCAGGCCCACCGAGGAATCATGCGTGACGCTAAGGCACCGAGTTCTTTTGTTCGGCGATTGCCTGCCACCGGCTAACGTCCGCGGCCAAAGACCTCCCGCCGGCTGTTAGGCGCCGTACCTCGCCGTACGTCAAGCGCTCGGTGTTCAGTGCAGCCGCGGCGATCCGTTCGATATCCTCCCAAGAGGATGTGACCGTAGCCAATGCCACCGGCAAGGCCGCCTCCGCATAAGGTCCGGCGTTGATGTAATCGTCCGGTTCGTCGCCGGGTTCTGCTTCAGCAAACTCCCGCCGCTGGTGGAGCTGATCGACGATCCATCCGTAGATTTCCGTGTCACCGCCACGGCCGGCGTGATACATAATCGACTCAACGGCGGGGCCAGCCATAGCGGTCACAGCTCGGTCCCAGGCGTCTATTGCTTGACCTTTTCCGACAAGCTGCCAGTCAGCAGCAGACAAGTATTCGAACTCGCGCCCGATGCTGAGGTAGGCGACGGCATGACCAGCCTCATGCAGAGCGGTGGCCACTCGGTAGTCCGTGCGCGCGGCATCTAGAAGTGTCACGCGTATGCCGGCCCGGCCAACTCTGCCAGGACAGCGGCGATCATCCCGGGGTTCGTGATCCACATCAGACATTGCCTTGCCCCTTCTCAGTCCGCTGCATTCGTCATCTCCGAGCGGTCCACGACAGCCAAGGCACCCCAATGCTCACCAAGGCGGACGCCGCACCCAGCACATGTCTACGCCGGGAGGCCAAGACAGCTCCGCATGGAATGCAAGGCGCAAGCCGCAGCGCTTTCCGGCCGCCGTCGGATGGTCTATCGTCACATAGCAGGCACATTTTGGCATGACAGGGAACAGACAATGGCCGCACCTGAAGGACCTTCCGACCAGCACGAGGCCGGCGTCAGAGCGCGCGCCCGGTCTGCAGAACCTATCGCAGCGTTGTTCCGCGCCTTGGAGAGCGTGGACGGCGACGTCTCGCCCCAACTAGCCCGGTCCGTTCAGGCCACGATCAACGTGGTGAAGCAGATCGGTCGGGAGTTCGGGCTTCTCACCGAGAGTGAAGCCCAGGCCGCCCTCGGACAAGGGGACGCCACGGATCTGACAGACTTCGGGGTCCGGTATCGCGGCGAGACCTTGTACCCGGGATTCCTGTTTGAACCTTCACCCGGCCGTGAGATGCCGATGAGAGTCCGCCCTCTGTTGAAGGACTTGAAGGAGATCGCCAGCGAGTACGGCTGGGATGGCCAGGACACCATCTTTTGGATGACATCCCCGACGACGTTGTTCGCGGACCATGGCCGCCCCGTCGACCACCTTCATGAACCTACCGCAGTCATCGCCGCACTCACAGACGCAGCCGGCGGCCAATGGTGATCACGACCGGCTTGCTCGTGCGCCGAGCCACCCTTTAACTTCAACGCCACAACATAACTGTCATTATGTTGCTGATTTGGGACCTCTGTGGATCACTTTCCGCGGCGACTAAGAGCACCGCAGGACCTTGATCTCGACTTCGATCTCAACGACTAGGAAGTCGCGACGCCATCTACTCGGATGGAGGCTGCGGTCAGCGGAGCGCGCGTCCCGGTTCCCTGAAATCGGGACAGCCACTCTGGGACGTTCTCCCGCTGACCGAGAACCACAGTCGGCCTCGTAACCTGGCCGTCCCGGGAGCTCCCTGTAGCACCAGGTCTAATTCTCTGCGGTATTTGGCGTGTATTTCGCAGCGTTATGTGGCGCGGTCAGGCGCCGATGAGCAGGGTTTGGCGGACTGCTTCGACGAACTCCTTGATGCTGTTGAGCTGGTTGATGTCACGGATGCGCGTAATTTGGATGAAGAGGCGTGGGATTAGCCGGAAGTTGCCGTTCGTGATGCAGGCGACGGCAGCGATGGCTTCGGCCTCCGTGAAGTCGTGGGGTCGATTGTCAGGCCGAGTTCCCGCCAGCGGTTTGCCAGGACGAAGGTCAGTTCGTCGGTGCTGAAGGTCCGGTAGTGCAAGGAAGCAGCTCGCAACGCGGCCAAGCGCTTCCACTTGGTCGTCGCCGACATCCTCTCAGCCCGGTAGGTATCCCCTTGAGCGCCCAGGAGCGCCGCGAATTCATCCCCAATTGCCGTGTAGTGTCGCGTTAAACTTCCACCAGCCTTGTCACCAAAGGACAACATGAACGCCACGACAGCCGACCAGCCCGACACGCTCGTCCGCGTCTACCTCAAGGTCATGACGCGGGACGACCAGGGAGGCGGATACAGAGAGATCCAGCACCTCAACGGCGGCCTCACCCATGCCGAGGTCAACTCCCTGCTGGCCCGCCCTGCCCGAAAGAAACGCGCCAGTCGCGTTGCCGGAGTCTTCGCGGGCCTGGCGGCAGTGGCGGTGGCCGCATCTGCCGCCATGTCCTTTGCATCCAAATCGGCCGCCCAGCCAAGCTCGACACCGATTCTCATCCCCGCCTTCATTGCCCTGGCGGCAGCCGCCGTGGCCTTCATCAGCCACTCGATCGCCAAGAAGGAAGAACGCCGAGCCAACGCAGCAGCCGCAGCCGCCGCGCAGCCCTTCATGGCCAAGCTGCACGCCCTGGACCGGCACTTCACGCCCGTCGACCTGCTCCAGCTGGCCGACCAGCTCCACCAGCAGCGCAACGAAAGCGCCTCCCTCCAAGTCACCCCCGCCATCACCAGCGCGCACACCCAGGCCCTCATTGCGCTCGGCAAGCTCGCCCAACTCAAGCACCCCGAAGCCAACATCCAGGGCAGGCAAGCGGCGGCCGCTACCCACCTGCACCACATCCCCGAGGTCAAAGCCGCGGCGGACGCCTTCGAGCAATCCGCAGCGGACCGAACCGCAGCCCTCCACGCCGCGCAGGGATGCATCAACCAGGTCGGAAAACTCATCGCGGACGAAAAAGTCATCGGCGCGTCCCGCCAATCCAACACATGAGGGGCGGGCATGCCATGGCCGCCGTCAGCAGCTAGGGACCAGATGGTGTTGTTCCAGTCGACCCATGCGATGGTCACCCAAACACAGAGGTCGGGAGACGCCGAGTCGGATTAGGAGAAGGCGTCGGACAGGGAGTCCGGCCGGCGGAATGGCTCGGTCCGTGCGACGAGCACAGTGGGTTCACGGCGGACAGTTGCCGCGCCGACTCGGGCTGCGTCCTGATCCGCCGATGGCTTCCAAAATTCATCGGCGGATCGGGGCGTAGTACCCACAAGCCGCTCGCAGCGGCGCGGCTTAGACGGCCGTGTAGCCGCCGTCGACGAGGACGTAGGAGCCGGTCATGAAACTGGCCTTATCGGACAGAAGGAACGTGGTGACGTTCGCGATCTCCTCGGGTTGTCCCAGGCGGCCGAGCGGATGCTTTGCCTCGAGCCCATCGATGACTTCCTTCGGCGCAGCGGCCAGCAGCGGCGTGTCGATATAGCCGGGGCCGATCGCATTGATGCGGAGCCCCTGGGCCCCATATTCAGCCGCAGCGTTCTTGGTCAGACCCACGACGCCGTGCTTGGCCGCGGTGTATGCGGCGTTGCCGGGAGCGGCGACGGTGCCGTGGATCGACGCCATGTTCACGATGGCACCGTTGGCGGCGCCGGCGGCAAGGATGGCCGGAACCTGGTAGCGCATCCCGTAGAGGACCCCGCTCAAGTTGATGGAGATGACCCGGTCCCAGTCGTCAAGGTCGAGGTCTCCGACAGGAGCGTTGGCGCCGCCGATGCCTGCATTGTTGACGGCATAGTTGAGGGCACCATAGGTCGCGACCGCGAATGCGACGGCCTTCCTGCTGTCCTCGGCCACCGCCGTGTTGGCCTGGAATGGAACCGCGGTGCCGCCTGCGGCCGTGATCTCGTTGGCGACACGCGTGGCACCGTCGAGGTTGGGGCGACGACAACGATGTTGACACCATTCGTCGCCAGGTCCTTGCTGATCGCTTCCCCGAGTCCGGAGCCACCGCCGGTGACGAGCGCGGTCTTGCCTTCGAAGTTATCCATAAATACCTCCTCCTGCGCGGGATCAGTCCCGCAGATTTCCGTGGTGCGCTGGTTGAGCTACGCTCTTGGGCCAACCGGGTTCGAGGAGGAAACATTCCGCGGGTTTGCACGAACCGCCCAGATTCCTGCCAACCCCTCCGGCCTGGGCGTCCTGGTTACCCGGTGCGTCGCCGGCGCTGATGGCGTCCGCGCCTTGGGCCGCCTGTGCTCGCCCCAGGCAGGCGTGTGCGACTATTGCTTCACGCCGCCTTTGGGCGTCACTTTCATTGAGTATGGGGGAACCATGAAGGTCCATCGTTACAGCCAGGTCCGCGCCACAGTTCTGCCGGCATTGAAGTCCGGGCGATTGCTTCCGCTGCGGCGGGCGGTCGGTGCATTGGTGGTCGCGGCTGGACTTCTGCTGAGCGGCCTTGCCGTTCCGGCCGAAGCCGCCACCGTGTACAAGGCACCGCTGCGCACCGCCGTGCGCGGACTCATTGTCGCGGCAGAGGTCAACACCGGCTATGACCGGGACCGCTACTTCGGCACCTGGCGGGATACCAACCGAGATTGCCAGAACACCCGGCAGGAAGTCCTGATCCAGGAGTCCAAGGCAGCCGTGTCGTTTACCAGCCGCGGCTGCACGGCCAGCACGGGACGCTGGGTGACATCGTGGGACAACCGCGTCCACACCTCCGCATCGACGGTGCAGATCGACCACACGGTCCCGGTTCATGAAGCCTGGGGATCCGGGGCAAGGTACTGGTCCCAGGCCCGGCGCGTGGCCTACTACAACGACCTCGGTGACACCCGCACCCTCAGCGCCCAGACGTCCGCGCTCAACTCCTCAAAGCAGGCCCGTGGCCCGGAGGCGTGGATGCCGCCGACGAACCGCTGCGCCTACATCGGCCAGTGGGTGGCGGTGAAGATCCGCTGGGGCCTGCGCGTCGACAGCACAGAAAAGGCGGCACTCATCCGCTACGCGGACTCCTGCCCCAACGTCACACTCACCGTTACCCGCGCCTAAATCGTCAGATGGCCTCCGCGGTAACTCCGCGGATCACTCTGATTTTTTTGCAACAGGCCGTTGGCCCATCAACACCAACGCCGGCGGCAGGCCGGTTACAGTGGTGCCATGACGCTGGGGGACGCGGCCGTGGAGCCGCTGGTACACATCAAAGACTTCCGGATGGACTTCGGGGACACGACGGTCATCAAAGACCTCTCCTTCGATGTCCGGGCGGGGGAAACCTTCGGGTTCCTGGGCAGCAACGGGTCCGGAAAAACCACGACCCTCCGGGCGCTGCTGGGGATCTACCAGCCCACCGCCGGAACCCTGCACATCGGGGGCAAGCCCTTCGCCCCGCAGGACGGGGCCCGGCTCGGCTATTTGCCGGAGGAACGCGGCCTCTACAAGAAAGAGTCCGTCCTCGACGTCATGGTCTACTTCGGCCGGCTCAAGGGCCTCGACAAAACCCACGCCAAAATCTGGTCCCGGGACTACCTGGAAAGGGTCGACCTCGCCGATAAGGCCACGACCCGGTTGGACAAGCTCTCCGGCGGGCAGCAACAGAAAATCCAGCTCGGCGTGACCATCATGAACGACCCCGAACTGCTGATCCTGGACGAACCGACGAAGGGCTTCGACCCGGTCAACCGGCGCCTGCTCATGGACATCATCGAAGACCAAAAACTCGCCGGCGCCACCGTCATCCTGGTCACCCACCAGATGGAAGAGGTCGAACGCCTCTGCGACCGGGTGATCCTGCTCAAAGACGGAACCTCCCGCGCCTACGGCACCGTCTCCGAGGTCCAGGAACAATTCGGCGGAACCGTCCACCGGCTCACCTACACCGGGACACTGCCGCCATCGGACCTGTATGACATCGTCAGTGCCGGCGGCGGGCAGGCCGAGCTCTCCCCCCGACCCGGCGGTGACGAAACCGCCGTCCTGCGCGAGCTCATCGGCCACGGCGTGGCCGTGAAGTCCTTCACCACCGCCAGGACGTCCCTGGATGAGGTCTTCATCAAGGTCTACGGCGAAACCCACGACATGGCGGAGGCATAAAACCCCATGACACAGAAAACCTCCACACAGCTCCCCACCTCCGGCCCTGCACCGGCCACCCCGCCACCCGCGCCGAAGCGCCCCTTCGCCGGTCACAACCTCGGCACAGTCGTCGGGTTCGAATTCACCCGCACCGTGAAAAAACGCCGCTTCTGGATCGCCACCCTGGCCATCCCGGTGGTGATGGCGATCGTCTTCGCGCTCATCTACCTCAGCAACTCCTCCACCGCCGCCAGCGCCGACGCCCAGAAGACCGCGGCCCTGTCCTTCACCTACACCGACGCCTCCGGACTCATCACCCCGGCCATCGCCACCGCCATGGGCGGCCGGCAGGCCCCCGATCCGGACAAGGCGCTGCAGGACGTCAAAGACGGCGCAACCGAGGCCTACTTCGCCTACCCCGCCGACATCGCCACCCAGCCGGTCAAGGTCTACGGGCAGGACCAGGGGATCTTCGACAACGGCAAGTACGACGCCGTCGCCAAACAACTCCTCACCGCCTCAGCCCAGACCACGATCGGCTCCCCGCAACTGATGGCCGCGGCCAGCGGCGACGTCAAAACCGAATCCCAGACCTTCAAAGAAGGTCAGCCCGCCGGCGGCTTCGGCTCCGCCGTCCCGCCGCTGATGTTCCTGCTGATCTTCTACGTCTCGATCATTCTGCTCTCCAACCAGATGCTCAACAGCACCCTGGAAGAGAAAGAAAACCGGGTCACCGAAATGATCCTCACCACCCTGAACCCGACCACCCTGATCATCGGCAAGGTCATCGCCTTGTTCATGGTCGGCCTGGTCCAGATCCTGGTCTTCCTCACCCCCATCGCCGTCGGCTACGCCTTCTTCCGCGACAAACTCGCCATGCCCGACCTGGACCTGTCCACCCTGAGCTTCGAGCCCGGCACCATGGTCGTCGGGGCGCTGCTGCTGCTCGGCGGCTTCACCGTCTTCACCGGCGTCCTGGTCGCGATCGGCGCGGTCATGCCCACCGCCAAAGACGCCGGCACGATCTTCGGGCCCCTGATGGCGCTGATCTTCGTCCCCTTCTACGCCATGACACTGATCATTTCCGACCCGCATGCACCCATCGTGCAGATCTTCACTTACTTCCCGCTCTCCGCCCCCGTAACAGCCCTGCTCCGCAACGGCTTCGGAACCCTCTCGCCCGTCGAAGCAACCATCGTCATCGCCGAACTCTTCATCATCGGATTCCTCATCCTCAGACTCGCCGTGCACCTCTTCCGCTACGGATCCATCCAATACTCGAGCAAACTTTCCATCGCCGGCACGTTCCGCAAACGCAGTCCCCTCACCGGAAAATGACATCGTAGGGAAGTTACAACGAAGTCTTCTGCGAGACGCTCTCAGGCCGGGGCACCGGCGGGGTCACGACGCTGGTCACCAGCCAAGACCCGTGTTCGTTCAACCTCTTGCTTGTCCGCCATGCTCTAGGGACGCTCGGCGATTTCAGCGTCCTTAAGCCATCTCACGGATTCCTTGCCGAGACCGGCTGCCATTGCAGTCGCAGTCTCGCGCCAGGCTGTGAGTTCTGCAATGGCCAGATGGGGCTGGTCGGTGGCGAAAGACGCGCGCGCGGCCGCCAAGACAGCCTTCGCACAGGCATCCTGGTCCGTCTGGCTCAGGGCAAGCATCCAAGGGAAGCGGTCGCTCATGCGACCAGCCAGCGTTCCATCCGGACTCGCTGTGACAGCGACAAGCTGTGCCGCCAGTTCCAGCAGCGAAGCCCGTGCCTTATCTGCGCTCTCGGACATCAGCACCAGGGATTCGCCGTCACGGCGGGTGACCCGGACAGGGTGGTCCGCCGCGGCCGCAAAGACTTCAGCGGAGGCGCGGCTCAGTTCAGAAGACTGAAACGTCGTCCGGGATCTGGTTGGTGTGCTCATGCTCTCACACTAACTCGGAACATGTTCTGAAGTCTGTTCAGTCGTCTTATCGCGCGCCGTGCCGCCCGCTGCTTTGAGCGCCCACAAGATAACGGTCATTATGCTGTGGATTAACTGCGCACTCTCGGCCGAAGAAGCGGCCAGCAGCCTGGTGGGTGTTTGCACGACGATCCGCCGTTATAGAAACCTGCGCCGACAGGGTTTTGCCGGCGGGTGCCGCGGGAGGATGGGCTCGGCTCCCGCGAGCCTAACGTCGCCTCATACTCCCGGACTAGGTCCGAAGCGCCCCCTTGTGCAATGGCGGAACGCCATGCAAGAGTGCGCCCATGAATGAATCCGCTGCTAAGGTCGCGCGCAAACTCAGCACAATTCCAGTTCGTGTGTCTCGCCAAATGACCGCCACCGAGTATCAGGTTCGCGTGGCCGAGGTCCTCAACCTTTTTGACATAGAAGCAGTGGGTGACGAAACGGGTGTGCATTACGGGGGCGAGGGCGTTGCGCTGGAAGATCAGCCCCTACTCGCGGCCATTCGCGTACTCATTGGAAGGCGATTCGGCGTCCCGGATGATCTACAGTAGCCCGACAGTAGGTGTCCTTCGGATCTAGTGTCAAGTTCCCGGGTCTTGGTCCGGACGAAGGGGTGGCGTCGGTCGTTCCAGCCGTCACACCGGTCCTGAATCAAACTGCCATTTTCACTGGCCGGAGCTGTAGGGGTTCCACCAGGTTCACCCCCACTTATACGAAGTTATAGGGGGTTATAGGGTTTTTCCTATAACCCCCTATAACTCCGTATAACTTCGTGTAAGTCCGTATAAGTGGCAATAGTCGGACATGGAGTGTCTCTGGGCGGTGCTGGTTTGGTTGACGATGACTGGTTTGGATGTCCCCGTCGTACGGGCGTGGATGCTGAACAAACTGCTCAGCGTCAGAGTCACGACGTGTACGCATCAAAACATTGCCCCAAACGGTGGGCCGGACCGAGCCGCAACCGTGGCAAGATGACACGAATTATGGACAGGCAGTTGAGGCGCGCTCCTGACGCGGAATGGGTGTTGATGTACCGGCTCGGGCTGAGCCGGAAACGCATCGCTGAGCTGGTGCGCGCCGAACCCGCCACCGTCGGATACCACCTGGTCATCGCGCGCCGCCGGGACCCGGAGCTCGAGGCGGCACACCTGACCGCCGCCGGCGCCAAATCCAGACGCTCCGCTGTGAACCTTGCCAGGATGGAAGAGATCATCAGCTGGGTCACCGATGAAGGCCGGTTCCCTCGGGACCGCTCTGACGACATGCGTGAACGGTCGATGGCCCGGTGGCTCTCTTACCGCCGGCGCGAAGCCGCCGAGGGGACCCTCGACCCGGCCTACCGTGACGGTCTGGCCCAGATGCCAGGGTGGCAGGAAAACCGCAGGGAATCCGAGGACGAAGCCAGATGGCACCGACGGCTAGCCCAGCTCGTGGACTTCCGCGAGGAAGGCCACGACTGGCCCCGACACAAGAAGTGCGATTCAGAGCGGGAACACACTCTCGGCGTGTGGGTGCATGCCCAGCGGCAGAAGCACCGTCGCGGGGAGCTCGAAGCTGAAAAGGTCAAACTTCTGGACACCGCCGTTCCCGGTTGGCAGGCCGGAAGGACCAGGGGCCGCCTAACGCGGCGATAAGCATCACAGGCCGGCCCACCTACGACCGCTTCGACTGCCACCACACGCATTGAGGTGCTCCCGCCCCAGCTCGGACAGCCGCGAACTCCACGTTGAGTCCGGGATTCGCGCGGCACTACTGGGATGGAGCACAGACGGGTCACTGGGTCGCGTTACTGCCGGCGGTCACCATAGGCGTTCATGTTGCTCGGGTCCGCTGTGCAAGTCATATTCCGGTTTCAGAATCAACGCCCGGCCCTACTTCGAGACCCTATCTCACGTATCCGGTAGCTGAACTTCTGGAACTCCTCAGGCACATCTGTCGCGGCTTCGGCGCCGCGGCGAATGGCGCTGACCGACATGTCAGCTTTGTAGGTCCTGCTCAGCCACTGTTTGAAGTTATGAAGGCCCTTTCTCTTATCCAGTGACGGAATTGCCTGATCGTGTTCCCTCCGCAGATCTTCCCAGGACTTTTCGGCTTCTGGAACCATCACCTCGACAGGCAGGTACTCGATAATGTCGCGGGCACGGAAGCCGTAGGGTTCTATGCGTGAATGTACTTGGTGCTTTAGCGCCCGCCCAAGCCAATTCGTGATCCACTCGTACTCACTGCCCTGTCGCCCGCGGAATGCGCTGGTTAGGCGTGTCATGGCCAGATCTTGTTCGTTGGACTTCCATAGCTTCACTGCTTCATTCCACACCTCGTTGACTTCGTGGATCCTGATATCGTCCAATACCGCGACAAGATGTGCGTCTGTGAGGTCAAACAGAACCTGGCTCTCAATTGATCCAGGCAGATTCCTTCCTCCATGCATAGGGATAATCTTGACCCTCGCTTCGTCTAGGGCCGGTCCGCAGAAGGCGCGTAGAACGATCTCGTCGTGGACACCTTCGACTAGGAGGAATATGCGGTAAAGGCCCAGAAGGTCGGACGGAGACAGTCCCAGAACTGCAAGGGACTCCGGCCGCAAGTCGGGAACCTGTCCGACACTCGTTTTCCCCTCGGTTTTCGACACATGGACGCCCTTAGTGGCACTGGAGTTGAGAACTTCCGGAGAGTGCGTGGCGACAATGAGTTGGGGTCCAAATGCCGTTAGTGCTTCGAGGCCCCCAGACATGTGCCGCTCAGCCGCGCGATGGAGCGCCGCTTCTGGTTCGTCAATGACGGAAGCCGCGATAAGCGAGTGGAAGTCCAGTGCCCTGCGGATGGCGATTCTGGCCCATCGACGTTCAGCCCGGGAGAGTGAGGTGAGAGGCACGGCTTCGTGGCCATAGCGAACAATCCATTGCAGGGGTTTTTCAGCCAGCCACCGCGACGGGTGTGACAGCTTAAGGGTGAGAGTAGGAGCATCCTGCAGGAGAGTCGAGTAGATGGTATTAACCTCAGTTTCGAGTTCCTGAACCCAGCGACGCAGTAGTTTGTCTGTGTCTTGGCCCGCCTTTTCTTCCTCCGGCCGAGAATCGAGACGTGCCATCAGCTTCACAGCTGTAACCCGGTCTAGATCAGAGTCGTCCTCGTCATCCTCCAACTCGAATGGCATTGTCTTGGTGGAGAAGAGCTTGACCACGGGAACTGGAAGGCCGTCTCCAAGCATACGGCTGATGAACCGTCTGACGCTGTCTGCTGCGTCGGACCAAACAAAGTCCCAGGCGAACCCTGCTACTGGTTCAAAAATGCCCCATCCGACTTCCCTACCGACCTCTTCCCACTCAACTTCGATTTCGTCTTGTCTCTCCGAAAACTTTCCTTCTGTTATCTCCCCAGCTTCGAATTGCGCCTCAAGCTGCTCCTCTTTGGCTAGAAGAAGGGCCTCCCGCTCGTCCTCCTTGTTCCAAAGATTGACAAGCCGCGCCACGGCTCCCTCGATGGCCGGGGATCCTGATCCTTGCGGAGGCATGCAGAGCCAGACATCCCAAGATGACTCCTCACCACCTGCAGGAAGGATGGCTATCGAGGTCAGGGCGGCTAACTCATCGACAAACGCGGATTTTATCTCGTCCTCGCTGAGGGAGGGATCAAAGTGCCTTCCGCCCGATAGGAACCAGGAGCGGATCGCGTACCGGATAACATCAGCATCCGCGCTTTCATATTTTAACTCGTAAGAAAGATCACGAGCAGTGTCTTTGATGCTCCGCACTACCCAATCAAAAGCCACCGAACCCTTGTCAGCCTGCATGATGAGTTGAGTAATATATTTTGTTCGCCCGGCAAACGCGTTTCGCAGGCCGTTGAGAATAGAGGTTTTGCCGGCACCGTTTCTACCGTAGAAAGCTGTGAGCCCGGGACCGAATTGAACGGTCACGTCAGAAAGAGGGGGGCCGTAGAGTCGCATCCCAAGCAGGGAGGGGCGCGGTTGTAGGTGGGGAACTTGGTCCATGCAGATATTGTTGCCGCACTTTCACCGACATGCGAATCTGACCCGCAGATCGAGGGGCGCGCCCGACTGCGGTCGTGTCAGTTCCGTTCGTGTCCAGCAATAGCTCGGAGTGTAAGTTCGCGGCCACTCACCAGAGTTTCTATTAGCCTGGATTCGCGAAAGCGTACGGCGGAGCTCCCATCGCATCCCGGTTCAGTCCTTCGCGGCACGCCAGTACTGCCTGCGTCGATTAGCACCTGCGTTCGACGCCTCAGTGCGAGCTGACTCTCTGACATGTCTGCGGCCCGTCGCCAGCACCCCCTATAGCCCGCTGCTGCCCTTCCACTCCTCGGCCGTCACGCGCTTGATGCTGGCTGACTGCGCCCAGCCCAGGTGGTACGTGCCGGAAGCATCCAGCCACTCGATCAGGCCGTAGCTGTTTGACCAGGCCACCGCTTTGCCGTAGATGCTGCCGACCTGCACCAGGGGGCGCCCGTACTTGGGGAAGTCCCGGATCGGCGAGCTGTCATCCATGGGGCGGCCCTGGTCGGCGTCCAGGCGCGCCATCATCCGGTCCATGTCCTCGGGAGATCCTGACTTGATCACGGCTCAATTTTAGGGCAGATCCCTAGGCGTATAGAACATACATTCTCCACAGGGTTATGCACATGTGAACAAGTGTTCGATTTGTATGATGTGGCTGCTCAAGGATTGATCGACCATCAACTTCCGCATCATGTGCTTAGGCACATCAGCGATTCCCCCTCGTCGCCCTAGGTGCCACTGCTTAGGATGGTTGCGTCGGGCACTGTCCCGGCGGTTTGCACACTCGGGCTGCATGATGCGGCTCCGTCATCGCGGGACAAGGGGACAATCGAATGGCCGGGAAGTACGAAATTTTCGCCGACGAAGCGGGCGGTTACAGGTTTCGATTGAAGGCGTCCAACGGCGACATCGCCGTAACTTCGGAGAGCTACAAGACAAGGACCAGCCTGGACTAGGGGCTTGAGCGGTTCAGGAAGAACGCCGCCACTGACAACGTGGACGACCTGACGCAGGGATCCTGAGCACATTTAGGCTCTCCCAGAGCACCAGAGTGCCTGCCGAGGCCCGAAAGTTCTTATCGGGGTCTACCATCAGCTGAGCGCCCGGCGCGCCGTGTCGCCGTCGAGCAGGACCGTAGCGCGGGCCGGCACAAGGCCGCTGAAGAACGCGATTTCCTTCCGTGCCAACGGTCGCTGCCGCGGCGGCATCGATCGGCTCAGGGGCGGCAGCGGCACACTGCCGCGCGCCCCCCCCGGGTCCACACCCCGGGCAGCGCGGCGGCAGAACTCCTTGACACGGTGCTCACCGTGTCCACTTCCCGCTGAAGGGGCTAGCTCAGGGACTGGCGCAGCCTTTCCACGCCCGGTCCACCTTCGGGAACGAGAGCGATTAGTCCGGGATCACGGGCGAGGTGGCCCAGCATGTTAGCCAGGTGGTCGCGTTCTGCGGGCCCGTAGGCGACGCCGCGGAGGTCACCGGCTCCTACGACGGCGGCCAAGGTGAGGAAGTCGGTGATGTGCCGTTCCCGGCCGGGGTCGTCCATGATCGTCAGGGCCGCTGCCTTGCCGATCAGGGAGCCGATCAGGGTGGGCCTGTTGACGCTGCCGGCGGCTGATCCGGCGATGACGTCGACGGTTTCTGCACGGTCCAGGGCTTGCTGGCTGGCCGGGGCGGCGATGGTGGTCCCGCCGGTGACCCCACGACGGCCGTCGGCTCGCTCCCCGAGGTGCCGGGGGATGAGAACGTCCACGACGGCCTTCCCCCGCAGCCAGCGGTGCTGGTGGCCCTCCAGGGATTCGCCCGCCGATTCGAAGCCGAGCTTCACCAGCATTGCGGTGAAATCGCGGAGCATCGTCGGGTGGGCGCGGATGTCCAGGGCCATGTCGGCGTCTTTGGTCGGCCTGACGAGCGGGGCTTCGCGCTCGATGGCGTGAAGGTAGACGGCCTGGCCGCCAATCAGCACCCAGCCGTGGGACATTGCCTTGTGGATCTCGAACACCGCCTGCCAGGCTTCCTGCTGTTCGGTGAGCATGGCGGGCAGCTCAATCGGCATGGATGCCTCCAATGATTTCGCGGGCGGCTTGTTGTTCCCGGACGCCGGGACGTTCGGCAAGGTCGGCGGCGACGACCAGCGGCGGCAACTCGTCGGGGATCTCCTCCGCGACGTGAAGGAGGACGTTGGCCCGCTGGCCGGCGCGGGCCTTGACCAGGAACCAGTCCTTGATCACGGCTTCAAAGTCTTTGCGGCTGACGTACGCCTCAAGCTCCGAGTTGGAGAGCAGGCCGGAGGCGGGATGCGAGACGCCTGAGAGCTTGATGCGTTCATCTTCCCGGAGGTCGGCCAGGTCGGCGGGGCTGGAGGAGAACTCGAATTTTTCGGCCCGCTCGGCCAGCAGTGAACGGATCTTTGCCGCGGGGTCGGGAGCCTCCAACAGGGACGCGAGGTGGCGGCGCAGGCGGGACTTCTCCATAGGGTGGATGTCCGCTATGTGGCCGTCGGCGGCGTAGTTGGCGATCCGCCATGCGTTCATTCCGGACAGGGGCCGACCAGCGCGGGGCTGGTACTTGGCCACCTCGGATTCATCCACGACCCAATTATTTCCGACGCGCTCCGCTTTGATCATGCCGTGGGCGACAAGGTTGCGTGCCCGGGAAGGGGATACACCCAGGCGTTCCGCGAGTTGAGCAACACTAAGAGCCATCACACAAGTATAGCGGAGTCGCAACAGATGTGTGAGGGGACTTACGTGGGGTCTGCCGCCCCGTCGAACTTCGTTTGTACGCCACCACCGTGTAATCACCGCCGAGAAACAGCCGAATATCTGGTGGGGCCTCGAAAGTGTTGTATGCAGCCATATCGCAATGACGAGAGACAAAAACACGGGTCCATTCGTCAGTTTCAGCGGTAATGGCAGATAGATGGCGGCCAAATTGACCACTCTGATGGAGAGGTATTTCTTGGGCCCCAGCCCACCGCTCGTAGCGCTCGAAGATGTAACTGAAGGTGACAAAGGGGGCAAAGTCCTGGGCATGGGTCATCCAGAACCGCCGAACGGTCTTGTCAACCGGGAACTGACCTGTCCCAGCCGGCAGCACAATGATGCGATTGGGAGGGGCTGACACTCTCGTCGCCAAGTGAGATTTTTCCTCCACGTCTCGATCAGACCGACAGCACGGGATGAGGCTGACCTCATCCGACTGGGCGACGTACCGGAACGTCGACATGGAATAGCCGTCATCGAGAAGCGCAAGGATGCCGCCAGCCGTGATTGCGTGGACAGAGGCCGCAACGATGATGATTTGCTGAGACTCGTTCAATACCGTCGGTAGGGGGCGGCCGAAACGCTGCTCGAAGGCTCGCGCCAAGTCGATCCCCAGACCACCGTCAGCCACGAGGCGGATGATCATTTCTCTGTCCAGCTTCTTGATCGAGTGCCGATAGCCAAGAACTTGGGCAATGGTGCCGGGAAGAGCTTTCCCCAGCTTCAGCTCGACAATTGAAATGGCGCCGGTCGAGTCAATCGCAAGCAGATCTATGATTCCCACGACCATGCCCACCTGCCGGCCAATAATCAATAAGTCCTCGCCGAGAAGCCAAGGATGGGCCACCAGATAGTCCTCCAGGTCCTTCTCGGACCGGATCGGGAACCTTGGCGGTGTCCGCTCTGCCGCTACCACCGTTTTTCCGCCCCCTCGATAGGCGCCGGGCCCCGTGTGGGAGTGGAGCAATCCGTAGACAACCGGAAGACGGGCGTCCGATGTACCGCCGGCGCTCCCGAGGACCCCCGTTGATTGCAGACCGTTGCATAAAACGCGAGACAAGCGATCCGCGGAGTAGGCACTACGCACCGAGGCTCATTGCCGGCTTGGTGTCCCGGTCCAGATCGAGTTCGACGCCTAACGAGTGCCTCGGACCCTTCGAGGGTCGGCCAGTAGCGCATGTTGCTAAATCCCATGCTGCCAGTGTCCGGGTTCGACCCGCCGATGTCGCATCGGCGGTCGGTAACATCAGCGGCCCGAATTAGCGGTTACTTAGAAGCTGAATCGATTCTGGCCGTAAATCAGAATTCCTGGCAATTTAGCTACAAAGTCATATATCGACATACAGCGGAAGCTGTTCGAAGTCTCCGCCTTCGTGGTCGGACGGCCCCGCGGCTTGTGCTGCGGGGACCCCATGTGTTCGGATCCGCCGCCGGCGTCGTTTACGCAGGCGGCCGCGTGCGAGTAATGATACGTCCACATCGCGAACACCATTTGTCATATGAACCCTGCATGGAATCTGGCCGAAAATGGGCCACATTCGCCCACCTGCCGCCCACTTGTGCGCCGGCGGTCCGCAACCCGCGTGATTCCGGACATTTTCGGGCCGTATCTGGGCTAGAAATGGGCCGTCAGGGGGTGGGTATTGGCCCCGAAGCGGCCAGACACAATTCTTGCTCAATTTCGGGCCGGATCCGGCCCACATGCGGGCCGGATGTGGGCTACAACACTCTTCAGTACGCCCGGCGGCGCTGGATTCCCTGGCCAGCAGCAGCAAACAGTCCCGTCCTCGGACACTCTGTGGTGACTTCTGGTCAGTTTCTGACCAGAAACGGGCCAAGGCTTGGCCCTGACTTTGCAGCCTTCGGGTTGCATTTTTTTCGATGGCCGGCCCTCTGGCGAGGCCCATGCAGCGGTGGCCGCAACGGTCGCTGGAGCGACCTGCAGCGGAGCTGGAACGGCTGCTGGCGCATCCACTGTCACTGCGTTGCAGCGACTGGATGATGGCGTGTGAATCATTCCCTGGCGGGCCGGTGAACCCTCGGGAGCAAAGCCCCCTGACAGCTGCTGCGCAGCGCCTTCGGCACCCCGGCGGCTCCGTCTTCGTCCCTCAGACTCCACCCCCGCGGCACCTCGTATGGGACCGCTGCTCCTGCGTCACAGCGCCTGCCGGTACGAGATCAAATGAGGGCTCAACCACGCTCCTACTCCTTCGTCGCAGGCCCGTGACGCTGCTGCGCAGCACCGTTCCTACCGGGTGCCATGCACCTAAAAACCCGGTAGGAACCAAAATGCCCCCAACCCGCGGAAACTAGCGCCACTCCTCCCCTCCCTCCTACGAGTAGGAACCAAAAATGGTCGGGTAGGAACGAAGTGGTAGGCGCTACTTTCCCCTGATGTACCAGCAGAAATCCCGCCGATCTTCCGCTAAAGCTCCAGATGCGACGGACAAAGGGAAAGGGCATAAGGGGGGTTGGCACCTCGCTACGCTCGGTGGTCGGCACAGCCGACGACCCTTCGGTCGCTTCGCTCCCTCACCCTCCGCTGCGCTCCGGGCCCTCATGCGGTCGCTGCGCTCCCTTCCCCACCAACGCTGACGCGTCGTTGGGGTGCCCCTGAAGCCATCGCTGACGCGAGTGGCTCCAGCCCCCGGTGACCGCTGTCGCGGCCCCCGGACAGAGCCTCCTGCGACTTCGTCCCAGGCGTCTCTGGAGACAAGCGGAAAGACAGTGCCAATGCCTCGCGGCACGTGCCACCGGTGCCCGCCGGTCCGGGGCCTACAGGCCGGACCAATGCCGCCTACCTCGCTGCACCGTGCTCAAGCAGAAGTCTCGATATGCCTAGCGCCCGCACCTATGCAGCGAACGGGCTCCTCCGACCGGGTACATTGCCGCGCGGAGGATCACACGAAGGGCAGGCTCGGTGTGCGAAGCTGAGACTGCTCATATACGGGTGCAGGAGTCAGGGGGAGACAATGCCGACGGAGCCCAGCCATATGCGGAGGCAGATCGATGTCGTGCTGAATGGCACGCGGATCCCCATCGATGAGGCGGTGTTCACCGTACTGCTCGAGAACTCCGTGGCTGCCAACTACAGCGACTACAAGAAGGCACTCGAGTCCTCCTCGATCACGTTCGACTCCCTGGTCGCTCTCGCGCGGACGGGCGATATTCCGTACGTGCTCTTCTTCGCCCCGCGGCCGATGGCCGAGGCCCAGGTCAAATCCAAGACCGAGAAGCTGCTGGCCGGGGTTACCAAGGAGATTTTCGCGGTGAACTCCCGCGACCGAGTGCACCTCCGGGACATCGAGCTGATCGTGAAGGACCTCCTGCGCAAGCAGGAGCTGTTGAAGAAGAACGACAGCACCCTGATTCGAAACAGGATCGTGGGACTGCTATCCAGGCCCGGCAGGACCCCCGAGGAGGACGCGGCCAAGCTGATGGAGGCGCTCGGGCTCTCCCACGGTGCAATCCGGGTGGCCCGCTCGAAGGCTGACGCACTCGAAGTGGTGACCGCTCGCCTCGAAGCAAACCAGATCCTCGTCTCTCGCGGCGTCCCCAACGCCATGCCGCAGAACCTCACCAAGCTGAAGGGGAACTTCAGCGGCATGGCCATCAGAGACGCCAAGGTGCCCTATATCTTTCTCGCAGGCGGTAATCGAGGGGACAGCCAGGAGCCCGCCGGCCGGATGCTCTTCACACTCGTCCTCATGGCCGTGCTGGTGGCAAAGAAGAAATTCATGCCGGTCACTTACGACGGCTCCAGCGCCGGGACCGACATCGGACCGGAGTACGACATCGTCGGTGCCATCCTCATGCCTGCCGAGACGCTGCGCGGTTTGTCTCTCGGAGTTCTGGACGATGTGAAGGCTGCAGCCGAAGTCCTTCAGGTCACCCCCAGCGCGATCACGGTGCGGGCGATGCGGCTTGGGATGATCTCGCCTGCAGCCGCTGACGACCACCTACAGGAGCTGCGGCGGGAGTTTTCGCAACGCCCGAAGTCCCAAGCCCGGTCGCTGGCCACGGTGAAAGCTGTGCGCAGGTACAACGGGCGCGAGTTCTCCCGGCGCATGCTCGATGTCCTCGACGCCGGACGCATCTCCCGTGGCGAGTTCTGCCGCGTCGTTTGCCTCCGCCGTATCCGACCACACCAGATCAATGCCTTCCGTGAGGCCGTGCAGTGAGCAGCTACGGCGATATATATGTCATCGACAACAACGCCTTGACCTTCCTCGGACCGGCCCACCGTGCCGGCACGTTCTTCAAGCAGCACTGCCGGATTCCCAGCGAGGTTCTCCACGAAGCCGAAGGCTTTCCTGATATCGAGGAGCTGAGACAGCTGGAGTACCGAACCACGCCGAACGTCCTCGCAGCTCTCGTCGAAGTAATGGCCTCAGTGCCGCCCGAGGATAGAAAGCTCGTCGACCTCTACGCCAACCTTGGCAACGCCGATCCCCTTGTCGTCGCCTGCGCGCTGAACGGCCAGCAGAGGGATGATGAGGGCGCGCTGTTCTCATTGACTTGGACCGTAGTCTCGGGCGACAAGGCGGTGCAGGCCACGGCGCGTCGGTTCGGACTTCCGGTGCTGACCAACGAGGAGTTCCTTGTCCTTCTGAAGGACGGGTGATATCCCGGTGACAACCCGCTCACCTCATGGCCGGCACAGGCCATGGGAGCCCGGCTGCGTGAATGCCGTCGTGGGCAGCGAGGCCAAGCCTGCGTTGTGTCCAGTGCTATCTGCGCCCCCGGCACTAGCCATACGGTCACGCTCTTAGGCGCACTCCGTCTGCTCGAGCGGGCAGCCGGCGTCCTCACTGTGGAGCCGCGAGCCCTCGAACGGGCCATACGGTTGCGTGAAAGCCCCTCCACACCTTGGGGCCACCGTGGGAAAGATGTAGCTTTTGTACGGCCAGCACATCCGCTCGGTGATCGGCGGAACATTTGCTTGGCACGAACAGGCCGGAGACACTGCCACAGGAACTCAGACCTTCGGAACGACCTCGACCGTTTCTGCCACGGCCTCCCAGCTCGTAACGCGGCGGCCTTTGCCGACGGGGCAGATTGCGACGGTCATCAGAAACTCAACGATTGAACGTTTACGAGCGAGGGTCGCGGCGTTCCACCAGGCGCGCACGTCCTCAACACCGATCAGTTCGGCTAAAGGACTCCGGCTCACAGCGCTGGCGATTTCCGAGTCGACGGTCCTCAGCTGCTCTTCAATGTTGTCGAGTCGGTCCTGGGCGTCTGCCAGCCGTGCCGGGTTGTCGTCGATGAGCAAGAAGACGTTTTTCCGACTCGCTCGGAGGGCATCGCGGCGTGTGTGCAGCGCAGCGATGTCCGCCTTATCCTGCTCAGGACTCAGCAGGGTCGCAGCGTCAGGCTCCGACAAACGTGCGATGCACAGATTGGCGACAAGCTCGTCGATGAGGTCCCCGTTCCGCATGAAATGGCCGTTGACGCAGCGATAGGCGTGGTAGCGCTGCCTGGGAGCCGTGCCAGAGCCGTCCTTGCGGGCCGATGGATGCGTTTCCCCACGTGCTGAACGAACGGGCTCGCGGCACGCGGAGCACACGGCGAGACCGGAGAGGAGCCATTTGCGAGCCGTGCCGCGGTGGTTAGGTTTGACCCCGACGAGGCGGTCGCGAGTGGCGACCAATTGCTCCTGTTCCACAATTGCCTCCCAGGCGCCAGGGGTGCAGGCCTGAAGATCTATTTTTGCCAGATCATGCGTCCCAATGGGTTGCGCTGGCGGCAACACGGCCGCGTAGAACGGGTTCATGAGAATGCGGCGCACTGTGGCAGAGCGCCACGGAGCGCCTTTCCGTGTGGTCCTGCCGGCGTCGTTGAGGTCTCTGGCGATCTGTCCGAGCGACGCGCCGACAAGGAACTCGGCGAAAATCCGGCGGACGTCAGCGGCCTCGACTTCGTCTACGACGTAGCGCGTGCCCGTCGGGCCACGGTCGGCGGCGGATAGCCAGCGGTACCCGTGGGGCGTCATTCCGGCGGTCGGGTGCCCCTCCTTCCGCCGCTCGGCGGCGTAGCGGGCCGCGCGCGCCGCCTTGATCTTAACCTCGCGCTCGGCGAGGAGGACGAGCTGTTTGAGCATGAACGCGTCGATCTCGGTGTCGATGCCCTCACGGATTACGACCACACGGATGGCCCGGCGCGGCGGAGTTACATCGAGGACGTCGGTGAGACTTCGGGTAAGCCGGGAGGTTTCGGTGACCAGCAAGACGTCGAACGTGCCGGCGTCGAACTCCCGCAACATCCTCACCCAGTCCGTTTTCGGGCCACGGGCCGCAGAGGCGCCCGTGTCGTTGTCCCGGAACTCAGCAACCAACAGCCATCCCCGCCGCGCAGCCTCGGCACGGCAATCGTCGAGCTGTTGGGTGATGCCCGCATCGACATCCTCCGACTGCCGGGCATATATGGCGACGCGGGGGCGGGGTGTGACTGCATGAGACATACCGATGAGAATAGCAACAAGTACGCCTTAGGGATCGCACGGTGGCCAGGGTTGCGATGGCATATTCAGCGGTAGCCATTCCCGCCTGCGCGGCCGGCGGCCCTGTGCGGCCCCGCGGTTGAACGGGAACAACCGAGCTGGCGCCGGGGTAGATCTCATAGACCTCCGCAACGCCGCCCTCCCCTGCTTCGATGCGACGTGCAGCGGGAGTGTCCTGATTTGTTGACATCTGCTTTCCTTCCACGGGACACCGGCGTGATCGCCGGCTGATTCGACTCTCCCGGCTTGCACGTCGCGCCATAAGCCCCGATGGCAGCTAAGTGGAAAACGTGCCCGAAGATGCCGTTGTGGCGGCCTGTGGAGGAGAAGTGTCTGGCCCTTTCCGGTCGGCCAACGGCCGCCAAACGCAAAGCCCTGGTCCGCCGGCGTTTCGCCCGGGCCAGGACAGGGCTGAACCCGAGGGGCTGCGGTCCGCACTGCGACGACAGCCCCTCGGGTTCAGTTGGTGCGGGTCACCCGCGTTCCTAAGGCAGGAAGTATCCCGCGAGGTCGGCGATGAGGTGTGAGGATCCGGAGGACCGGTTGAACAACGTCACCTTTCCGTCTGAGCCGACGGGGACCGAGACCAGGTTCGGCACAGTCTGTCCGGCGGAGAAGTTCAGGTTGGACGCGTCCGGACGGGTGGAACCGGAGGGGTAGGCGGTGATGTAGCCGATGGACTGGGGCGACACGACCGTCAGGTTGAAGACAGCCGCCAGGACGCTCGAGGGGATGCCGTTGGCGCCGGCAATCTGGAAGGACACCGTGGAGTCCGGGCGAACAGCCGTTGCGTTTCGGGTGTCGAGGATCCTGGATGGACCCGTGGCCTTGAACGCACCGGTTGCTGACGGCGTGCCGCCGAGGTAGTAGCCGGCAACGTCTGCGATCAGGTGCGAACGTCCGAACGAACGATTGAGCAGTGTGACTTTTCCGTCTGGACCGATGGGGACCGTGACCAGGTTCGGCACTGTCTGTCCGGCGTTGAAGTTGAGGTTAGACGCGTCCGGACGCGCCGAGCCCGAAGCATAGGCCGTAATGTAGCCGATCCTTGTTGGCTCGGTCACTGTGAGGTTGAAGACCACAGCAGCGGCAGATGCCGGTATGCCGTTGGTCCCCGCAACCTGCAGGGACACGGTGGAATCCCCTGCAAGCGCCGTCGTGGACCGGGTGTCCAGCAGCCGCTTTGGCGCGAGGCTTTGGAAGGCACCCGGCGTCGCTGGCGTCCCCGTGACGTAGTAGCCGGTGACATCGGCGATGAGGTGGGTTGTGCCGGAGGATCTGTTGAACAGCGCCACTTTTCCGTCCGCACCCACCTTGACCGTTACCAGGTTGGGCACGTTTTGGTTGGCACGGAAGTTCACATTGGATGCATCCGGCTTTGTTGTCCCGGAGGGGTAGGCGGTGATGTAACCAATGGATTTTGCTTCAGTGACGGTCAGGTTGAAGACGACCGCCGCGACATTTGCCGGGATCCCATTAGCCCCTGCAACCTGGAAGGAGACGGCCTTATCGGCACCCACGGGCACCGTTTTCCGGGTGTCGAGGAACCGTTGTGGGGCAATCGGGGCAAACGTTCCGGGCAGCTGGGCGGCCGCCTTTCCGGCCTTGATAACGACGTCGTCAATGAAGCTGTCGCCTGCCTGCCGCCGGTGTTCGGCACCGAGTTGCATCTTGGTGACCGCGGTAAAGCCCGTGGCGATCTGCTTGCTGGAATACAGGAGTTTGCCGTCGAAGATCACCTCGACCGTGGAGGAGGCCCCATTTGCGACGACGTGCGTGACGATATGGTGCCAGGTGCCGAGGGGGACATTGACTTTCATCGGGGTGTAGCGGAGGGTTCCGTCGGGCGCCGCGACCCGCAGCCACATCGGGCCGACGCCGCCGTTGGATCGGTAGACGTCTATGAACCGGGTAGTCCCGTTGAAGAAGCGGAAGTACGGGACGTTGTTGCCGGCGACGCCCTCTTTGGTGATGTTGAACCAGCCGTCGGCGTAGACCTCATTGTTTCCGGCAGGAAGTGGTGCGGAAAAATTGGCCACCGACCCGGCATCCGTGGTGACGTGAACAAAGGCTGAGCAGCGGCCCGAGTGCTGCTGTGCCGAGGAGACATCGGCAGTGCCTGTCCCCGCGGTGAATGCGGCGGCGAAGCCTGCAGTGGTGAGGCTTCCGGACTCGAAGTTCGTGGCAATCACCGTTGTGCCAGGGTATTGGTTGGTCGGTTGGGGTGCTCCCGGCTGACAGGTCGGTACGGCGGCGGACGCCGGACTGGCACCGACCGCCAAACCGGTCAACACTAGTAGGTTGAGCGCTGCAATCACGCCCGCTTTATACAGTCGAATCATTGATCTGCCCCCCTGGCATGGCTCCCAGTTAGTACGAGACCCCAGATACTCCGGGATTCGAGGCGCCAAGGAGGTGCTGTGAGAAGCCGACGCACGAGACCGCTCATACTCCGACGGTGCCTGCCCCAAAGGTATCCCCCAGCAACTTGAATAAACCTTGGGCCCGGGGTGATCCCCGGGCTGCCGGCATCACGCCCGCAGCAGCCCCAGCAGCACGGGCACGACGCCGAGGCAGACGAAAGCCGGCAGGGAGCACAGGCCCAGCGGCACCACGAGCTTCACCCCGAGCGTGGCCGCGCGCTGCTCGGCGGCCCTGTTGCGTTCACGGCGGAGCCGGGCCGCCTGGGCATAGAGGAGCGCTGAGGAGGGGGCGCCGGTAAGCGCGGCGAAGGAAAGAGCGTCGCGCAGGGCCTGAAGTTGGGGCGCCCGGGCACCGGAGCTGCGCCATGCCGTGCCCCAGTCCGCACCGATTGCGAGGGCTGACACAACCGGCCGAAGCTGCCGCCCGAGTTCCGGTGGCATGAGGGCGGCCACGAGGTCGAGGGACCGGCCAAGTCCGGCTCCCGCATCCAGCATGGCGCCGATCAGTTCCAGCATCATGGCGGTGTCCCGCAGGCCCGGGAGGCCGTGACGTCCGTGCCGGCCGGCGTCGTGGACCGTCGGGCGCCGGGCGGCCCCGCCAGCAGGGGCCCGAAGCTGGCGCCGGAGCCGCCGGCGGACACGGCCCGGGCGGGCGAGGACGACTGCGGCTGCCCCGGCAAGGCTCGCTGCCATCACGAATCCGGCAAGTTCGGGCCTCACGGCGACCACCGCGGAGTCACGTTGGTGCTTCCGCCGCGGCGCGGACGAGCCTTGCGGACCACAACCGGCCGACGGCGGTCAGCGCCACGCCTGCGGCCAACGCCGCGAGGCCCCAGGGAGTTCCCAGCAGTGTCGCCACCGGGTCCACGCCGAGCAGCAGGCCGAGACCCAGGCCCGACAGGGGCAGCCAGGTCAGCAGACGAACGGTCGCGCGGGGGCCCGCCAAGGCCGTCTGCCGCGCTGCCTCGGCGTCGTCCTCCGTTTCAAGGTGGGCGGCAAAGCGCGCCAGGACATCGGCCAGGGGGCAACCGCTGGCTTCAGCGGTGTCAAAGCATGCGGCGAGCTCGCCCCACACACGCACGTCGCGGCGGGCCCGGTTGCCGACGGCACCCGTGGTGACCGTGACGACGGCGCCCGCACCGGCAGTGACCGCGGAGACCTCGCGGCGGATGGCCGCGGCCACGGAAGACCCGCGCCGGGCGGCGGCACGCGCGGCTGCGAGGATCCTGCGGGACTCCGGGCCGAGGACCGTGCCGGCGCCGTTTGCGGTGCGGGGCTGGCCGGCGCTGTGAACTGCGGCCTGGGCCGCCGGCCCGTCCCGCGCGGTGTCACCGCCGTACAGGGCCCACAGTTCATCCCACAGCCGGGCGGGGATGCGCCCTCCCTTCAGCAGCGCGGCCAACTGCTGGACCAGGACTGTCATGGGGACGGGCCCGGCATCGGCGGCTCCCCTGCCGCGCCAACGGGTCATGCCCCCGACGGCCCGTCCTGGGCGGGATCCCGGGGACCCGTAGGCCGCGGGAGCTCGCGTGCCCGCGGCGTGCAAGGCCCTGCGGGTACGATGGCCGGCCGCGCGCGGGGTGGGAAATGCCAGCCACACGGCCAGGACCAAAACGACGATGAGTAAGACGGTCATCGCTGCGTCCAGGGCTGGAGGGATTCGCGGCCGGAACCCGGCGGCCGTCCTGCCGGCAGCGCCGCCTGCAGTTCGGAGGGGTCCGCCCCGGCCAACCCGGGATCCAGGCCGAGACGGCGCGCCAGCAGCGGCCAGGCTCCGCCGAAGCGGAGCTCGCCCTGTTGGATCTCCAGTGCGGCGGCGACAACGAGGCCCGAGTCTAGGACCTCCATGATTCCAACGCTCGCCACCTGGCGGCCCGATTCGGTCCGCTCGACGTGCACGACGACGTCGATCGCGCTGGCGACCTGCAGCCGTACCGCGTCCTGGCCCATGCCGGCGAGCGCGCCGAGGGCCGCCAGCCGGGCAGGCACAGCCGCCGCCTCATTGGCGTGGATGGTCCCGCCGCCTCCGGTGTGTCCGGTGTTCATCGCCGAGAGCAGCTCGCGGACCTCGGCGCCGCGGCATTCGCCCACCACCAGCCGGTCCGGCCGCATCCTGAGGGCCTGGCGGACCAGTTCGCCCAAGTCGACGGCGCCACCGCCTTCCAGGTTTCCGTGCCGGGATTCCAGCGAGACGACGTGCGGGTGGACGGGATTCAGTTCTGCGGCGTCCTCAATCAGGACGAGTCTCTCCCCCGGGTGGCACAATCCCAGCAGTGTCGCCAGTAACGTGGTTTTCCCCGAACCGGTGGCCCCGCTGATGAGGAAGCTCAGCCTGGCCGCCACCATGCGTTCGAGCACGGACTGGACCAGGCTCCCGGGCGTCCCGGCCCCGAACATGCCGGCGCGCTTCAGCTCGGGCATGGAGAAGACCGTGGCCCGGCGGATCCGCACGCTCAGGAGGGTCCCGGCCGTGGAAATGGGCGGCAGCACCGCGTGCACCCGGTAGCCGCCGTCGAGCCGGACATCGACGCACGGCGAACCGTCGTCCAGGCGGCGGCCACCGGCTGCCACCAGCCTCGCGGCGAGGGCCCGGATCTGCGGTTCCCCGGAAAAGACGACCGGCGCCTTTTCCAGACCGCGGCCGCGGTCCAACCAGACCGAGTCCGGCCCGTTGACAAAGATGTCTGTCACGGCGGGATCACGGGTGAGCGGTTGCAGGGGGCCCAGGCCGTTCAATTCCGCGCTGATGCTCTCCACTGCGGCCAGGGCGCCGGCCGTGCCGAGCAGCCGCCCGCTCGCCTGGACCGCAGCCGCCACCCTTGAGGGGGTCACCGGGGAGGCATCGGCCATGACGGACTCGCGCACGGACTCCAGCAGCGTCTGGTCGAGAAATCCCTGCGAGCGGCGGCGGCCCGGTGCCCGCCGGGCCGGACGTTCCGGTCCGGCCGGTTCTACGGCCGCGTGGGCACTCATGAGCCGTCTCCGCCGTTCAGCTCAAGGAGTCCGGCCGCGAACCGGCGGACGGCGCGCTGCCGGCCGGTTTCGAGAAGGCGGCCGAGTTCCGTTGCCCCGGCCAGATCCTTGATGTCCGGCATGATGCCCTGAAGGACAAGCCCCACGGAGCCGGCGATCAGCGGCGCATCCAAAGCGGCGCCGCGACTGGCCCGGACCACGAGCGCGGTGTCCACGGGTGGAAGCTCCTGCAGCAGCCAGGCCGTGGCGACGGCGGCCCGCAGCCGGGCGGGCGCCACGACGATGATCCGGTCGCATTCGCCGGCGAAGGCCCGCAGGGCCTCCCGTTCCCGGCCGATATCCAGCACCACCAATTCGCAGCCGCGGCGTGCGGCGTCAAGAACCGCGGCCACGGTGGTCGCGTCCACCCCGGCGGCTTTGTCACGGGTTCCCGGCCACGACAGGAAGGAGAATCCGCCGGCGACCGGCAGCGACTCCTCCAGCTGGGCGGGGTCGATACTGCCGCTCACCCCGGCCAGATCCGGCCAGCGGAGCCCGTGGGTTTCCTCGGCGGCCAGCGCAAGTTCCAGGCCTCCGCCCCGGGGGTCGCCGTCGATCAGCAGCACCCGGATCCCGGCCCCGGCGGCGGCCTGCGCGATCCAGATGGCGGCGGTCGTGGCCCCGGCACCGCCGCAGCCGCCGGTGAGACCCAGCACCAGGCCGCCGGCTTCCGGGGCGCGGGACCGGCTCAGGTATTCCGCCAGCCAGGCGGCCGCGTCCGGCAACACCGCGACGCGTTCGGCCCCGACGGCGGCGGCCAGATGCCATAACCCTTCTCCGTCACCTTCGAGGCCGAGCATCACGGCAGGGGTCCTCCGCCGGGGCGGCAACCCGCGGATGTCGCTGCCCACCAGCACGGCGGCCGCGGCGTCCCAGAACGGCGCGGCCTCGGCAACGTCCTGCACCGTCCGCAGCTGGCCCCCGGCTGCTGCGACGATGCGTTCCACCTCGCTGCGCAGCACATCGGCGCCGGTTACGAGCAGGATTTCCGCGGAATCCCCGGGGGTCCAGGGCTCATGCGCCCGCGGTGGCGGTGAGCCTGGGCCACGGTCCTGGTGCCTGTTCATGCTGCCACTGTGCCCGGGCCGGGACCGCAGCGGAACCGCCGTCGTGGGCTATGTGGACAAGTCCGGCGTCTTTCCTGCACCGCGGCCGGGGACCGAGCACAGACCACGTCCCGGAGCAGGGCAGAATTGATCCTATGTATCTGCTGCTCGCTGCCCACGCCGACGGCGCGGCACTGCAGCAGCTCACGGCCGATGGCGCCCCCGAACCCTCCAATCCGGAACCCCGTGTGGTCAGGGCCGGCGACCTCGCCGGAATTGTGCGCGAGTTTGAGGAGCGGCACCCGCGCTGGATCTGGCACCGTACGCAGGACTGGTATCCCGCGTTGCTGCGCGCCGGGGTGGAACTCGAGCGCTGCTACGACCTCACCTTGTGCGGTTCGATCCTGGCCCACTCGGAGTTCACCGCCCACACCGGCTACGCGCAGGCGGCGGAGAAGCTGACCCAGGACGACGAGCTGAACCAGCCCCCGCGGGGGCTGCAGCCTCCTGCCCCGCCGCCGGAACAAGGGGCCTTGTTTGATGCCCCGGCCTCCGGCCGGCGTCCCGGCCAATCCATTGAGGCTCTCCGCGCCGAGTACGCCGCGCAGCAGGAGGCCCTTCGCCAGGCGGGACCTGCGCCCGGAACGGCCTCCGGCACGGTCGTCGTCCCTGACGCCGGCCGGCGCCAACGGCTCCAGCTGCTGCTCGCGGCGGAATCCGCCGGAGCCATGATCGCCGCCGAAATGCAGCACACCGGCGTCCCGTGGCGGGAGGAACTCCACGAGCAGATTCTCGCAGAACACCTCGGACCCCGCCCGGCTCCCGGTCAGCGTCCGGCCAAACTCGAATCGCTCACGGCCGAACTGAGGCTGCTGCTGAAGTCGCCCGCGCTGAACCCGGACTCGCCGCAGGAGCTCATGCGCGCCCTGCACCGCAACGGCATCGAAGTTAAAACCACCCGCCAATGGGAGCTGAAAGAATCCAGCCACCCCGTGATCGTGCCGCTGCTGGCCTACAAGAAACTGGCCCGTCTCCACGCGGCCAACGGCTGGGCGTGGCTTGATACCTGGGTGAAGGACGGCAGGTTCCAGCCTGAGTACGTGGTGGGCGGCGTGGTCTCGGGCCGGTGGGCGTCGCGGGGCGGCGGGGCGCTGCAAATCCCGCGCCAGGTCCGCGGCGCGGTCCACGCCGATCCCGGCCACAAACTGATCGTTGCCGACGCCTCGCAGCTGGAGCCGCGCGTGCTCGTGGCGCTGGCCCAGGATTCCAAAATGGCCGAAGCCGCCCGGGACAAGGACCTCTACGCCGGCATTGCCGCCCAAGGCTTCGGCGGCGACCGGGCGAAGGCGAAGGTGGCCCTCCTTGGAGCAATCTACGGGGCGACCACGGGCGAGTCCGGCCGGCTGATGCCCCAGCTGGCCCGCACCTACCCCCGCGCCGTGGGCTTCGTCGAGCAGGCTGCCCGCGACGGCGAAGCCGGCAGGACCGTGACTTCGCGCCTGGGCCGGAGCAGCCCGCCGCCGTCGGAGCGCTGGCTGCAGAGCCAGCACTCCACCACCGCGGAAGAGCAGCGCCGGGCGGACTCGATCGCACGCTCGCGCGGCCGCTTCACCCGGAACTTTGTGGTCCAGGGCTCGGCCGCTGACTGGGCGGCATGCTGGCTCGCGGAACTGCGACGGAGGCTTCGCGCCATACGGTCGGACGGCGCAGCCGCCGGCGAACTGGTGTTCTTCCTCCACGACGAGGTGATGGTCCACTGTCCCGAATCCGCCGTCGGGGATTGCATCAAGGCGATCGAGGACTCCGCAAATGCCGCGAAGGAGCTCTTGTTCGGCCGCATTCCGGTCGAATTTCCGGTCAGCGTGGCCGTCGTCGATTCGTACGACAATGCCAAATGAGTGACCGAAGTCACCGCCTGTAACGTACCCGTCGGTAGCGTTGTGTGCGCTCCGTCACCGGGCTACCCTCGGAAAGGCCGGTGAATTTCCCGTACGATCCGCCGGCTATTGCAACGACGCAAGGATATTGGGGAGGCACAGGTTTGGCTGGCATTTTTGAGATCGCGCAAGCTGGCGACAAGGCTTATTTCTTCAGGTTGACGGCGGCGGATGGCACGGTAGTGGCCGTGTCCCCGCTCTTCAGCTCCATCAAGAGCGCGGCGGCGGGCATCAACGCCGTGCGCGAGAACGCCGCGACCGGCCTGGTTGTGGATCATTCCGGCGCTCACCGGCGGGTCGCCTCCAGCAGGTCGGGAGGACGGGCGATGGCTCCCCTGGCAGGCAGCCCGGTGGCTGCCGGCTAGATGGCTGCAACCCCGTTGCTGCCCGGCAGGCAGCCCGGCGGCTGACAGCCAGCGGACCGGCCGGCAGGCCGGCGCCGTGCGGCCTTCACACATCAATCCCGTAGAGCCGCGCGCGGTCCCACGGCACGGCCCAGCCCAGCTGTTCAAAAAGCTGGTTCAGGATCATCCCGGTAAAACCCCAGACCACGACGCCGTTGACGGTGAAGGCTGGGCTCTGGAATGTCTGGCCGGCCCGGCTGACCGTGGCCATCACCCTGTTGTCCGGGTCCAGCAGGTCCCTGACCGGGACCCGGAACACCTGCGCGGATTCACCGTAGTCAACCACCCGGACCGGCGACTGGGCAGCCCACCAGGCCAGGACCGGCGTCACCAGGAAATTGCCCCGGGGCAGGGCCAGTTCAGGCATCACGCCGAGTACGTCCACCCCCGCAGGGTTCAGGCCAGTCTCCTCCTCCGCCTCGCGGAGGGCCGCGTCCACCACGGACTCACCCGGATCGATGCCGCCGCCGGGAAACGCCACCTGCCCGGGATGGTCCTCCAGCGTTTGGGCCCGCTGCAGCAGCAGCACGTCCAAATCGGCCGGAGCCAGCAACTTCTCGGACACAGCGGGGACGTTGTCGAGCGCACCAAAGAGCATCAGCACCGCCGCCCTACGGACCCGCTCGCCGGGTTCGACGGCGAGTTCCCGCCAGCGCGGATCCGGGGCCGGCGCCGTGCCCGCCTCCACCGCGGCAACGAGCTCGACGAGGTCCTGGCGCGCGGTCACGGCTGTTTCCTCTGCGATTCCATCCGGATTTCCGCGGCGCGGTGAGTCTCGGCCAGCAGCCGGGCCAGCAGTTGCTCCTGGCCCGGGGCGAGTTCGTACTTCAGCAATTTCTTTGACTTCTCCGGGTCGGTTTCCCCCATGCCGTAGCTGGGGCACCAATTGGCCACCGCGCAGGCGCCGCACGCCGGCTTCCGGGAATGGCAGACGCGGCGGCCGTGAAAGACGACGCGGTGCGAGAGCATGGTCCAGTCCTTCGGCTCGAACAGCTCAGCGACGTCCGACTCGATCCGGACCGGATCATCCGACTCGGTCCAGCCAAAGCGCCGGGCCAGCCGGCCGAAGTGGGTGTCCACCGTGATGCCCGGGATGCCGAAGGCATTGCCCAGCACGACGTTCGCGGTTTTCCGCCCGACGCCGGGCAGCGTCACCAGGTCCGCGAGCCGGCCCGGCACCTCGCCGTCGTACTCGTCCACCAGCCGGGTGCACAGCGCCAGGAGATTTCTGGCCTTGGCGCGAAAGAAGCCGGTGGGCTTGATGATGGCCTCCAGCTCGGCCGGATCCGCCTCCGCCATCCGCCGCGCATCCGGGTAGCGCGCGAACAGCAGGGGCGTGATCTGGTTGACCAGCACGTCCGTGGTCTGCGCGGACAGCACCGTGGCTATCACGAGCTCGAACGGCGTGCGGAAGTCCAGCTCCGCGTGGGCGTAGGGGTACTGCTCCGCGAGTTCCCGGTTGATCCGGCGCGCGCGGCGCTTGAGCGCCAGCATTGACTCCCCCGACGCCCGCGGCGCACCCGGCTTGGCGCTCCCCGGGATCGGGGTGCCGGGTTCCGAGCTGCCGGATTCCGTGGTCACGGCGGCGGACTAACCGCGTTCGATGTTGCTGAGGTCCCGCAAAACGCCGAGCCGGCCGTCGGTGTGCTGGACCAGGAACTCGTTGCCGCGGTCCTCCAGGGCAAGGACCCAGCCGCCGGGTTCAATGACGAACGCCGGGGCACCGGTGCGCACATCGACGGCGGTGCGGGGCTGCGCGACGGCGAACCAGAAGGCCTCGTGCACGGGGTGGACATCATCCTCCGCGGGCCGGCTGGCGGGATCAACGGTCGCGCCGATGGGTTCCTGCGGCCGGGCCTGTTCCTGCGGCCGGACCTGGGGGTTGACCGTAGTGGGGGCACTGCCGCCGGTGGCGGCCGGCACGCCGGCGGCCTGGGTCTGTTCCCCGGCCTGGGTCTGTTCCGCGGCGGGAGCGGTCTGTGCAGCCGCACCAGCGGCACCAGCGGCGGCGGCACCGGCTGCAGCAGGGACGCCCGCGGTCCGGGTCTTGTCCGCGGCGGACGAAGCAGACTCCGGAGCCGGGGCCTGCGTCGGGGCCGCCGATGAATCCGTAGATGCCGGGGCAGCCGCGCCGGCGGCTGGCACCACGCCCGAGATCTGGGTCTCCGGTGCGCCGGGGGCCGCAGCGCTGGGGGCCGCGGCGGACGCCGCACCCGCCGAAGATGCCCCGGCAGGTGTGGTTGCCGCCGGCGTGGCCGTCTGGCTGCCGGTGGCCGGACGCTTGGCCCAGCCCGCGGCCTCCCCGGAAGCGGCTTGGCCGGACGCAACCCGGCCGGAAGCGGCCGCGCCGGACGCAACCTGGCCGGATGCGGCCGCCAGAGAGGCGCCCGCCCCGGCTGCGCCTGCACCCGCAGCGTCCTTGGTCAATTTGGGTTGCTTCGGTTGCTTCGGTTGCTTCGGCGCCTTCGGTGCGCGGGGCTTTCGCACCGGGACAACAGCTTCGCGGGCAACCACGTGGGCAGGCGCGTCCTCCCGGCCCAGGAAGTCGCCGGCAAAGAACGGGATCCAGCGGCCCAGCACCGTGGCGGCGAAGAGCCCCAAAGCGCCCAGGAGCGCGATCAGCATGCTCGGCACGAACGCCCCGGCGGCGGCGAGGAAAAAGAAGGCCAGCGTGAAGGACGCTACAACGGACGCGAACTGGTCGATCGACAGGGATCCGATCCGGATCCTGGTCGACGGGCTGAGGCGGCGGGCCACAAACAACGCGGTGACAATGAGGGGCAGCACGATGCCCAGGCCCAGGAAGAAGAGGCTGCCCAGGTTCCAGAGGTTGTAGGCGAAGGCAAACATCGGAATCAGTGAGGCGATGAAAAGAAGCAGCGTGGAGCCGAAAACGGTGAGGTCACGGATGGTGAACGGGCCGAGGACGGCTTCGTTCTTCTTCCCGATCTTTTTGTCCACCGTGAAGCGTGGCGCATCCCCGAACCCGGCGGGCCCCGGCTGCGCCGTTCCACCCTGGTTCTGGGCGGGCGCCCGGAGCTGCCCGTTGTCTTGCTCGTTCATTCCGTATCTCCTTAGCATGGCGGCGCCCTGGACAGCGCCGTCTAACGGCAGGCAAGGACAGGACCGCCAGCGGTCCTGTCGCCTCCATCGGATGTCACAACTTCATCTCAGCCTAGCCAAGTGAATGGCCGATCACTAGCTGACAAGCCGTGGGCGGACGCAGCAGAATTCCCCAGATTTCCGAATCCCGGACGCTTGCCCCGGCCCGCCGTCCGGCGCCGGGGACAGACCACTCGGCGCTTAACGAACACCGCTCACGGTGCTGTTTGTGACGGGGCGCACGTTTGGTCGGACCCAAGTATTAGTGTTGATTCCAGACAGCGCTAGCGGCACTGCCGCCGTCTGCCGCCGCCCGACGTCGCGCATGCGGCCCGGCGCGACGGTGGCGAGCACGGCCGCGCAGCCCGGATCGATGAATGATGAGGTTCACCATGTCCCAGCAGACACCCGGCTCCACGGCCACTCAGACGCCCCAGGGCGATGCGTTCGAAAACCTGTCCCAGGAGAACCGCCGTTTCGCGCCGTCCGCCGAGTTCGCCGCGAATGCAGTGGTCACCGCCGCCGATTACGCAGAGGCCGACGCCGACCGTCCCGCCTTCTGGGCGAAGCAGGCCCGGGAGCTGCTGAGCTGGTCCAAGGACTTCACCCAGGCGCTGGACTGGTCCGACCCGCCATTCGCGAAGTGGTTCGTCGGTGGCGAGGTCAACGCCGCCTACAACGCCCTGGACCGGCACGTCGAGGCCGGCAACGGGGACCGGGTGGCGATCTACTTCGAGGGTGAGCCGGGAGATACCCGCACCTACACCTACGCGCAGCTGACCGAGGAGGTGAAGAAGGCCGCGAACGCGTTCGAGTCCCTCGGCGTGGCCAAGGGCGACCGCGTCGCCGTGTACCTGCCCATGATCCCCGAGGCCGTCATCACCCTGCTGGCCTGCGCCCGGATCGGCGCGATCCACTCCGTGGTCTTCGGCGGCTTCTCCGCCGAAGCCCTGCGCTCCCGGATCGACGACGCCGAGGCCAAGCTCGTGGTCACGGCCGACGGCACCTACCGCCGCGGCAAGCCCAGCGCGCTGAAGCCGGCCGTCGACGAAGCGTTGTCCCACGAGGGAGACGGCACCGGACACACCGTGCAGAACGTCGTGGTGGTCAAGCGCAACGGCCAGGCCGTGGACTGGCACGAGGGCCGGGACCACTGGTGGGCGGACACCGTCGGCGCCGCGTCCCCCACACACACCGCCGTCGGGCACGACTCCGAACACCCGCTCTTCATCCTCTACACCTCCGGCACGACGGGCAAGCCCAAGGGCATCCTGCACAGCACCGGCGGCTACCTCACCCAGGGCGCCTACACGCACAAGGCGGTCTTCGACCTCCACCCGGAGACCGACGTCTACTGGTGCACCGCCGACGTCGGCTGGATCACCGGGCACTCCTACGTCGCCTACGCCCCGCTCATCAACGGCGCCACCCAGGTCATGTATGAGGGCACGCCGGATTCCCCGCACCAGGGCCGCTGGTGGGAAATCGTGGAGAAGTACAAGGTCTCCATCCTCTACACCGCCCCCACCGCGATCCGCACCTTCATGAAGTGGGGCAAGGACATCCCGGCCAAGTCCGACCTCTCCTCGATCCGGGTCCTCGGTTCCGTCGGCGAACCCATCAACCCCGAGGCCTGGATGTGGTACCGCGAGGTCATCGGCGGCAACGCCGGCAAGAACGGCGAGCGGAAGGAAAACCCCGCACCGATCGTGGACACCTGGTGGCAGACCGAGACCGGGGCGCAGATGATCGCCCCGCTGCCCGGCGTCACGGCCACCAAGCCCGGCTCGGCCCAGGTCCCGCTGCCGGGCATCGCCGTGGACGTCGTGGACGAACTCGGCGAATCCGTACCCAACGGCCACGGCGGCTTCCTCGTAATCCGCGAACCGTGGCCCGCCATGCTGCGCGGGATCTGGGGCGACCCGGAGCGGTTCAAGGAAACGTACTGGTCCCGCTTCGCGACCATGTACTTCGCCGGCGACGGCGCCAAGAAGGACGAGGACGGCGATATCTGGCTGCTGGGCCGTGTGGATGACGTCATGAACATCTCCGGCCACCGCCTCTCCACCGCCGAAATCGAGTCCGCACTCGTGTCCCACCCCGCGGTGGCCGAAGCCGCCGTCGTCGGCGCCGCGGACGAGACCACCGGCCAGGCCGTCGTCGCCTTCGTGATCCTCCGCGCCGACGCCACGGACACCGGCGACGCGATCGTCCAGGAACTCCGCAACCACGTGGGCAAGGAAATCGGCCCGATCGCCAAACCCAAAACCATCCTCGTGGTCCCGGAACTGCCCAAAACCCGCTCCGGCAAGATCATGCGCCGCCTGCTCAAGGACGTCGCCGAAGGCCGCGAAGTCGGCGACGCGACCACCCTGGCAGACAACACCGTCATGGCCCAGATCGCCCAGTCGCTGAAGAAATAGCCGGTTCGTTCCCATAAGGGTTCGTCGGCTGTGTTTGGCTCGCCTGTTTGTCCGGCGGCGGCGCCGCCCACCGTGGTGGGCCGCGCCGCCGTCGTCGTTGGTCCTGTCTGTCGACGCGGCCGCGGCGGGAACATCCGCAGCAGCGAAGAATGCGGCAGTAACGAACGGCGCGCGCGGGCCGCGGCGCGATAGATTTGCAGACATGACTGAAGCCACCTCCGCCACCGTTGCCGGCCGCGGCACCATCCTGGTTCTCAACGGACCCAATTTGAACCTGCTTGGCACCCGCGAGCCCGAGAAATACGGGACGGCGACGCTGGCCGACGTCGAACAGCTCGCCAAAGACGCCGGTGCCGCGCACGGCCTGGACGTCGAGTGCTTCCAGTCCAACCATGAAGGGGCCCTCGTGGACGCCATCCACGCCGCCCGCGGGAAGGCGGTGGGAATCGTGCTCAACGCCGGCGCCTACACGCACACGTCCGTGGCCATCCGGGACGCCATTTCCGCTGTTGCCCTGCCGACGGTCGAGGTGCACATCACCAATGTTCACGCCCGCGAGCCTTTCCGGCACCATTCCTACCTTTCGGACATCAGCAAGGCCGTGATCGCCGGCGCCGGGATCCTGGGCTACCGCTTCGCGGTGGAATACCTCGCCGGGCTGCACGCGGCCGGGGACTGAGCATGTCCCCCGCCGAACCCGCGGCGGCGGAAGCATCCGGGGAACCGTCCGCAGCTCCGGACGCTGCCACGGGCACCGCCTCGGACACAGCTCCGGACGCGGCTACGGCTACGGCTACGGCTACGGCTACGGACACAGCGCAGTGGTACCGGCACTTCGGCACGGTCGATGCCCCCGGTTCCTCCCCCTGCTATGCCGCGTGGTCCGTGGGGATCGCCGGGGACGCCGAGGTGATTCGGCGGATTGATCAGTGGCCGCACGACAAGCGCCAGCCGCTGCTGATCCTCGCCGCGGCCCGGTTCCTCGGCGCGCAGATCAGCCCTTACCGCGATTTCCGGAGGTTCCTGGACCATCACTGGGACGCGGTCTCGGAAATCGTGCTGTCCCGGTCCACGCAGACGAACGAGGCCGGCCGCTGCGCCACCCTGCTGCCCTCACTCGCGCAGATATCCGCGACAGAGGGCCGGCCGCTGGCCCTCATCGAGGTGGGCGCCTCGGCGGGGCTGGCACTGTTCCCTGACCGCTACGGTTACGAGTTTGTCGACACCGGGGCGGGGGCACCGGATGAGTCGGCGGGGGACCCGGCGGCGGAAGCAAGGACGACGCGGCTGGTTCCGGATGGCGCCCAGCCTGGCACGTTTCCGGTCCTGCGCTGCCTCACCTCGGGCCCGGTGCCGCTGCCGACGGAAATTCCCCGGGTGGCATGGCGTGCCGGGATCGACCTCAACCCCCTGGACGTGCGCGACCCGGCCGACGTCGCCTGGCTCGAAGCCCTCGTCTGGCCGGAGCAGGAGTTCCGGCTTGAACGGCTGCGCCAGGCGATCGCCATTGCCAGGGAACGGCCGCCGCTGCTGGTGGCCGGCGACCTCAACGAACAACTTGTGGAACTCGCCGGCCGCGCCCCGGCCGACGCCGCCCTGGTGGTATTCCACAGCGCCGTCATGGCGTACCTGGATGCCGGCGGCCGCTCCCGGTTCCGGCGCACCATGGCGGATCTTGCCGCGGAGCGGGGCTGCCACTGGCTCTCTAATGAAGGCCACATGGTGGTGGTGCAGGCAGACGGGTCCAGTGTGGTCCCGGAAATGGATGACGCCCGGCTCCGCGGCCGGTTCCTGCTGCTGCAGGACGGCCAGCCGGCAGCCATCACGGGCCCGCACGGGCAGAGCCTGGAGTGGCTCTAGCCTGCGTGCGGCTCCGGCCTGGCTGTGGCTAGGGCCTGCGTGGCCGTCCGGTTATTTCTTGATGCACTGTCCGGACGAAACGGCACTGCCCAGACCCGGCGCCTGAGCCGCCACGGGGCTCAAGTCATTCATGGTGATCGCAAATCCGAGCGAGGACTCGGTTGTGGCCTTGGCAAAAACCACCCCAGCCACCTGCCCGTCCATGGTCAGGAGCGGACCCCCGGAGTTGCCCGGCTGCACGTCGCCGGCCAGCCGGTAGACGTCCTCGGGCGACGCATTCTTGCCATAGATGTCCGGGACCAGCACGGTGGCGATGTCCTGCACCGTGGCCGGTTTGGACTGGAAAGGCCCGCCGTGCGGATAGCCGGCAAAGGCCGCGGCGCTGCCGGACGGCAGGTCGGCGGCCAGCGCCAGGGGTTCCGAGCGCAGACCGTCAACGGCCACGACGGCGAGGTCGTGCTGGGAGTCAAAGTACACGACGCGCCCAGGCAGTGCCCGGCCACCGGGCGTTTCCACCACCGGTTCGTCGACCCCGGCGACCACATGGGCGTTGGTCACCACGCGCCCGGGGGCGACGACGAAGCCTGTTCCCGTCTGGTTCTGACCGCACTGGTAGGCGGTTCCGGCGATCTTGAGCACGGACGCGGCGGCCTTGTTCAGCGCCGGCGTGTCCGTGCTGGTGTCCGGAACGGCAACGGGCTGGCTCTGGCCGAAGCCGTCCAGCAGCGTGGGGATTCCCTCGCCGATCACGGCGGAACGTAGCTGCGCCATTGATGCCTTGACCGGCATCGGCGTCACGCCGTCGATGAACCTGATGACTTTGGATTCCGCGAGCTGCTGGGACACGAACGGCACACCCAGGGCCCCGATGCTGAACGCCAGCATCGACATCACAAGGGCGGACACCACCACGTTCACGCCCCCGCCCACGAGGCGGTCCGCCGCCCGCAGGGGGCTGAACGGGACCACGCTGCGGATTCGCCGCCCGATCATGGTGCCGAGGCCGTTGCCCACGATCATCAGAAGGACCGCCGTGGCGACGATCGCCGTCAGGCGCCAGCCGCTGTCCTCCACGAGGCCGCTGACGATGGGCACGGAGACGAAGGCGGCGACGGCGCCTGCCGCGAATCCCGCGATGCCTCCGAGCGTCACAAGGAAGCCGTTGCGAAGACCGTGGATCAGGTAGGACAAGAGCGCCACAACCAACAGCAGGTCCAAAATGGTCAAGCCAAACACCGGGGCTCCTCACAGACAGTTCAGCGACGATTCTACCGGTGTAAGCTGAACGTTTGCCGACCGGCCGCCAGCCTGCACAGGGATCTGCGCGGACTTCCCGAGCCGTTCGCTTTCGGCCCCTTCGGGCGTTTCCGTGCCAACTACGTCACAGAAGCTCCAAAATTCTGAAAGAATGGCTGAAGCGCCCCAGCCGACACAGCTAGTCAGGAGATTTCATGGATATCGAGGTATTGCGCCGCGCACCCCTTTTCGCCACGCTCGACGACGAGGCGTTCCGTCTGCTGACGGACGAACTTACCGAGGTGGACCTTTCACGCGGTGCCTCGGTATTCCGGGAAGGCGACCAGGGTGACCAGCTTTACTTCATCGTCTCCGGCAAGGTGAAGCTCGGCCGCACGTCGCCGGACGGCCGCGAATCACTGCTGGCCATCCTCGGCCCGGGCGAACTTTTCGGCGAAATGGCGCTGTTCGACCCCAGCCCGCGCACGGCCACGGCAACTGCCGTTTCCGAGACGCGTCTTGCCGGTCTGAAGAACGAGAGCCTCAACGCGCTGCTGCGCACCCGCCCCGAGGTCTCGGCCCAGCTGCTGCAGGCCTTGGCACGCCGCCTGCGCCGCACCAACGATTCCCTTTCCGACCTCGTCTTCTCCGACGTGCCGGGCCGTGTGGCCAAGGCGCTGCTGGATCTGGCCGACCGCTTCGGCCGCCCGGCGACCGACGGCGTCCTGGTCGCCCACGAACTGACGCAGGAGGAGCTCGCCCAGCTGGTTGGCGCCTCCCGTGAAACGGTCAACAAGGCCCTCGCAGAATTCGTGCAGCGCGGCTGGCTGCGCCTGGAAGCGCGCGCCGTCGTCATCCTTGACATGCAGCGCCTGCGCCAGCGTTCCCGCTAGGGATCCCCAGCAGCAACCACGAAGGCCGGCCCCGGAAACGGGACCGGCCTTCTGCCGTTAATCTTCTGCCGTTAATCCGCGGTGGCGGTTTCGGGCTGGTTGTCCGCGGGACATGTCCACTGGTGCGGATCGGGGCGGAGCATGTCCCCGGGCCGGCAGGCAGCACGAAGGGACATGTCCCGCCCCGGCTGCAACGACTGGACATAATGCCACTATGTCCACCTGTCAGGTCCACCGGAGGGCATGTCCCGGGCCGGCACGCGGCACGAAGGGACAAGTCCAGTGCTCAGGAGCAGGGCGGGGCATGTCCCGGGCCGGCACGCGGCACGAAGGAACATGTCCAGCGCTCAGGAGCAGGGCGGGGCATGTCCCGGGAATCGCCCGGCCCCCGCCCAAGCCAAGCCCTAACAGGCTGCCCGCATGGGGTCAGCCTTCCGTGGCGTCGGCGCTCCCCGGGCCTAGCGTTCCCGCTGCGGTTCGCCGGCGATCGTTTTGGCTGCTTCGACTTCAAGCATGAGCCGGCCGTCTTCCTCGACCAGCTTCGGCTGGTACACGTGGGCCTTGCGCTTGTAGCTGAGGTAGGCGATGCAGCCGTTGGCCTTGGCCATCTTCTCAAGCATGATCTCCGAGCCAGGGACCAGGAGTTCGCCCAGGGTCCGGCCGACGGTGTTCTCCTGCCCTACCTCGTCACCCAGCACGGTGCTGTCCCGCTCGCTCACGACTTTCCGGACGCACACCCAGCGGCCCCAGACGCCCTTGCTGGCTAGCAGCGAGGGCTGCTGGTTCACGGGCACGGTGGCGGCAAAGTAGCGGGTATTGAACCGGCGGTGCGCGAAGTCGGGGCTGAGCCAGTTCACCAGGGGTTTGAGCAGGTCAGTGCGCAGCGAGAGCCCGCGTTTGGCGAGCAGGTCGGTGAAGGATTTCTCCTGCTCGGCCACGGCTTCGCGGGCGCGCATCCAGTCGGCGCTGGAGGTCAGCTCCACCGTGGTGGACAGGTCGGGGCCGGCCAGCAGGATGCCGGTCTCCTCAAACAGTTCACGGATGGCACCGACGACGTGTCGGCGCGCCAGCCCGACGTCGGACGTCCCCATCTGCTCGGCCCAGTGCTGGGGTGAGGGGCCCAGCCAGCCGACGGCGTCGTCGTCGGTGGATTCCAGCGATCCGCCGGGGAAGGCGAGGACACCGAGCGGGGAGGACCCCGTGCGGTAGCCGAGCCAGGTCTCCAGGCCCGTGGGCGAATCCCGCAGCAGGATCACGGAGGAGGCCAAACGGGGCGCGCGGGGCGTCCGCTCACCGTGTTCAATCCAGCTGCGGGCTGCTCCCTCAAGATCCGGGGGCAGGACGAACAGGCGGCGTTCTAACTGAGGCAACGAAGTAACCGGTCTACTAGGCGAATTCAGCGATCAGTTCGACTTCGACGGGCGAGTCGAGCGGCAGAACGGATACGCCGACGGCGGAACGTGCGTGCTGGCCGGCGTCGCCGAGGACCTGGCCCAGCAGCTCCGAGGCGCCGTTGATGACACCGGGCTGGCCGGTGAAGGAAGGGTCGGAGGATACAAATCCGACAACCTTGACGATCCGCGTGATGCGGTCGAGGTCGCCGATCACACTCTTGACGGCGGCCAGGGCGTTGACGGCGCAGACGGCAGCGTAGGCCTTCGCGTCCTCCGGGGACACCGTGGATTCGTCGGAGGCGCCCGCCGAACCGGTGGAAACCTTTCCGGTGGCCTCGAGCTTGCCGTTGATGAACGGCAACTGCCCGGAGGTGTAGACGTGGTTGCCGGAAATCACGGCCGGAACATACGCCGCGACCGGAGCGGCGACGTCGGGGAGCGTCAGGCCCAGCTCCGCGAGGCGCTGTTCGACGGCGGACGACGCGCCCGCGCCGGCCGTGTGGCTCGCTGCGCCGGCCGTGTTTTCGGAGATGTTTTCCGCGCCCGCCGGCGTGGCCGGAACGGCTTCTGAGGGGGTGTTCATGGCTACTGCTTCTCCCGCTTCAGGTAGGCAACCAGGCCGTTTCCATCGGGTCCCGGAACAACCTGGACGAGCTCCCAGCCGTCGTCGCCCCACTGGTCCAGGATCTGCTTTGTGGCGTGAATAATGAGCGGAATCGTGGCGTACTCCCATTTGGTCATGACATAAAGCCTAGTCGTTGCCGGTAAAGTGGAAAACATGGCGACTGGCAAGAACCCTTTATTCGACACGGCCACCACCCTCGGAAAGATCTTTCTTTTCCTGGGCGTGAGCGCTATTTGCGGTGTCCTGGTGGCGGGCCTCCTGGTCCCCGCGGCGGCCGTCTCGGGCAGTGCGGCGAGCGGTTCGATCCAGTTTTTTGACACGCTCCCCGCTGAGCTGAAGGTCGATCCGCCGAGCCAGTCGACCACGATCCTGGCGTCCGACGGCAGCCCGATCGCGAACCTCTACGCGGAAAACCGCACCCGTGTTTCGCTGGACCAGATGTCACCGCACATCAAGGACGCGATTATCGCCATCGAGGACAGCCGCTTCTATGAGCACGGCGGTGTGGACACCACCGGCATCCTGCGCGCGCTCGTGAGCACCGCCCGCGGCAACAAGCAGGGCGCGTCCACGATCACGCAGCAGTACGTCAACAACGTTATCAACTCCTCGCTGGAGGCCGAAGGCAAGGGCGACGAGGTCCTGCTCAACGGCGTCAACAAGGGCGTCGGGGACAAGCTCCGTGAAATGAAGCTGGCCATCGCGCTGGAGAAGAAGTTCACCAAGGAGCAGATCCTCGAGGGCTACCTGAACATCGTGTTCTTCAACCGGGACGCCTACGGCATCGAGGCCGCGTCCAAGTTCTTCTTCAGCACCACGGCCAAGGACCTGACCCTGCCGCAGGCGGCCCTGCTGGCCGGCGTCGTGAACAGCCCCTCCTACTACGACCCGATCACCAATCCGGAGAACGCCAAGGTCCGCCGCGACCTCGTGCTCCACGCGATGCTGACGCAGGGCAAGATCAAGCAGGCCGACTACGATGCCGCGGTGGCGACGCCGGTGCAGACCAAGGTCACCCAGCCCCGCCAGGGCTGTGCGTATTCGCAGACGGCGCCGTACTTCTGCGACTACGTGCTCCACCTGCTCCTGAACAATCCGGCGTACGGGGCCGACGCTGCCGAGCGTGAGCGGAAGATCTTCCGCGGCGGCCTGACCATCAAGACCACGCTGGACCCGAAGGCCCAGGCCGTGGCCCAGGCCCAGGTGGACGGGTCGGCCGGCGCGAACCCGGACAAGTGGGGCGCCTCGCTGGTGTCCGTGCAGCCTGGTTCGGGCAAGATCGTCTCCATGGCCCAGAACACCGTCTGGTTCCCGGCCGACGGCAAGTTCGACCAGACCCAGAACTTCAACGTGGACGTGCAGGATGCCAAGGGCAATGACCTCAACGGCCTCGGCGGCTTCCAGCCCGGATCCACGATGAAGCCGTTCACGTTCGCGGAGTGGCTCAACGAGGGCAAGTCGATGAGCACCCAGCTCAACGGCGCCGTGCGGCGATACCCGCCCGGCTTCCCGTGGAAGAACACCTGCCCCACACCGACGACCGACTCGTACGACGACACGGCCGGCACCCACGACCTGCAGAACGCGGACGAGAACCATTACAAGTACATGTCGGTCCTTGACGGCCTGGCGAACTCCATCAACACCATCACGTTCGCCTCTGCCGCCCAGGTGGACCTCTGCGGGATCCAGAAGATCGTGGATGCCGTCGGTATCCACGAAGGCCTGCCGAGCCCGAACGGCGACGATCCCAACCCCAAGGTTCCGATGACCCGGTTGAGCAGCCTGATCGGCGCCCGCCAGACGGCGCCGCTGACCATGGCCAGCGCATTCGCCACCTTCGCCAACAACGGCAAGTACTGCGAACCGATGGCCATCGAGTCGGTGACGGACGCGACCGGCGCGCAGCTGCCGGCCCAGTCACCCAACTGCCGGGACGCGATCAAGCCCGAGGTGGCCCACGGCGTCGCGTACGCCATGCAGGAAGTGCTCAACCGCGGCTCGGGCTCGCTGATCCAGCCCCGGATTTCGACCCGGACCACGTTCCCCATCGCGGCGAAGACCGGCACCAACGACAACAACAGCTCCACCTGGGTGGCGGGCTACACCAGCGGCCTGGCGACGGCCACGTGGTTTGGCGATCCCCTGGGCAACCAGCAGCGCGCCGGGCAGAACGTCACGATCAACGGCAACTTCTACAAGGGCATCGACGGTTACATGATCGCCGGGCCGCAGTTCTCGAACTACATGGCCCAGGTGGCACCGGCCTACGGCACCGATCCGTTCCCGGCCCCGCCGTCGGACATGCTGTACTCCCCGGCCCCGGTCCCGGACCCGATCTCAACGCCGCGGACCTCCATTCCGACCGCCAAGAGCACCGAGCCGGCCACGCAACCGTCCGCCGACCCGACACCGGCACCCACGAAGTCCTCCGGCAAGAAGTAGCCGATGACCCTGGGCAATGACCTGGCGAGCCGCGTTCGAAGCATCGGACGCGGCTTTGCCGTGACCGCCGCGATCGGGACGGCGGCGGGGGCGGCCGCTACCGGCTACGGGCTGTGGGAGAAGAACCAGTTTGTGATCAGGGAGGAAACCCTCCCCATCCTGCCGGCCGGGTTCGGCCCGTTCCGGATACTGCACCTGTCCGATATCCACTTCGTTCCGGGCCAGCACCGGAAGGCGCAGTGGCTGTCCTCCCTGGCGCAATTGCAGCCGGACCTCGTGGTGAACACGGGCGACAACCTCAGCCATGCCAAGGGCGTGGACCCCCTCGTAGCGGCCCTGCGGCCCCTGCTGGAATTTCCCGGCGTGTTTGTCCCCGGCTCGAACGACTACTTCGGCCCGAGCCTGAAGAACCCGGCGTCATATTTGCTCGGGCCCTCGGGCGAGCGCAAGCACCCGGAAAGGCTCGACTGGCCCCGGCTGCGTGCCGAGTTCGGCATGTCCGGCTGGGTGGACCTGACCAACCGCTGCCAGTCGGTGGTGCTCAAGGGCATGCGCTTCGATTTCTCCGGCGTTGACGATCCGCACCTGCGCCTCGAACGGTACGCGGGCTGGCCGCGCGGGACCAAGGGCCGGGACGCCGACCCGCACCTGCGCATCGCCGTCGCGCACGCACCCTATCAGCGCGTCCTCGACCACTTCACCGAAGCCGGCGCCCACCTCCTCCTGGCCGGCCATACCCACGGCGGCCAGATCTGCGTCCCGGGCTACGGGGCCCTGGTCACCAACTGCGACCTGCCCACCTGGCGGGCCCGGGGGCTGCACACCTGGGAGAGCAACGGGAGGACGACGCCGGTGAACGTCTCGGGCGGCATCGGCACGTCCCGCTTCGCCCCTGTCCGCATTGCCTGCCGGCCCGAAGCCGTTCTGCTCACGCTGACCTCCCGCGCCTAGGCCTGGCCGCGGCCAGTGCTGCCCGCCCTCCGGCCTGGCCGGTGGACATGCCCTCCCCTGGCGCCCGAGCCCACGGGACATGCCCTCCCCTGGTCGCGGGCACTGGGTATAGGCCCACAATGCCCACCCGCTGCGGCCACCACTGGACAGGTCCCACCGGGCGCGGCACCACCGGACATGTCCCGCGGTCACCCGCCGCCCGCACCTATTGCGGATCGCAATGACTGGGCGAGATGCTGGGAGCGCTGAACAACGTGTGAATCCGGTCACCCGATGGCCTAGGGTAGTTGCTACAGGAAACTACATTCAACGGTGCGATCTATGCACGGGCGTCTTAAGAAGCAGGCATGGCCAAGCAGAGCTCATTCTTCACCTCCATCAGCCGTCTCTACCCGCACGTCAGGCCAATCCTGCCCCGGCTGGTCATGGGCCTGCTCTGCGCGCTGCTGGCCAGCGTCATGGCACTGGCCATCCCGCAGGTGCTGCGCGTGCTGGTCAACGAGTCCCTGACCCCCGGCGGCAGCGCGGAAGCCGTCTGGACTGCCTCGCTCCTCATCCTGGTCCTGGGCATCGCCGAGGCGGGCCTCGTGGCCCTGCGCCGGCAGTTCGTCATCAATCCCGCCACCACCGTCGAGACCCGGATGCGGGTCTCGCTCTACGGGCATCTGCAGGACCTCACAGTTTCCTTCCATGACCGCTGGGGCTCCGGTCAGCTGCTGTCCCGGGCCATGACGGACCTGAACTTCCTGCGCCGCTGGATGGCCTTCGGCGCCATCATGATGGTGGTCACGACGCTCACCGTGGTGATCGGCGTCGCGGTGATGTTTGCCATGAGCTGGCAGCTGGCCCTGATCTTCCTGGCCGCCGCCGTGCCGATCATGATCTACGGATTCCGCTTCCGCACCCGCTTCAGCAAGGTGGCCCGGCGCAGCCAGGACCAGGCCGGGGACCTCGCCACCACGGTCGAGGAATCCGTGCACGGCATCCGCGTCCTGAAGGCCTTCGGCCGCAGCCGGGAGGCCCTGGAGAACTTCAACGAACAGGCCGAGGAACTCCGGCAGACCGAGATCGCCAAGGCCAAGCACCTGGCCACGTTCAGCCTGGTGGTGACGCTCCTGCCCGAACTCGCGCTCGGCGCCGGCCTCGTCGTCGGCATCCTGCTGGCCTCCACGGACCAGCTCTCCATCGGGTCCCTGGTGGCCTTCTTCGCCACCGCCGCCGTGGTCGCCGCGCCGGTCGAGTTCTGCGGCATGCTGCTGGCGATGGCCCTCACCGCGAAGTCCGCGGTGGACCGGCACTTCGAGGTCATGGACGCGCAGAACACGATCACCAGCCCGGACCGGCCCCGCCGCCCGGCCGGCCTCAAGGGTGCCCTCAGCTTCCGCAATGCCTCGTTCGCGTTCGAGGACGCCCCGGACAAGCCGATCCTCAAGAACATCACCCTGGACATCCGCCCCGGCGAAACCATGGCCCTCGTGGGCATCACGGGCGGCGGTAAGAGCGCCCTGCTCCAGCTGGTCCCCCGCCTCTACGACGTCACCGGCGGTGCCATCACCATCGACGGAGTGGACCTGCGCGAGTTCGCGGTGGAGGACCTGCGCACCGTGGTCTCCGTGGCGTTCGAGGACACCACGCTGTTCTCCAGCTCCGTCCGGGACAACGTCCTGCTCGGCGCGCCCGACGCCGGATCGGCGGAGGGCCGCGACGCGGCCCTGGAGGAAGCCCTCGACGTCGCCCAGGCCCACTTCGCCTATTCCCTGCCGGACGGGGTCGATACCCTGATCGGCGAGGAGGGCCTCAGCCTCTCCGGCGGCCAGCGCCAGCGCATCGCCCTGGCCCGGGCCATCGCCGCGAAACCGGCGGTGCTGGTCCTGGACGACCCGCTCTCGGCGCTGGATGTGAACACCGAAGTCCTCGTCGAGGCCCGGCTGCGCAAGGTCCTCGCGGACACCACCACGCTGATCGTGGCCCACAGGCCTTCCACGGTGGCGCTGGCCGACCGGGTGGCCCTGCTCGAGGACGGCCGGATCGCCGCCGTCGGAACCCATGCGGAACTGCTCGCCAAGAACAGCCATTACCGCTACGTGATCGCCAGCCTGGACCCGGAACCGCGGGACCTGGATTCAGAATTGTCCGCCCTCGAGGACCAGTCCGAGGAGATTTCCCGATGAGCAGCGCAACGTTCGGCACCGCCAATGAGGACAACGCGCACCTCAGCAGGAACGAAAGCAAGGCCGTCCGGCGACGCTCCCTGACCCTCCTGGGCTCCCTGATCCGCCCCGTCCGGGCCCGGTTCTGGCTGACGATCGGCGCCGTCGTGCTGTCCCAGGCCGCCCGCGTGGCCGGGCCGGCCCTGATCGCCTTCGGCATCGACCACGCCCTGCCCGCCGTGCGCGCCGGCGACAACCTGCCCCTGGTGCTGACCGGCGCCGCCTACCTTGCCGCGGCCGTCGTGGCCGCCGGCCTGACCGCCCTGTACGTGACCTCGACGGCGCGGCTCAGCCAGGCGATGCTGCTGGACCTCCGCGTCCGGGTCTTCCGCCACACGCAGCGGCTGAGCCTGGAATTCCACGAGAAATACACCTCGGGGCGCATCATCGCCCGGCAGACCTCGGACCTGGAGGCCCTGCGCGAACTCCTGGATTCCGGCGTGAGCTCGCTGGCCTCGGGAATGCTGTTCATGGCGTTTACCGCCGTGACGGTGTTCGCCTTGGACTGGCGCAGCGGCGTGCTGGTGCTGGCCGCCGGCGTGCCGATGTATTTCCTGGCCCGCTGGTACCAGAAGCACTCCCAGATCGCCTTCCGCGAATCCCGGGTGGTCTCGGCCCGGCTGATCGTGCACTTCGTGGAGACCATGACCGGGATCCGCGCCGTGAAGGCCTTCCGGAAGGAACGCGAGAATGCCGCGGGCTACTCCGAACTGTCGGAGGACTACCGCCGCGCGACCGTCCGCTCCATCAACCTCAACGGCATCTTCCAGCCGGGGCTGGTGCTGATCGGGAACGTGTGCGTGGCCCTCGTGCTGCTCACCGGCGGCTTCCGGGTCCTCAGCGGCGACCTGGAGGTCGGCGTGCTCCTGGCCCTGATCCTGTCCGCCAAGCGCTTCTTCCAGCCGGTGGACCAGATGGCCATGTTCTACAACTCCTTCCAAAGCGCCCAGGCGGCCCTGGAAAAGGTCTCGGGCCTGCTCGAGGAGGTCCCCACTGTCAGACCGCCGAAAACACCCGCGGCCCTGTACGACGCGCGGGGCAGCATCGATTTCAACGGCGTCGAATTCCGCTACGGCGACGGCCCGGTGGTCGTCCCGAGGCTGGACCTGCACATCCCCGCCGGGCAGACGGTCGCGCTCGTCGGGCAGACCGGCGCCGGCAAATCCACCCTCGCGAAGCTGATTGCCCGCTTCTACGACGTCTCCGCCGGGTCGCTGACCCTCGACGGCGTGGACCTGCGCCAGCTCAGCACCGAGGACCTGCGCCGGAACGTCGTCATGGTCACCCAGGAGGCCTTCCTGTTCAGCGGCTCCGTGGCGGACAACATCGCCCTGGGCCGGCCCGAAGCCTCGCGTGCGGAGATCGAGGACGCGGCCCGGGCGGTGGGGGCGCACGCCTTCATCATGGAACTGCCGGACGGCTACGACACCGACGTCAACAAGCGCGGCGGCCGCGTCTCCGCCGGGCAGCGCCAGCTGATCAGCTTCGCCCGCGCGTTTCTGGCCCGCCCGGCCGTGCTGATCCTGGACGAGGCAACGTCCTCGCTGGACATCCCGTCGGAGCGCATGGTCCAGCAGGGCCTCGCGGGGCTCCTGCGCGGGACACGGGAGGCCGGCCAGCGGCCGTCCGATGGACAGGCGGGCGGCGGACAGCCCGTTGCAGACTCGGCCCCCGGCCCGGACTCGGCCCCCGGTCCCGGGCGGACAGCGCTGATCATTGCCCACCGGCTCTCCACCGTGGAGACGGCGGACCGGGTGCTGGTGGTGCACGACGGACGGGTCGTGGAGGACGGCACCCCGGAGCAGCTGATCGGCGACGGCGGCGCCTTCGCCCGGCTCCACGGCGCCTGGAAAGACTCGCTGGTCTGAACAGCGCCTGCCGGGACCGGTCGGCGTCCGGGCCGGGACGACGGCGGGACACGTCCCGGCCGGCGCCCGATTTCACATCCGGGGCCATGATCGGATACTCTTGTGAAGTTGCTTTTGAAGCAACGGATCGGGATGTGGCGCAGCTTGGTAGCGCGCGTCGTTCGGGACGACGAGGTCGCAGGTTCAAATCCTGTCATCCCGACCAAACACAAAGAGGGCCCTCCACACGGAGGGTCCTCTTTTGTATGTCCGGTGGTAGGTCCGGCACGATTTCATGACACCGGCACCGGCGATCGTCCCGGCCCAGGGCCCGGCCCCTGCCCCCCGGACACAACGCAGCCCCGGGAGGAAATCTCCCGGGGCTGCGCCGGATATCCGTGCCGCAGGCAGCCGGCCGTTGCTGCGCCGGGCCTGCCGTGTCGGGCTTGTTACATCGGGCTTGTTACATCGGGTCGGGCCAGTTGCCGACGTTCAGCGAGTGGGTCATGGGGTCGGGCCAGTTGCCCACCGCCTGGGCGGTGCGCATGGGATCGGGCCAGTTGCCGACGGCGGCAACGTCTGAGACATCGGTAAGTGAAGCAGCGGACAGCACGGCCGGGGCCGCGGCGGAGAATGCCAGTGCGCCCGCCAAAACGGCGCCGGCTGCAATCTTCTTCAACATAAGTTTCCTCAATATGGGTTGGGGTTCCTTAACCAAGTCAGCACTACCCTTGTTGACACACATTGTAAAATGGTTTCTACAGAGACTGTCAAGCATTTAGTACAAAGAATGTCCGGAATTAGKAGGTATCCGTGGGGAACGGATTTGGGGAGAAGCTCCGCGCGGAACGGCTCGAACGGGGCCTGACGCAGGCGGAGTTGGGCCGTGACCTGTACTCCCCCAGCTACATTTCTCTGCTGGAAACCGGACGCCGCGAGCCGACCGCCGATGTCATCGAGGAGCTTGCCCGCCGGCTTGAACTGGCCCCCAAGGCGCTTGAGGCCTGGAGCCAGCCGGTGTCCGTCAGCGACGCCGAATACGTGCTCGCGGGATTGTATGCCCGGCAGGCCTGGGACCTCCGGGACTACCCCGTGGCCGCCACCCACGCCGCCGCCGCCGCCAAGATCGCCCTGGAGGCCAAGAACACCAGCGCGTGGTGGAACATGACCTATATGCAGGCCGAGTGCCTGATCAAGCAGGGCCTCTGGCAGGAGTGCAAGGACGTGGTCCAGAATCTCCTGGAGCACCCGATGGCCGCGGAGTCTGCCGGGCTCGGCGTCCGGGCCCAGCAGATGCTCGCCGCAGCCTCGCAGGGCCAGGGGCAGCTGACCGCCGCCGTCGAGCATGCGCAGGAAGCGGTGCGGCTCTGCGCACAGCTGCCCAAAGGCTCCACCATGATCATCGGCGCCCTCCGCGCCCTGATTGGTGCCCTGGCCGAGAGCGGCCGGCTCGATGAGGCCTGGGAGTACTGCCAGGCCATGAACGACCAGATGGACGACCACTCGATGTCCCAGCTCGCCGGCGAGGTGGCCTGGGTGATCGGCAACGTGGCCTTCATGCGCCACGACTATCCCGAGGGGATCAAGTACCACGAGCGGGCCGGCCGGCTGCTCTCCCCGGCCAACGACATCGACCTGTGGGCCCGGTTCAACAAGGCCTCCGCCGCCGTCCGCCTCTCCTCGGGAATAGTCGAACCCGAGACGCTCTCATCGATCGAGCGCGCCGAACTGGCCCTGTCGATTGTCGGCGGCAACAAGACCGACCAACTGGAGGTCGCCTTCATCCGGGCCCGCTGGCTCTACCTCACGGGCGACATCGTGGCCGCCGTCCAGAAGCTGCGCGAGATCCATGCCGAGCGGGAGGCTCTGGCCCGGCACACGGCCGGCGAGGTCTCCCTGCTGCTGGGGAAGGCGCTCAAGGCTGCCGGGGAGGCCGCGGAGGCGCTGGTGTACCTCGAGGAAGCCCAGAAGGAGTTCAGCGCGGCGGGCGCCTCGGACCGGGTCCAGCAGGCGCTGGACGCCGTGCTCGAGATCAAGCTCGCCCAGCGCCGGGCCGAGGCCGCTTCCGCGGAAGCCTAGCCCCGGCCGGACCGGGCTGGGCGAACGGCCCGGCTAGGCGAACGTCCGGCCGGTGAGCTTCTCGTAGGCCTCCACGTAGCGGCTGCGGGTGCGCGCCACAACGTCGGCCGGAAGGACGGGCGGGGGCGTGTCCGAGGCCTTGTCCCAGCCCGACTCCGGCGAGGTCAGCCAGTCGCGAACATACTGCTTGTCATAGGACGGCTGCGCCTGGCCGGGCCGGTACGTGGCCGCATCCCAAAACCGTGAGGAATCCGGGGTCAGCACCTCGTCGCCGAGCGTGATGACGCCGGTCGCCGCGTCGAGGCCGAACTCCACCTTGGTGTCCGCCAGGATGATGCCGCGGCCGCGCGCGATTTCCTCGGCCTTGGTATAGATCTCCAGGGTCAGCCTGCTCAGGTCCGCCGCGACGTCCGCACCCACGAGGCCGACGACGGCGTCATAAGTGATGTTCTCGTCGTGCTCGCCCACCTCGGCCTTGGCCGACGGCGTGAAGATCGCCTCCTGCAGCCGTGACCCGTCAACCAGGCCGGCGGGCAGCGGGATGCTGCACACTGTGCCCGACGCGCGGTACTCCGCGAGCCCGGTGCCGGTGAGGTAGCCGCGGGCGATGCATTCGACCGGGAACATGTCCAGCTTCTTGCAGATCATTGCCCGGCCCTCGACGGCGGTGGGGACACCGTCGTCGGCCGTGGAGGCGAGGACGTGGTGCGCGACCTCGAGCTGGTCGAACCACCACAGGCTCAGCTGGGTCAGGATGCGGCCCTTGTCCGGGATCTCGCTGGCCAGGACGTGGTCGAACGCACTGATCCGGTCGCTGGCCACCACCAGGACACAATCCTGGCCGAAGCGTTCCGCGAGCGCCGGGTCCGTCGGGACGTAGAGGTCGCGGACCTTGCCGGAGTAGACGTGCCGCCAGCCGGGCAGGTCCTGCGTAGCGGTGTCGAGCCCGCCCTTGGGCGGGGTCTCAGGCATGGTCTCAGGCGGGGTCTCAGGCGTGGTCTCGGGCTGGGTGCCGGGCGTCGGCGCTGCGGATTCGGTCACGTTCATGCCTTCGCTTTCGACGCGGCCGCGGTTCCCGGCCCGGCTACCCGGATCTGGCCGCGGGCGGCCTTGCCGCCGATATCGGTGCGGAACTGGCTGCCGTCCAGCTGGACGAGCTCGACGCCGTCGTACGCCCGCTCCCGGGCCTCCACGAGGTCCGTGCCCAGCGCCACCACGGCCAGGACGCGGCCGCCGGCGGAGACGACCTTGCCTTCGCCGTCGAGCTTGGTCCCGGCGTGGATCACGTGGACGCCGTCCAGGGCGTCGACCTTCTTCAGGCCCCGGATGCGGTCGCCCGTCCGCGGGGTGTCGGGGTAGTTTTCGGCGGCCACGACGACGGCGACGGCCGTGTCCTTGGACCAGCGCAGCGGCTGCACCTTGTCCAGCTCGCCCTTGGCGGCTGCCATGAGCAGCCCGCCGAGGGGCGTCTTGAGCCGGGCGAGGACGGCCTGGGTTTCGGGATCGCCGAACCGGACGTTGAATTCGATGACCCGCGTGCCGCGCGAGGTCAGGGCGAGGCCGACGAAGAGGACGCCGACAAACGGGGTCCCGCGGTGCGCCATCTGGTTGACCGTGGGCTGGGCGACGCGGTCGATCACTTCCTGGACGAGGCCTTCGGGGGCCCACTCCAGCGGTGTGTACGCGCCCATGCCGCCGGTGTTGGGGCCCTCGTCGTTGTCGAAGATGCGCTTGAAGTCCTGCGCCGGGGACAGGGCCACGGTGTTGGTGCCGTCGCAAAGGACGAACACGGAGACCTCGGGTCCGTCCAGGAACTCCTCGATCACCACGGTGCCGCCCGCGTCGAAGCAGGTCTGGGCATGCGCGAGGGCCTCGTCCCGGTTGGAGGTGACCACGACGCCCTTGCCGGCTGCGAGCCCGTCGTCCTTGACGACGTACGGGGCGCCGAATGTATCGAGGGCGTCGGCGGCTTCCCCGGCGTTGGAGGCAACGCGGGCCATTGCGGTGGGGACGCCGGCCTCGGCCATGACTTCCTTGGCGAAGGCCTTGGACGCTTCCAGCTGGGCCGCGGCCTTGCTGGGGCCGAAGACCGGGACGCCGGCGGCGCGGACGGCGTCGGACACGCCGGCTGCGAGCGGCGCCTCCGGACCGACCACCACCAGGTCAACGGTGAGCTTGAGGGCCAACGCCGCGACGGCGTCGGGATCGTTCGCGTCGATCGCATATGTGGGGACCAGCGCGCTGATGCCGGCGTTGCCCGGGGCCGCGTGGACCTCGGAAACGTTCGGGTCTGCAAGCAAGGATCGGACAATGGCGTGTTCGCGGCCGCCGGGGCCGATGACAAGTACCTTCACAGTCTCCAAGGGTACGTGGTGCACCCCGCAGGCTCCTAAGCTGTGTCGGCCGCCGGACATGCTCAATTTTCGCGGCGGCGCCTCGCGGGCGCCGGGCAATCCTGAGCGCGGCGCTCCCGGCGCAGGGCGGCAATCCTGAGTCCGGCAGTCCCGGGCACCAGGCAATCCTGAGCTCAGCAGCGCCGGGGACCGAGGGCAACCCGCGGGACATGCCCAGTCCCGGCCGCGGCCACTGGGCATAATGCCACCATGCCCATGCCTGGCTCCCGAGGCTGGACATGTCCCGTGGTGCCGGAGAGCATGCCCCTGCAGGAATACCAAGGCTGGACATGTCCTCTCTGGGTCCGGGGAGCATGTTGCACGCGCCAAGTTACGGCCGGACATGTCCCCCGGCCGCCTGGCACAGACCCAGGCACAAGCCACCGGACCGCATCTGAGTCTTCAGCGCGGCACCCACGGGGCCGGGCAACCCGTGGGACATGCCCAGTCCCGGCCGCGGCCAGTGGGCACAATGCCACCATGCCCATGCCCGGGCGCCAAGGCTGGACATGTCCCGTGGTACCGGAAAACATGCCCACGCCCGAGTCCCAAGACTGGACATGTCCCGGGGACCGCGGGGCATGTCCACGCCAGGGTCCGGCAGGAGGGCATGCGCACACGCCCGGAACCACGCCCGGCGCCGGACAATCCGCGGGGCGCGCGGCTACGAATGGCATGTATGAACAAACCCAGCATGAAGCCCAGCAAGCGGTTCCGCGGCGCCACAGCCCTGGCCGCAGTGGCCGGAGTGGCTGCGGCCGCCGTCGTCCTGTCCGTCGCGGAACTGATCGGGGCGTTCTTCACCACACGGGCGACGCCCCTGATTGCGCTGGGCTCGACGTTCATCGACTTCACGCCGCTGTGGATGAAGAACTTCGCCGTTGAAACGTTCGGCACCAACGACAAGGCCGCATTATTCGTCGGCATGGCGGTCACGATCCTGCTCCTGGCGTGCGTGCTCGGCATCGTGGCGTACCGGACATGGGCCCTGGGTGTGGCCGGGGTGGTGCTGATGGGCGCCGTGATCGTCGGCAGCGTGGTGACGCGGGCCAGCGTCAAGCCGATCGATGCCATTCCCTCCCTGATCGGCACCGTCGCCGGGCTGGTGGTGCTGCGGCTCCTGATCACCYGGCTGTGGCGGATGCAGGAATGGCCGGACCGGGCAGCGGACGTCGCCGCGAAGGAACCCGAGCGCCCGGCGACCACGCGGCGCGGGTTCTTCGCCGCCGCCGGCATCACCGCGGCCGCCTCGGCCGTCGCCGCCACCGGCGGACGCCTGCTGAGCGCGGCCCGCAGCAACGTGGCCGCGGCCCGCGAGTCGCTGCAGCTGCCCGCGCCCGCCAAGGCCGCCGCCGCGGTCCCGGCCGGGGTCCAGTCCAAGGCGCCCGGCGTCACGCCGTGGCTGACCCCGAACAAGGACTTCTACCGGATCGACACGGCGCTGAGCGTGCCGGAGATCAACGTCCAGGACTGGGAACTGCGCATCCACGGCCTCGTGGAACAAGAGGTCCGGCTCACCTTCCAGGACCTGCTCGACGCCCAGCTCATCGAATCCCATGTGTCCCTGACCTGCGTGTCCAACCCGGTCGGCGGCAATCTGGCCGGCAACGCCAAGTGGCTGGGCATGCCCATCCGCGACGCCCTGAAGCTGGCCCGCCCCACACAGGGCGCGGACATGGTGCTTTCCACCTCGGCTGACGGCTTCAGCGCCTCGACGCCCCTGGAAGTCCTCCAGGACGACCGCGACGCGATGCTGGCGATCGGCATGAACGGCGAGGCGCTCCCGCTCGAGCACGGCTACCCGGTGCGGATGGTGGTTCCCGGCCTGTACGGCTTCGTCTCCGCCACCAAGTGGGTGGTGGACCTGGAGGTGACCCGGTTCGCGGACAGCAAGGCGTACTGGACCCAGCGGGGCTGGTCCGAACGCGGCCCGATCAAGACCATGGCGCGGGTCGAGGTGCCCAAGTCCTTCGCCAAGGTCCCCGCCGGAAAGATCGCCATCGGCGGCACCGCGTGGGCCCAGACCCGCGGGATCACCAAGGTCGAGGTGCAGATCGACAGCGGGCCCTGGACCGAGGCGGTACTCTCCGACGAGGCCTCCCTCATCACGTGGCGGCAGTGGTCCCTGGACTGGGATGCCACGCCGGGCCCGCACTACATCAAGGTACGCGCCACGGACGGCAAGGGCGAGGTCCAGACGGACAAGCGGGCGGATCCGGTTCCGGACGGCGCCTCCGGCTGGCAGTCGGTGATGGTGACCGTGGAATAACCGGGGTATCAGCACCGGGCACCATAGACTTGCAGCATGGCTTTGAACCCGCATGCAACATTCACAGTCGACTCCGCCGTCGAACTGGCAGTCATCGAACGCAGCGGCTTCGTGGAGTCCCGCCACATCGGCTCGGCCGTGGTGCTGGCCGCGGACGGGACGGCAGTGATCGAGCTCGGCGATGTGAACGCCCCGATCCTTGCCCGGTCCACGCTCAAACCGTTGCAGGCCCTGGCCTCGATGCAGTCCGGCGTACCCCTGCGGGGCGCCCAGGTGGCCATCGCGTGCGGCAGCCACGTCGGATCCCTGGATCACATGGACGTGGTCGAGGGCATGCTCAAGGCGGCCGGGGCCAAGGAAGACCAGCTGCAGTGCCCGGCCGACTGGCCCCAGGATGAGACCGCCCGGAACTGGCTCGTCCAGACCGAGCGGGGCAAGTCCCGGCTGGCCTTCAACTGTTCGGGCAAACACGCCGCGTTCCTTTGGGCGTGCACGGAGAACGGCTGGGACAAGAACAGCTACCTCGAACCCAACCACCCGCTGCAGCAGCGCATCCGCTCCGTGATCGAGGAGTACTGCGGCGAACGCATCACCCACCTGGGCATCGACGGCTGCGGCGCGCCGGTTGCCGCCGTCTCCCTGATCGGCCTGGCCCGGGCCTACTCGAAGCTGGCCAAGGCCCCGGGCGACAAGAACTCGAACGCGCGGGCAGCCACCATTGCCACGTCCATGCTGGACTACCCGTGGGCCGTCCAGGGGCGAGGGCAGGCCAACACGATCGTCATGGACGAACTCGGCATCCTGGCCAAGATCGGCGCCGAGGGCGTCCTGGTCATGGCCACCCGCCAGGGCGTCTCGGTTGCCATCAAGATGCTCGACGGCAACATCCGGGCCACCACACTGGTCGGGCTGACGCTCCTCGCGGCCTCCGGCGCCGTCGAAATCCCTGAAGTGTCCAGCGTCCTGGACAAGGTGGTGGACCCGGTACTGGGCGGGGGACGCCCGGTAGGCAAGATCCGGCTCGGGCGGGCCGTCGCGGCACTGCTGGACTAGGAGACTCGGGAAAGTGGCTGTATCGCGCCGTCGAATCGCCATGGACGAGGGCCGCGCGGCACTCGCCGCGTGGCAGGAAGCCACCGCGACCGCACCGGGCCCGAACGTGCCGGCCGCCGGGGTCCCGGGCTCTGGAGGACCCGGCGCCGTCCCGCGCACCACGATCGCGACGGCGGTGCGATACTGCCTGGAAGAAGTCACCGCGCGGGCGCCCGGGAACTCCGTGGAGGTGCGCGTCCCGCCGTTCGGCGTCACCCAGTGTGTGGAGGGCCCGCGGCACACGCGCGGCACCCCGCCAAACGTCATCGAGTGCGACGCCGACACCTGGCTGGCGATGGTCAGCGGACGATTGAGCTGGGCCGACGCCGTCGCCGCCGGCCGTGTTGCCGCCTCGGGACTGCGCGCGGACCTGTCCGCCCTCCTGCCCCTCTAGGTCACCCGGCGGCGTCCCTCAGGACCCACCAGCCGGGGCCCGCGCCCGCAGTCGTGCCCCCAGCCGCGCCTCAGCCGCGCCCGATGAACGGCATGCCCGCAGCTGTCACCACGAGGGATCCCACGTTGGCCGACGCCGGCATCCCGGCCATCAGCAGCACGGCCCGGGCGGCGTCCTGCACCGCAAAGGTCGGCTCGGCCCGCAGGCTGCCGTCTGCCTGGGCGGTCCCGGAACCGACGCCGATCTCCTCCATGAGCTCCGTCGCCGCGTTGCCGATATCGATTTGTCCGCAGCTGATGCCGAAGCCCCGGCCGTCCAGGTCAATGCTTTTAGTCAGCCCGGTGATGGCGTGCTTGGTCACCGTGTAGGCCACCGTCCGCGGCCGGGGCGAATGCGCCGCGACCGAACCGTTGTTGATGATCCGTCCGCCCTGGGGCGACTGGGCCTTCATGGCCCGGACGGCGGCACCGGCGCAAAGGAGGGACCCCGTGAGGTTCACGGCGACGGTCGCGTCCCAGTCCTCCACGGTGATCTCGTCCACCGCGGCGGCGGGGCCGAACACGCCGGCGTTGTTGAAGAGCACGTCCACGCGCTCCCACTGCCCCAGCGCGGCGGCGAAAAGCCGTTCGACGTCGGCGGGGACGGTGACATCGCACGGGACCGCGAGCGCCTGGCGGTGGCCGGCCGCGGTCTCTCGGAGCGGTTCTTCCCGCCGCCCCGCCAGGACCACCCGGTAGCCCTCGGCCAGCATGAGCCTGGCCACTGCGCGGCCGATGCCGGAACCGGCTCCGGTGACAACGGCGACCCTTCCCGGGGTGTGGTGCTGGCTCATGAGGTCCTCCTCGACGGTTAGGCGCTGCCCGGCCAGCGTACCGCCGAGACGGCACATCACGGCAGTGTTTCGCGTCCGGAACGCCGCGAGCTGTCTCCTCGGGGGCGTCGGCTGGCGGCTGGCGGCGCTTCAGCCCGGCCGCGGGGCGGACGGCCGAGCGGCAGCCGCCTAGCGGGAGTCGTCGCCGCGGTCCCGGGCCTGCCGGCCCGTGCGGTAGCCGGACCAGAACGCCAGCAGGAGCAACCCGATGCTGATCAGCGCGACCCCTGCCCAGATCCACGGGCCCATGACCATGAGCCCCTGCAGCACAACGGGCCCCGTGGCCACCGGAGCATACGCTACCCAGCCAAAGTCCTCCTGCGTCACCGGCTGGGCAAGAAGGGCCAGCCCGGCGAGCAGCATGGCCGCGGCAGTGAGCGGCACCGCCACACGGCCCAGCAGATTCTTCCGGGCACGGCCGGTGTTCCGATTCCCCCGCGGCTTCATGGCCATACTGTAACCGTTCGGCGCGGCGAACCGGCTGGGAAACGGCCTACTCGATTATCAGGTCAGGTACGGGCCTGCGCCCTCTTGCCCGCCAGCGAGCCCCCCAAGGTGGAGTTTGAGCGCCCGGCACCGCCGCGCCGCCCCCTGATCACCCGGGCGGACGATCCGGGCACGGCGGCCCGGCCATCGGCGCTGCGGTCCCTGATCAGGCCGGTTCCGGCGATTTCCCTTGCCTGGGCGACGCCGGCAACGGCGGCTTTCTTGGTGGGAAACGTCACTGAGACTGCCATCAGTTGCCCTGCCCCGTCCATCATCCGAATGCGGTAGCCGCCCTCGGGCGCGTCCACGAGCTCAAAATATCCCGCCATTTGCAACACTCCTAGTTCCCTCGTATCCCCCGCCGGGATATTAGTAAGTGTACTTATTTTACGGTGCGGGGAAAGTGCTGAAGGTCCCGCCCTTCGTCCGCCGGCGGTCGCCGCGGCGGGGCCGCGGGGGCCACTGCGGTCGCCGCGGCGGGGATCACGGAAGCGGGGTGTCGCTGCGGCGGACGCCGTCTTCATGCAGTTCCAGCGCGCTCATGACGAGGGCGAAGTGGCTAAAGGCCTGCGGCGTGTTGCCCAGCTGCCGGCCGGTCTCGACGCCCCACTCCTCGCTGAGGAGCCCGACGTCGTTGCGCAGCGCCAGCAGGCGCTCGAACAGCTCCCGGGCCTCATGGCGCCGGCCAGCCCCGATCAGGGCCTCGACCAGCCAGAAGGAGCATGCCAGGAACACCCCCTCCTCGCCGGGCAGCCCGTCATCGCTCTGTGCCGGCAGGTAGCGTCGCAGGAAGCCGTCGTGCGTCAACTCGCGCTGGACCGCATCGATGGTTCCGATGATGCGCGGATCATCCGGCGGGAGGAACCCCACCCGGGGCAGCAGCAGGAGGCTCGCATCCAGCTCCGGCCGCCCGTAGGACTGCACGAATGTGTTGCGGTCGGCGTCGAACCCGTTGGCCATGACCTCGGCGTGGATGGCGTCACGCAGCTCCTCCCAACGGTCCGCCGGGCCGGTCAGGCCGAAGTCCCGGACGCCCTTGACCATGCGGTCCGCCGCTACCCAGGCCATCACCTTGGAGTGCGTGAAATGGCGTTGCGGGCCGCGCATTTCCCACAGCCCGTTGTCCGGCTGGCGCCAGGCCGTCTCCAGATGTTCCATGAGGGCCACCTGGACGTCCCAGGCGTCGTCGGTGTGCTTGAGCAGGGAGTTCCGGGTCAGGGACAGGCAATCGAGGACCTCGCCCCAGACGTCGAGCTGCAGCTGGCCGGCCGCACCGTTACCGGTCCGCACCGGAGCGGAGTTTTCGTAGCCCTTCAGCCACGGCAGTTCGAGCTCCGGCATCCGGCGTTCGCCGTGGAGCCCGTACATGATCTGCAGATCCGCCGGGTCCCCGGCGATGGCGCGGAGCAGCCAGTCGCGCCACGCGCCGGCCTCCTCCGTGTAGCCCGCGGCGAGCAGCGCCTGCAGCGTGAGCGTGGCGTCGCGGAGCCAGCAGAAGCGGTAGTCCCAGTTCCGGGTACCGCCGATCTCCTCCGGCAGGGACGTCGTGACGGCGGCCACGATCCCGCCGGTCGGGGCAAACGTCAGGGCCTTGAGCGTGATCAGCGAGCGCTGGACGGCGTCGCGGTAGCGCCCGGTGACCGTGCACTTCGCCGACCATCGAAGCCAGAACTCCTCGGTCGACGCCAGGACCGTTTCCGGGTTCACCGACCGCGGCCGGCCGAGGTGGCTGGGGCTCCAGGTCAGCACGAAGGGCACACGCTCCCCGGCCTTGACCGTGAAGTCGCTGACGGTATGCATCCGCTCACCGCGCAGGGGCGCCTCGGTCACCAGGTAGGCGGCATCAGGCCCGGCGACGGCGTGGATCCCGAGCTCGTCGTGGCGGACCCACGGCACAATATGGCCGTAGTCGAACCGGAGCGCCAGTTCGCCGCGCATCCGCACCGTGCCGCGGACACCGACCACGATCCGCACGATATCCGCCACCTCGTCGCGGGGCGGCATGAAGTCAATGATCCTGACCTTGCCCTCGGGCAAATCCCACTCGGTTTCCAGGATCAGCGTGCCCTTGCGGTAGCGGCGGCGCGTGCATTCCCCGCCGCCCGCCGGCGCCAGGAGCCACCGGCCGGCCGCGGGGGAATCGAGGAGGGCGCTGAAGCAGGCCGGCGAGTCGAAGCGCGGCAGGCACAGCCAGTCGATGGAGCCTTCGGTGCTGATCAGGGCAGCGGTGTGCAGATCGCCGACCATTGCGTAATCCTCGATGCGTACCATGACACTTACAGTGCCACACCGCCGTCGCCCCCGGCACGGTAGAGGGAGCACGGTGGAGGGAGCATGGCGTCGGCGGAAGGGGAAGGGGCATGGCAGGGCACGTGGCCGCTGTGCGGATCGGCACATCCGGCTGGAGCTATGACCACTGGGACGGGGTCCTCTATCCGCCGGGCCTGCCAGCCCGGGACAGGCTGGCATATTACGCGGCCCGCTTCGACACCGTGGAATTGAATGCCAGCTTCTACCGCTGGCCGAAAGAGGGCTCGTTCGCCAGCTGGCGCCGCCGCCTGCCCGACGGTTTCGCCCTGTCCGTCAAGGCGCCCCGCGGCCTGACGCACGCCAAGAAGCTTTACGCCCCCGAGGTCTGGGCGGACCGGATCACCCGGTGCTGGCACGAACTCGGCGACAAGCGGGCCGTGCTGCTCGTCCAGCTGCCCCCGGGCTTGGCGCGCGACGACGCCCGGCTGGACTACTTCCTGGCGGCTCTGCCCGGCTGGATCCGCGTCTGTGTGGAGTTCCGCCACCCCAGCTGGGACGACGACGCCGTGTACGCCCTGCTGGAACGTCACGGCGCGGCCTACTGCATCATGAGCGGCGCCGGGCTCCCGTGCGTCCTGCGCGCCACCGCGGCGTTCGTCTATATCCGGCTGCACGGCCCCGACCACGACGTCCTGTACGGCGGATCCTATTCCGATGACGACCTGCGCTGGTGGGCGGACCGGATCCGCGAGTGGCAGGCCGGCGGGAAAGACGTCTACGCGTACTTCAACAACGACGGCGGCGGCAACGCCGTCCGCAACGCCGCCACACTGCGCGGGCTGCTGGGTTAGCCGCCACGCTGGTAATCCGGCGTGGCGGGGGCCCGCGTCCGGGGACCCCGCCGGCACAGCCGGAGCCCGGCACTGTGGGAGAGTGGAGGCATGGAATTGGCCTCGCAACCAGCGCAGCAGCTGCCCGTGTCCGGCAACAGGGCCTTCCGGCTCGCCCACTGGGTGTCGGACACCGTCAACGGGTTCCGGCTCAAGACGGCCCGGCGCTGGAAGTTCAGCCCGCAGACAGTCGCCTATCAGGGCTACGGCTCGACCGAGTGGGTCAGGGTACTGGGCCGCGTGGTCCTCACCAGCCGGCCGGTGCCCGGCGGCAAGGCGGAGCGGCTGGCCCTGAACGGCAACCAGAACTTCCGCGGCTGGCGGGCGTTCACGAGCGTCCCGGTCCAGTTCACCGAGGTGGAGATCCAGATCGGCGGCGTCACCACCCGCGTGCATGCGGACCGCGGCGGCCTGGTGGACACCCTGGTTCACGTGGCGTTGACCCCGGGCTGGCATACGGCCGTGCTGCGCGCCGAGGGAACGGAACCGGTCGAGGCCAGGATTTTCGTGATCTCGCCGGACACCAGGCTCGGCATCGTCTCGGACATTGACGACACCATCATGGTCACCGCCCTCCCCCGGCCCTTCCTGGCGCTGTGGAACACCTTCGTCCTGAACGAACGGGCCCGGATGGCGACACCCGGCATGGCCGTCCTGCTGGATCGGCTCCAGGTGGAGCACCCGGAGGCGCCGGTGATCTATCTGTCCACCGGACCGTGGAACGCAGCTCCCACCCTGGCCCGTTTCATCGCCCGGAACCTCTATCCCTCGGGCGCGCTGCTGCTCACGGACTGGGGGCTGACGCACGACCGCTGGTTCCGCAGCGGCCAGGAACACAAACGGCGGAACCTTGAGCTGCTGGCCCAGGAGTTCCCGAACATGCGCTGGCTGCTGTTCGGCGACAACGGCCAGCACGATGAAGAGATTTACTCCGGCTTCGCGCAGAAGCACCCGGACCAGGTGGCCGCGATCGGCATCCGGCAGCTCTCGGCCAGTGAGGCCGTCTTCGCCGGCGGCCACTCCGACACCGGAGACCACTCGGAGTCCTCCGTCCCGTGGTTCTATTCGCCCGACGGCGCGGGGCTCGCCAAGGGCCTGCAGGACTTGGATCTGCTCTAGGTTGACCCGGCTTGAGGGGCGTCAGCTCGCCGGGTGCGGCTCTCCGACGTCGGCGGTTTCGTCCTGCCCGCCGGCGCCGCCGGGCTGCGCTGCGCTGCCGGGCTCTCCGGCGGACGCCGAGCTTCGGGCCGCAATGACCTCCTGGAGCCAGTAGTAGGAGGCCTTCGGCGTGCGGACCTGGGTATCGAAATCGACGTGCACCAGACCGAACGGCTGCTTGTAGCCGGCGGACCACTCGAAGTTGTCCATGAAGGACCACACATAGTAGCCGCGAAGGTCGACGGCCTCGGCGGCGCCGCCGGGACGTGTCGCTTCCAGGGCCGTGCCGATGTGGTCTGCAAGGTAACGCAGGCGCCGTTCGTCCGGGATTATCCGTTGGTTCGCCCCGACAGGCTGGACCACGACGTCCTCGAAACTGGCCCCGCCCTCGGTGATGAAGACCGGGGGCAGATCCGGGTAGCGGTCGGCCATCTCGGCCAGGGCGACGGACATGTATTGGGGCTTGACCGGCCAGCCGTAGGCCGTGGTCTCGGTGTCCGGGAACTGCGCGATGTGGAAGGGCGCACCGGGTGTCCCACTGAGGTCGTCCCCCATGGCCTCGGCCATGCCGGGCGGCACGGCCCCCTCACCCGGACCCGCCCCGACAAGGGTGGGCATGTAGTAGTTCAGGCCGTAGAAATCCAGGGGCTGGGAAATCAGCTCCATGTCTTCGCTGGACGGGCTGAAGGACGACGAAAAGAAGGTGGCGGCCCGGATGACATCCGGGTATTTGCCGAGCAGCACCGGATCGGCGTAGAGCCGGTTCTGCGCCACATCCATGAGTCCGGCACTGACCTTGTCCAGCGGGTTCGCGGTGGCCGGGACCATCGGTGAGTAAACGTTGGTGATGCCGATGTCGCCCGGCACCTTGGCGGCGCGCAGCGCCTGGAGCGCCAGGCCGTGGCCCAGCAGTTGGTGGTGCACGCTGGGGAGGGCCTTGAGCATGAGGGCCTCCCCGGGCGCGTGCATGCCCAGGGCGTAGCCGTTGGTGGTGACTGTGGCGGGCTCGTTGACAGTCACCCAGCGCCTCACGCGGTCCCCGAAGGCAGCCGCGGCGATGGCGGCGAAGTCCCCCAGCCGGTAGGCCGTGTCACGGTTCATCCAGCCGCCGGCCTCATCCAGGGGCAATGGGGTGTCCCAGTGGTAGAGCGTGGCCATGGGGGAAATGCCGTTGGCGAGCAACAGGTCGATCAGCCGGTCGTAGAAGTCCAGCCCGGCAGGGTTCGCGGGCCCGCTCCCGCCGGGCTGGATCCTGGACCAGGACAGCGAAAACCGGTACGAGTCGATCCCCAGCTCCTTCATCAGAGCCACGTCCTCGGGCATCCGGTGGTAGTGGTCGCAGGAAACGGCCGGACTCTGGTCCTCCACGATCGAACCCGGCTTCGCGGCGAAGACATCCCATCCGGAAGGGCCGCGGCCGTCTTCATCGAGTGCACCCTCGATCTGGAAGGCGGAGGTCGCTACACCCAGGGTGAAGCCGGGCGGAAGAAGGGAAGCCAGATCCTTGGCGGAAGCGTTCATCGACGGGGACCTCTATGTAGTTTCGGTGGTTGGTTGACTGATTTTAGGCTCCCCCGGGGGTGAGCGCCACGACCCTGGCCGTTTGACGGACGCGATGCCAACGGCCACTGTTGATCGGTGCACGTGAAAATTGAACAAGGCGTCAACCGCCGGCCGCCATCGGCGCCGCCCAGCCCCGGCCGGCAGACGGCAGCCCTCCTTTGCTTCCTGGCGGTCTCCCATGGGGTGTCCTTCGTGGCGTCGCTGGTCATTATCGGCAACGCCGGCGGCTGGTACGCGGCGGCAGAGAAGGCTCCGTGGACTCCGCCGGGCTGGGCCCTCGGAGCGGTCTGGACGGTGCTCTACACGACAATGGCAGTGGCGGCGTGGCTCGTCTGGCGCCGGGAAACAGGACTTCGCTCCGGGCGCGGCCGGGGGGCCATGACCGTCTACGCCATCCTGCTGCTCGTCAACCTCGCCTGGGCGCCCCTGTTCTTCGGCATGTACCCCATGGCCGGCGGGGCCGCGCTCTGGCTGGCCCTGCTGCTCATCGCCGTCCATGCGGTGGCCGCCGCCGTCACGGTGGTCCGGTTCGGCCTGATCAGCCGGGCAGCGGGCCTGCTCATGCTGCCGTACCTCTCCTGGATCGTGTTCTCGCTGAGCCTGAACGCCTATGCCGCCGCCAGCAACTGATCCTGGCATCTGCTGGTCCCTGCCGTTCAGAACAGCGACGTCTCCGGCCCGAACAGGAAGACTTTGGCGTGCTCCACGGCCTTGCGGAAGGCATCGTTCCGCAGCGTCACGAGCTGCTCAGCCTCATCCAGCGAGGGTTCCAGATACTCCGTGAAGCCGGGCCTCAGCACCCAGATATCACCCGCGGGCGGCAGGTAGAACACGCCGAAGGACCGGTGTTGGCTGTCTTCATCTGTCCAGACCGGGACCACCGCCAGCGCCGCACCCGTGTCGATGTTGATCCATTGCGCACGGGGCAACGGGGCCTCATGCGCCTCCGGGTCCAGGAACGGCGCCGTTCCCTCGCCCCAGCGCGCTTCGAAGCGCTCGTGGAACACCGGCATAAGGTGCGAATCGTAGCGGCGCCATGCGCTCATGGCTGGTCTCCTCCTCAGTGGATGGGGCTGCTGGATGTAACTGCTGGGTGGGTTCCTGCCCGGGTCAGCGGCCTGGCCAAGAGAGTTTCCCCGTCACGGCCCGGGTTCCCAGCGGACGGGGAGCACGCGCACAAGGGGATCCCGACGCCGGATGATGCGCACCGGGATGTCGCGGCTGCCTTGGCCGGCATGGTCGTTCCGGTGCTGGAAGGTGTCGTCCTCGACGGCGGGACGCCAGCCGCCGGCGTCGTACTCCGCCCGGCTCCTGGCGTCCCGCAGCACGGCGAAAGCGTGCAGAATGGCGCCGACATCGGGAGGATCGACGTCAGACTGGCCGACGTCGGGATGGTGCCGGCGCATCAGCGCCCGGAAGGCGCGGCCAATCTCCTGCCGGCCCGCCTCCGGCGAGACGTGCAATAGCGCGTAGTAGCCTCGGGGATCAGGGTTCCTGCCGGGCATGATCGGCCTCCGTTGCATGGAGCCGGAGCCGGAGCGACGCTGCGGGCGCCGCGCCGGCCCGGGGGCTACTTCCCGATCTCCTGCATCTTGTCCTGCGAACGGGTGACTTCAATCTTCCGCGGCTTGGCCGCCTCCGCCACCGGGATGCGGAGCGTCAGGACGCCGTCGGCGTAGTTCGCCTTGACGTTCTCCGTATCCAGGGTGTCGCCGAGGATCAGCTGGCGGCTGAACACTCCACGGGGACGCTCCGAGACCATCAGTTCCACGTCGGGCTGCACCGGATCGCGCCGTTCCGCCCGGACCGTCAGGACATTGCGCTCAATGTCGAGCCCGATCGAGTCGACATTGACCCCCGGAAGATCGAAGGCGACGACGAATACGCCGTCTTCCTGCCATGCGTCCATGGGCATGGGCGCGGGGCGTGCCACCGTCCCGAACACCTGCTGGGCAAGCCGGTCGAAGTCACGGAACGGGTCCGTCCGAATCAACATCATTTCCCACTCCTTCAGCGAGACTTGATCTGCATTCCTTCTACAACCCACCTCAAGTTTTCTGTGGTGGCGGGTATAGATTTTTTATAGCACCGGTGAAACACTGATGCAAGGGAATTTCCGGAACGGGAGGAAGACCATGGCGGACCGAGGCGCGAATTCAGGCCTGTACGCCATCTCGGTCGTGGCGCAGCTGGTGGGCACGGGGCAGCAGAATATCCGGCTCTACGAGCGCCGGGGGCTCCTCGCGCCGGACCGCACCGCGGGTGGCACCCGGCAGTACAGCGACGCAGACCTTGTGGTGCTGCGGCGGATCGGCCAACTCCTGGCAGAAGGGCTTAACCTGGCCGGCGTGGCCAAGGTGATGGAACTCGAGGCCGCCAACGCCCGGCTGCGGGCCGAACTCAAGCGGGCGCGCAGCCGCTGACGGTGCTCAGTCCTGGCTGGTGTCGGCGGTCGAGAGCGTCCCGGTGACCTGTTCGCCCGGAATCCGCGCCGTCCGCCAGGTGTCCAGCGCAATGACGCCGCCCAGGATCACGAGCGAGATCGAGAAGGCGCCCAGGGCATCGGTCATCCAGTGGTAGCCGAGGTACAGGCGGCTGACGGCGGCGAAGAAGATGCCGATCCCCGCCACGATGAAGGCGATAACAGCGGACATGGGGTTCTTCCGGCGCGAAAAGACCAGGTACGTGGTCACCAGCAGGAAGTCGCACGCGCCGAGGACGTGGCCGGACGGAAACGAGAACGTGGAGTCTGCGCCGAAGAGCATGAGGTCGATCGGAGGCCGGTGGCGTTCGACGATGTGGCCGATGATCTGCGCCAGAATGACGCCGGTCAGCATGGCACCGGCCAGGAGCATCGGCCGCCAGGCATGCTTGGCGATCAGGCCCCAGGCCACCGTCACGATCAGGACGATGATTGGCAGGCCGATGGGGCCGAAGATGATCGCCAGGATGATCATGATGATGGTGGTGGGTTCCGCGCGCAGGGTCAGGAGCCAGGTCCGCACGGGCTCATCCGCCGCCGAGATGCCGGCGTGCTGCAGGACTCCGGCGAGGATTACCACGAACAGCACGGCGCCCGCGATCATCAGCACGACGGCGGTCCGGTAGAGATTCCGGCGCGCCGTCACGCTCATGAAGCGCTCCTCCACGACGAACTTTTCGTGGAAGGTCCGCCACCGTCCCTGGGGTTTGCCTGCTTGAGCCTGTGCCATGTCGCTGTGCCGCCTTTGCGCCGTGTTGTGGATGGTCCCCGTTGAAGATTATCCCTGTTATTTACCGGGCGGCGGGCACATGGGCCGCCCGGGCTTCCCGCGGGAGGGTCCAAGGCCGGAGGCCGGTTGCGTAACCCGCCGGCCGGACAGGGCAGGACCTTGCTGTGAGCCGCTTCACAGTGTAGCCTCCAACACAACTTGTGATGCTTATAAAGCAACTCTTAGGAATCAATGATGAGCTGGATGGAGAACAACATGGTCGAGGAAAAGCCTGACGGCGCCGGCGCAGGGCGGAACCGCGGCAAGGTCACCGACGTGGAGACCTACGGCATTGAGCGGATCCCCGAAAAGGACCGCAATGCCAGCGCCTTTGACTTGTTCAGGGTTTCGTTCGGCGGAGCCAACACCTTTGCCACCGCCTTCCTGGGCGCATTTCCGATCCTGTTCGGCCTGTCGTTCTGGCAGGGGCTCGCCGCGACGGTGACGGGCCTGGTTGTCGGCGCCCTCCTGCTGGCGCCCATGGCCGTCTTCGGCCCGACGAACGGAACCAACAACGCGGTGTCCTCCTCCGCCCACCTGGGCGTGCACGGCCGGGTGGTCGGATCATTCCTGTCACTGCTGACCGCGCTGGCATTTTTCTCCATCTCGGTCTGGAGCTCCGGCGATGCCCTGGTCGGCGGGCTGAACCGGCTCGTTGGCCTGCCGCAGGACATGGGCTCGTTCGCCGTCGCCTACGGCCTCTTCGGTGGACTCGTTCTGGTGGTCTGCGTCTACGGGTTCAAGTTCATGCTGCTGGTGAACAAGATTGCCGTCACCGCGGCCACCCTGCTGTTCGTTGTCGGGTTCATCGCCTTCGCGGGCGACCTCAACCTGAACTTCGAGGGTGCCTTCGGCACCGGATTCGACGGCGTCGGCGTCGCAGGGTTCATCCCGGCGTTCATCGGCGCGGCACTGATCGTCATGTCCAACCCCATCTCCTTCGGCGCGTTCCTGGGCGACTGGGCGCGCTACATCCCCACCGCCACCCCGAAGCGCAAAGTCATGGGCGCGGCGCTGCTGGCCCAGCTGGCCACCCTGATTCCGTTCGTCTTTGGCCTGGCCACGGCGTCCATCATCGCCACCAAGGCGCCGGAATTCATGGACCCGGCGGCGCCGAACTACGTCGGCGGCCTGCTGGCCGTCTCCCCGGCCTGGTACTTCATCCCGCTCTGCGCCATCGCCCTGATCGGCGGCATGTCCACCGGGGCGTCCTCGCTGTACGGGACCGGCCTTGACTTCAGCAGCGTCTTCCCGAGGTTCAACCGGGTCCAGGCCACCCTGTTCATCGGGGTCCTGGCGATCGCCTTCATCTTCGCCGGCCGCTTCGCCTTCAACCTCGTCCAGAGCATTTCCACGTTCGCCACCCTGATCGTGACCTGCACCGCGCCCTGGATGGTGGTGATGATCATCGGTTTCATCACCCGCCGCGGCTGGTACGACGCCGACGCCCTCCAGGTGTTCAACCGGCGCCAGACCGGCGGACGGTACTGGTTCAACCACGGCTGGAACCTGCGCGGCATGACGGCCTGGCTGGTCAGCGCCGCCGCCGGGCTGAGCATGGTGAACATGCCCGGCCAGTTCCAGGGGCCCCTGGGCAACCTGGCCGGCGGCGTGGACATCAGTCTGCCGGCATCGCTGGGGCTTGCAGCCGTCCTCTACCTCGGGCTGCTGTGGATCTTCCCGGAGCCGCGCGGAGTGTTCCCGGCCGCCGGGCCGCGCTGGATCCCCTCGAAGGACACCCCGGTGCCGCCGGTCATCGATGCGGCTGGAAACACCGTCGCTGCCGGAACACCGGAGGCAGCCGCGCCGGACTTGCACGGCGACTTCGACACGGAACTGGTGGGCCAGCGGTGACGTGGTTCGATCTCAGCGTTCCGCTGCGCACCGGAATGCCTGTCTATCCCGGCGACCCGGAGGTCCGGATCGCATCGGCACTGACCGTGGAGGCCGACGGCGCCAACGTGCTCTCGCTCGGACTGGGCTCCCATTCGGGTACCCACGCCGACGCACCCCTGCATGTGGGCGACGGCTGGGCAGCTTTGGACGAATTGCCGCTGTCCCTTTTCGGCGGCGTCGCCGAAATCGTGGACGTCCGGGACGTGGCCCGCGGCGGCGCCATCACCGCCGCGCACCTGGCGGGGATCGCCCCGGCGGGCTCCGCCGGAAATCCTGGGGAACCTGGAAATCCGGACAATCCCGAGAAGATCCTCCTGCTGCACACCGGCTGCGCAGCGGCGTGGGGAACGGAGGAGTACCTCAAGCACCCATGGCTGGAGGCCGCGGCGGCGCAACTGATCGTGGACCGCGGCTACCGCGCCGTAGGCCTGGATGCCCTCAGTGTGGATCCAACCTCCCCCGGCGCCACGCACGGCGACCAGCAGGGCAACCAGCACGGCGACCCGGCCGACGGCAGCTTCCCCGCCCACGCCATCCTGGCCGGAAACGGCTGCATCATCGTGGAAAACCTCACCGGACTGGAGCAGGTCCAGCGGGCCACAGACGCAGGATCCGACGTCGAGCTCTTCCTCTTTCCCCTCAATATCCCCGGGGCCGACGGCGCCCCGATCCGGGCCGTGGCCCGGCCGCTGCCGGCTGCGGCGCTGCAGCCGGCAGCGCCCCGCGACCTCAGCCGCGAAGAGGTCCAGGAGGCAGCCGACCGCCTGGTCGCCGCCTTCGCCGCCACGGACACCGAGGCCTACTTTGCGGCCTTCAGCCCGGAGGCGACCTTCATCTTCCATCCGGAAGCCCGGCGCCTTGGGTCCCGCTCCGCCTACCGCACCCTTTGGGACAGCTGGCTCGCCGGTGGTTGGCGTGTGCTCGAATGCCGGAGCAGCGAGCAGGATATCCAGCTCCTCGGGGCTACCGCGGTGTTTTCGCACCGCGTGGCCACGACGGTCCGGGTTGACCGGGACGGTGGCCGCGATACGAGCGATGAACGGGAGACCATCATCTTCTCCCGCGCCTCCGACGGCGGCATTGTTTGCGTCCACGAGCATCTTTCGGCCTGCCCGCAGTGATGCCGGGTGATTAGACTCACTGCGACCACCCGGGCCTGGGTGGATCTGCAGGTCAGCCGCCCGGGCCGCAATCTGCGGGCATTTGGCGTCCGCACGGGCCACGCGCACATGCGGCGTGGTGATTTGACGGGCCAATAAATATGACGTTACTGTTCCTGAATCCATTGGGGCCGACTAGAAGTACTCCAAGAAAGACAGAGCGATGACCACCATTACCGAGCCCATTGAGATCCAGGTCGACAACCGGCGCGTGCTCGACGACCGACTCAACGACGCCGTCCGCGGGCTGCAGCAGCTCGCCATGACAACCGGGACGCACGGCATTTTGCTCACGCGGCACAAGCCGGGCCACTACACCGCGGCCCTCTCCGACCAGGTCCCCTTCGGCATGACCCGGGAACAGGTTCACTAAGCAACCAGCAAACCGGACGCTGAGAGCCGGACTCAAAAGAGCCAGGTCCCGGGCGGCTGAGCATCGACTCGCCGCCCGGGACCTTTTTGGTGCTTAAGGCACTGCCATCCGTCAGTGCCAGTTACCCGTCGTGGTCGGGTTACCAGTCATGGACGGTGCCGTCGACGAGGCGGTTGTAGGGCAGGTAGGCCTGCTGGTAGGGGAACGCGGCGGCGGCTTCTTCGTTGAATTCGACGCCGATGCCGGGCGCCTCGCCGGGGTGGAGGTAGCCGTCGACGAAGGTCATGGATTGTTCGAAGACCTCGTTGGTCGCATCCGAGTGCTGCATGTATTCCTGGATGCCGTAGTTGTGGATCGCCAGGCCCACGTGCAGCTGCGCGGCGAACCCGACCGGGGAGATGTCGGTGGGGCC